>NZ_CP161812.1:5431563-5733316 GCF_040801775.1 Luteolibacter sp. Populi
TGCGATCCAGCGCCGGCTTGAGAAGGCGGAGCAAAAAATTCGCGCGCTTGAGGAAGAACGGCAGGCAACTGCGGCGGTTTTGAAGCGCCTTTCGGACTTCCGGGCGGAGTTCGGCGGCGGAGTTCTCGCTAGACTGGAGGTGGAGCACCTACAGAAGGACGAGGCGGCACGGCAAGCGAAACACCAGGCCGAACAAAGCCGCGAGGAAGCCGCAATGTGGCAGGCCGAGGCGGAGAGGCTGAGATCGGATGCCATCTCCATTCACAAGTCGCTTCCCGCTCTGGCGGCAGGGGTGCAGAAGCTCAAGGCTTACGTTTCCGAATTTGAGCGCCATGAGGAAAATTGGACGGAACGACGTGGCGACCTTCTCCAGAGCCTTGAGGGGCTTTCTCATCAAATTGACGGGTTGGAACACCAAAAAGCTGGGCTGGAAGCCGGTTTTAAGGTGGCCGTGGAAACGGTCGCGGCATGCCGGGGCCGGCTTGCCGAGTTGGAGAAGGAGCGTGCTGCCATCCAGCACTTCTCCGACATCGGGCCGGTCGAAGTATATTCCATCGGCAGCGCCCGATCCCGCTACACAAGCCTGCTTGCCGCGTTCGAGAGCCGATATGGCAACGATGCGCTGTCGGGGCAGATCCATGAGGCGGAGATCGTGCGCGGCAGACTCGAAGCCAGCTATGTCCAGCGACGGGGCTCGCTCGATCAAGGCGACGTTTCGCGTTTTCTCGAAATTGGCGACCTAACGGAGCGCAAGTCGCAAGCCGAGAGGCGAAGGATGCAAGCTCATGTGCGCGTCACGAGCGCAGGGGTAGCCTTGGACAAGGCGAGGGCCGCGCGCAAGGCCCGCGCACACAAACAAGGCCAAGGGCTTCCGCCCGGGGCGGCGCGCCCCGAAACGTCCTCGGATGCCCGGGCGAAGGAGGCTGAACTCACCGCATCCATCGATCAGGCCAATGCCAGCCTGGAGGAGATTCAGGGTCGTCTCGGCATCAAGAAAGACGAAGCCGGCCGGATAAATACGGATATCGCCGCCGGCGAACCACTGCTCGGTCTCCTTGAAGGTCATATCGAGGAAGGTGGCGGCATCATGCCCTCGCTACCCGACGAACGAGAAGCGGTGCAGAAGCTGGCCCACGAGGCCAAGAAAGCAGCCGAGCGACTCGGCATGGAGCACCAGCAGACGTCCGGGGAGGTAGACCGCCTCGTGGAGATCCTGCTGGCGATTCCCCGAAGGGAAGATTTCGCTAAGCTTCCGTCCGCCTCCCGCGACAAGCTGCCCTCACTCCCGAAAGCGGAGCTGCTTGCGCGTTGCGGCGAATTGAAGGCGGGCTACGAAGAACGGCAGAAGGTGCTGCGAGCAGAGATCGCGTCTTTCAACGAAGACAAGGACATCGTGGTCCACCAGCTTCATAACGTTGCTCGCGAGGCCATCTCCCTCCTCTCCCAAGCGGAGCGGGCCAGTGTCATGCCAGAATCCATGTCCGGATGGGCTTCCCAACCCTTCCTGCGGATCAAAACCCCGCCGACCCCGGAGCCCGTGGTCTGTCGGGAAAGGCTCGGCATGTTAGTGGACCGCATGGTGCAGGAGAAAGCGATTCCCGACGGTCATGAGCTGGCCTTCGCCGCAGCCAGGGAAATCGCCACGCCTTTCAAGGTGACCCTGCTCAAGCCGGAACTCGTGCTGAGCCCACACCGCCACGACATCGTGGAGTTCGGCAATTTCTCCGACGGCGAACGACTCACCGCCGCCATCCTTCTCTACGCCTCGCTCGCGCAACTGCGCCGAAGGTCGCGCGAAGGTGACCGGCGTTCCCACGAAGCCGGCATCCTGATTCTGGACAATCCTTTCGGGAAGGCGTCCCTGCGCGACTTCGTCGAGATTCAGATGCGGGTCGCCAGTCAGATGGGCGTGCAGCTTGTCTACGCGACCGGCATCAACGATCTGGGTGCACTCGAAGTGTTCCCGCGCATCATCCGCTTGCGCAATACCCATCGCGACCGGAGGTCGGGCGACAAGGTGGTAACCCAGGATAGCGAGTCCGGCCGTTCCGCCATCGAAGCCGCGGCGGCGAATCTCAAGCCATGAACGAAATGGAATGCCAATTCTTGGAGGAGATCCGCTCCATTGCCAAGGGCCTTAAGCGGGTGCGCTTTCCGGATCTCTGCATCGCTTTCGGCAAGGTCTTTCCCGCGCTCACTGGCTTGGACCAACGCCGCCGTATGCACGAACTGCTGCACTCTCTCCGGGCGGGCGGTAAGGTGATGCTTCCCACCGGTCGCGTGCACTTCGACTGCGTGTCGGAGCCCCACCTTCCCCGCTGGATCCAACTCGTTTTGGTCGAGACCCGCGTTCCGCGGCCCGCTTTGGATTCAGCGGATTTTCCTTGGACTCCCGCGCTTTCTTTTGCTGCCACGCTGCGCAATCCCCAACAACTGGATGTCGTACGGCGGGTACATGAGTTTCTAGCAGCCGGCGGTGCCGCGAGGTGCATGGTCCCGATCAAGGAGCGCTCGGTCGAGTTGTTCGGTGACGAGAAGAAGCTCGACGTCATTCGCAAGAGCGTCTTGTTCCGGAGTGGCAGGCTTTCCCTGCCGCTCTTGCGTTGTTATCAGGTGACCCCACCGTTGGTCTGGGAACGCGGCCCGCAGCAGAAGGAGGGTCCGGTATTCATTGTGGAGAACCACTCTGCCTTCGACTCGTGCGTTCGTTGGAACGCGGAACGGTGCGCGTGGGCGGCAGTCGCTTATGGCAGCGGAACCAGCTTTGAAGCCTCCGCCCCTTTCCTCCAGAATATCGTCACGCAGGTCCAATGGGATGGAAGGTTGCTCTACTTCGGGGATCTCGATCCCAAGGGGCTGATAATTCCTGTTCGCGCTTCGTCGGCCCTCGTCGAAGTCGGATTACCTGCCGTTTCACCCCATTTCGGCTGCTATTGCCGTTTATTGGAGCGGGCGGAAGGGGCCGACCTGCCTCGGGTTGGAACCTTGGCGATCCCACTCGGGTGCGTCGATTGGTTGGGGCCCGCCTTGGCGGACCGCGTGGCCGAGTGGTTCGGACAGGGCATCCGAATCCCTCAGGAGTTGGTCGGATACGAGCAACTTGCCTTCGGAGCGTGCAGCGACACTAGTTCTGGTCAGTGGTCCGGCGCGCTTTGATCTCTCACCTCGACAGACCACCTTGCAATTGAGGGCGAGCTGCAAGTTGCGGCAATCGGTGGTGTCGAGCGCAGCACACAAGCCTCAATTGAGTGGATTCACCTGGTGAGCGATGAGTGTGCCCGATCTCCCGCATCGCATTGAATCCGGTGTGGGATACGACTATAATGCGGTTGGTCAGATGGGTCCCCGAGCGCCAGCATTACCTCGGGGGCACCGAGATCGCCCCGTTTCTTTTAGCAGCCGCGCATGAATGAGGAAGCATCAACCAAAAAGAGCAAGGCAGGACGCAAGCCGAAGATCACCCCGGAAGTCCAGGCGAAGCTGGAGGCGTACCTTCGCGCCGGCAACTTGGTGAAAACGGCCTGTGCCGCCGCAGGAATCGATCAGAGCACCTTCTACCTTTGGAAACGCAGAGGCAACGAAGATCGGAACGCAGGCAAGCGGACCCGATATTTCCAATTTATCGAATCAATCGGGGTAGCGCTGGCCGAGGGAGAGGTTCTTCTCGTGGCTGAAGTTCGAAAGGGTGGTGCCCGCGGCGCGCTGGAAATCCTCAAGCGCCTGCACCGCGAGCGCTGGGGCGACAAGGTTGCGGTCAACCAAACGCCCAACGGCGCTGGGCACCAACCGCTGCTCAAAGGCGGCCCGGCGGCGACAGTGACAGTCAATCTTCTGCAACCCGAGGGCGGCAATCCGCTTTTCAAGGCGGACGGCCAGCATCCGGAGCCCGCCAAGAGCATGAACGACGGAAAATCGAGAACGTGACTTGGCAGGATGAGGCTTCCGCTATCGACACCGATTCACCCCTGCTCCCGCACTACCTCGCGCCGGGCCAGCCAATAATTGGCGGTTCGTGGGGCACGTTGGAAACTGGCGCAGACCCTGAGACCCCGACGAGTGAGCTGGCCCCCGAAAACCGGTCCAGTGCCTAAGCTATGATTGTGGTGTGCAGGTGTGGCCTTAGAACCAAACCGAACACGCACGAGATGAAAGGTAAACGCAGACGACACGATCCCGAGTTCAAGGCCCGTGTGGCGCTTGAAGCGCTCAAGGGCGTGAAAACCATCCAGGAAATCGCCAAGGAATTCGACGTCCACCCGGTGCAGGTCTCGGAGTGGAAGAAGACGATGGCTCAAAACGCCGCGAGCGCCTTCGGGGGCGGCGCGGGCAAGACCGAAGCCGAGGACTTCGAGCGCGAGCGCGAACGGCTCCACGCCAAGATCGGGCAGCAGGCCGTCGAGTTGGACTGGCTGACAAAAAAGTCCAAGCAACTCGGTCTGTGAGGGATCGCGTCGGGTTGTTGGACAAGAGGCATCCCAAACTGAGCATGCGCAAGCAGTGCGAACTGCTGGGCGTGGCGCGCTCCACCGCTGGCTACCAACCGGTCGCGGAGGATCCGGAGGACCTGCGCATCAAGCGGCTGTTGGACGAGATCTATCTGGTCGATCCCTGCCTCGGCAGCAGGCGGCTGATGACGGTGCTGGAGCGCGATCATGGTGTGAAGGTCAACCGCAAGCGCCTGGACCGGCTGCGCCGCGAGATGGGCCATGAGGCGATCCGGTGCAAACCGCGGACCAGCATCCCGGACGACGGGCATCGCAAGTATCCGTATCTGCTGCGCAAGCTGGTGATCGACCGGCCCGACCAAGTCTGGTGTACCGACATCACGTATGTGCCGATGCCGCGCGGCCAAGCCTACCTGTGCGCTGTGATGGACTGGCACTCGCGCAAGGTGCTCGGCTGGGCGGTTTCCAACACTATGGGCACCGGCCTTTGCCTGGAGGCCCTGGAAATGGCCTTGGGAGCAACTGGCACGCGCCCCGGGATCTTCAACACCGACCAAGGTTGCCAGTTCACCTCCGCGGAATGGACGGGTCGGCTCACGGACCTCGGTGTGGAAATCAGCATGGATGGCCGCGGGCGGTGGATGGACAACGTGTTCATCGAGCGGTTGTGGCGGAGCGTGAAATACGAGGAGATCTACCTCAAGGAACACGCGACGGTCCTCGGCCTTGAGCAAGGGCTGCGCGAGTGGTTCGGGCGCTACAACGACTGGCGTCCGCACCAGCACCTCGGCAACCTCACGCCGTCGCGGGTTTACCGGCCGCCAGCCGAAGCCCCGAGAGCGGCATGACACCCCCGGCGCGCCGAAATCGGGAAGCCTCCGCTGCGGTCCTCGCCCTCCACTGCGCTACGCTCCGTTGCGTGCTCGTCCCTCCGCTACGGCTTCCCGATTTCGAGTCCCCCGTCACTCCAACCTTGATCCGCAAACCATGATCATCCCAAGCTCTCCCGCAGCCTGCCACCATAGCTTAGTTTAGCCAATTCGTGGCCGAAATTTGGGGGCCAGCTCAGAGATCTGAGTGACAGAAGCGAATCAACCGTGGCAGTAGCAGTGGTTGCAGGGCTCTAACAGGGAGAAAACCGCCTTTTTCTGCTGCAAGTTGGTTGGAGAGCGTTTTCTCCAGAGGAATTCTCCGATCGTTAGAATCAATGCGCCCCAATCTTCGGCAGCTGATCAATGGCCTTCTTCAGAGAGGTCAGCTCGATGTGAGTGTAGACATCGTTCATTTCTTTGGTCGTGTGCCCTGTCAGACGCATGCGTAGCTCCTGCGACACATCGGCATTGGCCAGCAGGCTGGTGAACGTGTGACGTAGGGAATGGAAGCTGCGGGCGTATTGGGTTCGTCCAGCCCCGTCACCCGCCTGCTTGACGATGTCTCGGGAAATACCGGCCGATTCCATCAGCCTGCCGAAGCAGAGGGAGAGACCGTTGCGACCAGCTACGCCTTTTTTGACGAGTTTGGGAAAAAGTGGCGCAGAGGGATCGTCGGAAAGCGGATGGTTCAGGAGGAACTCTTCCAGAGAGGGGTGGAGCGGAACGGTGAGAACCTTCTTCTTCCGGGACGTCTTCTGAGGCATGTAGGAGAGGTAACTCTTCTCCAGATCTACGTTGCCAGCTTTCAGTGAAGCAGCATCCCCGAGCCGGAGCCCACCGTAAACGCCCAGAAGGATGACTCCCCGCCAATCATCGGAGGAGGCTGCGGCAAGGAGCTTGCCGACTTCATCAGCCGTAAAGGGAGTTCGCTGGACGCTATCCTCTTCTGACAATGTGGCCACATTGCTGGCTGGATTCCGGGGGAGTAAGCCTTCCTTCACGGCGGCTGTCAGGCACGAGCGAACGTCCTTGAGGTAGCCGTTGGTGGTTTTGGCACTTCTGCCTTCGGCCCGGAGCTTGTCGCGGAACTTCTGGACGTCGCCTCCCACGAGCGTTTCCAAGCGGTCGGTAGATCGAACACCAAGGTGAGCCTGGAATCGGGCCACGGCGTTTTTGTAGCGAGCCACGGTGGCGGCTTTGCCGGCGACCTTCTTATTCTCGATCCAAAAATCGAGCCATTGGGTGATGGTATAGCCGCGGACCGCGGTTCCTGATTCGATCTCCGTGAACTTCGCCAAGAACTCACGGGCCATGTCGGCGGTAAGCTCGTGGCGGGTGGCCAAGTCCGCGGCCTCCTGCAGCACCGAGTAGATACGGGCGCTCTTCTCCTCGCCGGCTCCGGCTTCCTTGAGGAGGCTTTCCCGAAGAGCGGAGGCAAAGGCCTCGGCCTCGCGCTTGGTGGTTTTCCCAGTCTGGCGATTGATTTGGCGCTGCCGCCCGTCGGCACCGGTGATGCGAAACGAGCAGTAGTAGCCAGGAAGAAAAGCGCCCGTTTTTCGGTTGGGCCGCCGGAACAAACTCACGCCGATCATGCTAACGGGGTGCTAACATTCGTTCGCGTCCACGCAAGTCAATGTAGTCGCTGGATGATCATTTCCAACGGGTTGCAATCAGGGCTGACTTAGCTGGACACCATTGGACGCGCGGTAACGAATCCTGGGTTCGAGTCCCAGTCCTCGTACTTTTTCAATCGCTGGGTTGGCTTTGAAGGAATTTCCTTCTTGGCCCGGAGATTGGACTACGGGCCGATCATCCTGTTAGCGACAGCCTGCGTGGCGGCGCTTGGAGCGGGTGTTTTCCTGGGAGCCGGGCGGGAAGCCGATGCCCCGCTGTGCGCGAAGCAGGCCCGGGGTGGAGACGAAGGACGATACGCTCAAGGAGTCCTCAGCGTGGGAATCTTCACCGGCTTGTAATCCATGCTTTCGAACCATGGATCTTCGGGAACACGGATGGTGCCCGAGGCTTCGTCGATGATGAAGGGCTTGCCGGTGTAAGGTTCGAGCGGAAGCTCGCCGCCGACTGCCGCGAGGAAGGCGGCTCGGGCGATGGCGCTATCGGTTTGGGCACGGGTCCAGCTTTTTGACCAAGCACTGGATCCGATGGAGAGTGTATCCAGCATGGATGCACCATCCGGGGAGAGACCGCCTGTCTCGGGAGGGATGGCAGAGAGATCCACGAGTTCGTTCAAGGCCGAGGACTTCATCCGGGTGGTAAGGTTGGAGAAGTAGGCGAGGTAGGCCTCGACGACGGCATCCGGATCCGCAGGCCCGGTCCAGCCATCCGGCAAGCCGGCGGGGTCGCCGAGCAGGGCGGGAAGCAGGAAATTGCGGGTCATGTTATGCCATTCACCGCGGAAGATGTGGGCGAGATCGGCGGGCGTTTCGGCTTCATTCCCCATCAGGTCGTGCCAGGCCGCGAGCCCGGCTGGCGAAGCCTGAGGAAGCAGATGATCGAGGACATATTTCGTCGCGGAATTGCGGAGGAGAATGGCGACGGCTTCCGAGAGGATGTGGGGTAGCTCGATCCGGTCCATGTGATCGGCGAGTCCGCGCGCGGCTTGCACGCTCTGCAGCGCGGTGGCTTCGTCGCCTTGTTCCATGGCGAGGCGGGCGCGGGCGAGCAAGAGCTTGGTGGCATCGTAAGGAACCCGGGCGTTGGTGAACTTGAGGCGCTCCATGTCGATGCCCTTGACCGATTGGGCGGGGAGGAGGCCGATGGCTGAGATCTCGTCGATCAGGGCGCGATTGTCTTCAAGCCAGTTCGCGAAGACCGCGGCATCCCACGGGCTTTTTCCACCGATCATTGAGTCGATCTCTTCGGGCATCGGAATGCCATTCGAGCCGTGCTTGCCGTAACGATCGATGAAATCCAAGAGCTTGAGGAAGCCATTCTCATTGTCCGGCACCTCCTTGTAGGTCACCGCCATTTCGGGGTGCTTCTCCAGGATCTGCTGGTACCAACGTTCGGCGAGCCGTCGGATCTCCCTCTCGGAGCGCAGCGGCTTGGTTCGGTCCGCTTCGGACTTCGGCGCGTCGCCCGGGGTGATGCCGCCGGCTTTTGTGAGACGGGAGGAAAAGGGGAGGGCGTCGGAATTCTTCAGCGCCAGGAGCAGCGCGATCAGCAGCGCCGAGCCAGCCAAGGCCCGCCAGATGATCCTAGTGTGTTCGATCGCCACTTCATTTTGATCTCTAAGATATTTGGCATTCACGAACAAGCTTGAACGGATGGCCGATCACCCGGACGCTGGAATCCCGTCAACGCGGCTCTGCTTCCCCGGCGGGAAGAGCTGTCCGGTGTTTCACTCAGGATTGGGGAGCGTGCCCGCCGGCAGGCTGTCCCGCCATGCTGCGGCAGCCGCGGCGTCCTGCTCGCTCCAGAGAAGATTCAGGCGCTCGGCCGAGGCTTGGCGGTGAGAGGGGTCCTGCATGCTTTCGATGCTCCTTACTGCATCCTCGAACCGTTTCCGGGTGATCAGGCTGGGCACCACGGAGGCGGCGAGCGCATCGCGCTGCGGGCTGGGTGGCTGCTCTTGGAACCAATTCAACATGGCGTCCGGATACTTCTCCGCCCAATCGTCCATCGCGTGCTTGAGCGGCATGGGCGTCTCGTTGCTCTGGCCATAGCGTTCCATCCACCATTCGAGCGCCGGGCGGTCATATTCGCGGAAGATGGCTGCGCCCACCGCCTTGGCATCCACCTCGGGCCGCGCATCCGCCGGCACCGCATCGGATTCCAGATAGGAGCGTAGTTCCTGCAGGTAGTTCATCGTTCCCATCGCGTCTTCCTGCGGCCACCTGCGCAGCAGCTCGCGGTTCAGGTTGGCAAAGTCCTGCGGCCGGCCGGTGCTCTTGGCGAATTCCACCAGGCGGCCACGCATCACCGGATCGTCCGCGTATCCTTCTCCCCAAATGCCCATGAGCCCGCCGGGACCGACCAATGCCGAAGGGCCGCTGACCTTGAGGTATTCCGAAGTCGCGAGGTCGAAGTCGCGCTCCAACAATTGATAGAGCGCCCCCACGCGGAGGTCTTCCCGCAGCGTGGAAGAGCCCGCGGGCATCTCCGCGGAGTTCAACCATGCGAGTGCGCCCTTCGGATCATGATTCGCCCAAGATGAGAAGATCGCGCCGGCCAAGTGGGAGCTGTTCTTGGGCTGCTTGGCCAAGGCCGCCTTCAAGGCGGCGTCCGGATCCATGGCCATCCAGGCGGCACCGAGCTTCGTGTTCAGGATCTGGAAGCCGTCCCCATAGCTGGAGCTTATTCCGGCGAAAACCTCAGCCAGTTCTTCCGCAGAGAGCTTGGCAATGATCCCATCCATCTCCGCCTGTGTCTCCCAGTCGGTCTGGAGGCCGGGGCTTCCTGCGGCGAGCGCATTCAGCTTGCGGACGGAAGCGGCCACCAGGTCGGCCCGCAGCGCCTGGGTGTTACCAGCGGCTTGCCGGGGCGAGGCCTCGCGTTCCCCGGGTTTCTTGGCCGAGGAGGCGGAGTGGACGATTCCCGAACGCGCGATCAGGCGACCCGCCTTGGAGCCGAGGAATGCCAGGAGCGCCAGACAGGCAAGCAGCAGGCCGGTGGAGAGGATCGGCTTAATGCGCGGCATGATCCTTCGAGTAATAGTTACGGACATCGAGCGGCATGGTCTGGAGCCAGGCAGCGACGGCCTGCGGGTCCTGCTTCTGCCAAGCTTCGAATTGCGGGGTCAAGGTATCGGACATGATGGTGGATCCCAAATCGCGTTTCCCCATCTGCCAGCCCGCGCGCAGCCGGCTCATGACTTGGTTTTTCACGATGTCCGCCACGAGGTCGGTGCGGCCATTGGCTACCGCCCATGCCGAGGCCTCCTCCGGCTTCGAGTTGGCCCAGGAGTTGTAGGCATTCTTCTGCTCGCTTTCGGTGCTGGCTGAGCCCGGCTTCAGGATGGCTCCGAAGGATTCTTCGGGCGCTTCGAATTTCAGGGAGCTCTCGATGGTCTGTTTGATCCTTGCCAGCTTTTCGGGCGGGAGGTCGGCGGCTTCGACATCGGCGAGCATGGAGCGCAGGGTTTCCGGGTTTTGATAGTAGATGCGGTTGGTGAGGAGCGTCAGGCAGTAATCGAGGGCCTTCGGATCCGGCAGGGCTTTCAGTTTCGAAAACAGTTCCAGCCGGGATTCGGGAGTTTCACTGCGCTGGACGAGAGCCTCCACCACGCCGAAGAGCCCCTGCGGGAACTCCGTGGTTACCTTGGCGAGTGCGTGCTCCGGGTCTTGGGCCGCGAGCATCCGGCCGGCGGCGCGACCGAAGACGTTCTTGGCAAAGCGCGAGTCGCTGGTGGCCGACCAGCGCAGCGCCGCTTCGGGGTCCTTCGCGGCCCACGCCGCGCCGACCGCCATCAGAATGAAATAGTTCTGCTCGTGCTCGGGCTTGAGGGCCGCCTGCACGGCTGCCTCCGGATCGAGCTGGGCCCAGCGGAAGAAGAGCATGCCGATCAAGGCTTGGTTGGCTTGGTAGGGCGGCTTTGCCGGGATCTCTGCCAGGCCTGCCTGCACATCCTCAAGGGTGAAGCCACGGATGATCGACCAGCACTCCGCAATCTCCCGATCACCCAACTCGCTGCGTCCCGCTCCATGGCGGAGCTGATTCAGACGCTTGATCAACTCGGTCTGCGACTTCGGTGCCATCACGCGCCTGACCACCGAGCGGAAGGTCAGCGGATTGTTCCCCGCGGCATCCGTGATATGACGCTCCGCCCGGTAACCTATCCATGTGGCAAGCCCGAGGGTCGCCGCACCGAGAAGAAGCCGAGTTTTCCAGGAAAGCATGTGGTTTGAGAGAAGGTGACAGGAGACTTCAGGTCAATAACTCCGCCGCTTCCTTTTGCTGTCTGCATCTTCGCGGAGCCGATCCAGGTGCTGCCGGTGAAGTGGGCATGTCAGGGGTGGAGGGTCGCGTGGGTGCCAATGTAGCCGAAGCCGTGCGAGACCTGGAGGGTGGTGCCGGACGGGTATTGAAGCATGCCGTCCGACTTGATGCCGGATTGGTCCGGGACGAGTCTGATCCGGCCGGTGAAGGTCGCGGAATGGGGTGAATCCTCGGTGACGGTGAGCCGTTCCCGGTCAGCCGTACCGCTGAGGATGGTGACGGTGCCGGACTCGATCCTGGCGTAGTCGAAATCGAGCGGGGCGGTGAGACGGACGATGAGTTGGTCACCGGATTTCGTGAGCGCGATGCTGCTCTCGCTGCGGGCGAGATAGGCGAGGCTGGCATTGAAGGCGGTGTTGAACTGGATCCAGCCCTCGGTCCAGCCGATGTCGCCCACTTCCGGATGATAGGGGTAGTGGGCGTTCTTCGGGCTGCCATCGATGACGAAGCGCGCGTCCGCGAGACGACCGATGCCGCCGGGGTAAAACCTGAACCAGCCGTTCTCGACGCCTTCGATCTCCCGCGGCGCGTCGTAGGAGAAATGGCGGCCGACGGGATTGCGCCCGAACATGCCATCGAAATGCGCCCAGGTGATTTCATCGAGGCGCTGGCGGACGGGTGGGTCGGTGATGAATTCGCGGGCGGCGAGGATGGGAGCGGGAAGGCCGGCGACATTGCCGGGTTCGTTCCATTTCTCCCGGGAGTCACCCATGGGGGTCCAGCCGTCCTTGTCATCGAGCTTGCGAAAGTCCCAGAGATTGTCCGAGCGGCGGACGACGACTTGCGCCCAACCGTTGAGCTTCTCGGCGAGGCCTGCGGGGGCGCGGTCGGGATACTCGCGGAGGAAGTGGGCGAGGCCGGTGATCGTGATGAACTCGCTCATCCGCTGGCCCTTGGTGACGAGCGGGTCATTCCAATCGAGGTGCGTCACCATCCACTCGGCCTGCTTGAAGGCGGCGTCGAAATAGATCGCGGCGTCGGGGCGCTTCTCGCGTTTGGCCACTTCGGACATCAGGAGATTCGGGGCGACGGAGAAGCCGGGCGGCAGGCCACCCTTGGTGGTGCCGAGCCTAGTCTTGAGGGCTAGCAGGTTGTGTTCCGGGCTTTCGTCGTAGGGATAGCGGCGGTCGGATGCGGGATGGGCCCAGGTGGCGAAGGCGTAGTCCCGCACCGCCTGATAGTTCTGGGTGGGAAGGTAGGGTTCGAGCGCGGGCCAGGCGTAGAGGAACCACGCGAGCTCGGATTTCAGCATCTCATGGCCGAGCTTTTGGCTGACGATGACGTCCGCGCCCCAATGGATGAGTTTCACGAGGTCCGGGGCATCGTCTTGATAGGGTTCGAGGGCACCCCAGAGTTTCCGGTCCCCGGGCTTCTCATAGTTCACCTGCCGCGGCATGCGCTCGTAGGCGGATGGGTTTGATAGAAACTGCGGGACGAGGGTGCGCAGTTCCCAGCCGAAGTGGTGGTCATCGCGCCAGCCGAAAGAACCGGCGCAGACGGCGCGGTCGTTGCCGACGTGGTGGCGGCTATCGATCATGAAATCGATGGCGTTCTGATAGGTCACGCGTTCCAGCCACCAGCGGCCAATGCGGAAGGGGACCGAGGTGATGCCGCCTGCCTCGACGACGTATTCATCGTTGCCGGAGGGATCGAAGCTGGAGAAATCCCCGATGTGGTTCTTGATGATGCCGCGTGCCACGACCGCGGTGGTGTCCTTGGCCGGGCGGAGGATGAAGGGCGTGCCATTGGCGAGCGTCGGCGCGGTGAAGCGCTTCGGTTTGCCGAGGTTGAAGCCGCTCTGGTTGAGATAGATCTCCGCGATTTTCTCCTGCGGGGTGGCTGGCGCGGCGGATGCGGCCGCGGCCAGGAGGAGGGCTAGGACAGGGGATCTGTGGATGAGGGTGTCCATGAGGGGTGATGGCCGGGCGACCTTTTCAGATCTGCGGGCTCGTCCGCCGGAACTGCCAGAGTAGCGCGATGCCGGTGGGATGCATGAGCGCCATCACGAAGAATACCGGAGTGTAGGAGAAATCCCTGACCATCCACGACACCAGTTCATTCATGAAGATCCCGCCGGCGGCGCTGCCTGCGGCGATGACGCCGAAGGTGGTGGCCATGATCCGTTTCGGGATGATGTCCACGATGAGCGCGGTGATATTGCTCAACCATGAGGCATGGGCCATGGCGATGATGGACCCGATCGCAATCGCGATGGCGGTGGAGGGGACAATCGCCACGAGTGGGGAAATTGGGATGATGAGGGCCGTGGCGAGCATCAGCCAGAGGCGTGCCGCGGGAGCGTTCATGCCGCGTTTCAAGAGGCGTCCGGAAAGGATGCCGCCGAAGACGAACCCGATATCCGCCATCAGGAAGACGACCCACATGATTTTAAGATCCTCCTGGCTCAGGCCGCGGGCGTCGTGGAGGTACTTGGGCATCCAGAACAGATAGAAGTACCAGACGGCATCGGTGAACATCCGGGCGAGCATGAAGAACCAGACGGCGCGCTGCTTGAAGACGGATTTCCAGAGGACGAGTTCGGCTCCGGGGTCCCGGTCCGCCGGGGGTGCGGGATCGGCATAGGTGGGGTTGCGATTGACGATCAGCCACGGGATGAGCCATGCGAATCCGACGGCTCCGGTGAGGACAAAGGCCCAATGCCAGGAGGTGGCCAGGGCAATCGGAATCACGATCAAGGGCGCGACCATCGCGCCGACGGAGCCGCCCATGGAATAGACGCCGACTCCCATGCCGCGCTCGGTGGGCGGGAACCATTCCTGGATCGCCTTGGGGGAAGCGGTCCAGCCGCCGGCCTCGCCGAGTCCCAGCAGGGAGCGGAAGAAGCCCATGGAGACGGGGCCGCGGGCGAAGGCGGCGAGGGCGTGGGAGAGCGACCACCAACTGACGAACAAGGCCAGACTCAGGCGGCTGCCCAGCCAATCGACGATGCGACCGGAGAAGATGCAGGCGATGGTATAGGCGACCAGAAATGCGCTGAGGACGCGCGAGTATTGCTGATCGTCGATGCCGATGTCCGCCTGGATGGTGGGGGCGAGCATGGACAGGACATTCCGGTCCACGTAGTTCAGGACAGCGGCCAGGAATAGCAGTATGAGGATGATCCAGCGCTTGCGGGAAGGGATGATCGCCGGTGGGTCGGCCGGGGTAGCGGGTGAAGGGGGCATGATGATGCTTCACATCGGAAAGGCGGTCTTGATGGCTGGGTTTGTTTCCTTTACGGGCGCCCCGAGCCGGATGATTCGGCGGTTTTGGGGTTGCCTATGATTTCTGCGATCCCGCTGCCGGATGGCATGCTTGCCAAGCGGTGGGGTCGGGCCAAGCTGCCTGGGCATCCGGTAGGGAGGTGGCGAGCCGATCCTCCTCGGTTTCAACTAGCTCAAGCTTCACAAGGAACATGGAAACGAAATCCCGCTCTTCCCTGGCGCTCTTCCCGGTCCTTGGCCTGGTGGCCATCCTGGCTGGTGCCGCCAAAGCCCCGGCAGCGACGCCGTGCATGGACGTCCTGCATCTTTTCACGGCGGCCGATGTGCCTGCGTTCGCGCCGAGCGAGATCGCGGTCCCGGAGCGGGGGACGAACGGGATCACCCGTTCCGACCTGCCCGGCAAGGGCCTCGCGCAGCACCCGATGCTGTATGTCGGGGAGAACTGCAACACGATGTTCCTGGTCAAGGAGGGCAAGGTGATCTGGACCTATGCCACCGGGGTCGGTCCCGAATACGACGATGTGTGGATGCTTTCCAATGGCAACATCCTCTACAGCCGGATGACCTATGTCGCGATGATCACGCCGGACAAGAAGGTGGTGTGGCGCTACGATTGCAATCTCTCCAAAGATGAGAAGAAGACCGAGATCCATGCCTGCCAGCCGATCGGGTTGGACAAGGTCATGTTCGTGGAGAACGGCCTGCCGCCGAAGCTGAAGGTGATCAACATCAAGACCGGTGCCGTGGAGGTGGACCGCGAGATTCCGATCGAGGCAGGAACAGGCGTTCACGGGCAATTCCGGCGCGCCCGCGTGACCGCGCAGGGAACCTATCTGATTTCCTATCTGGTGGGGAACCGCGTGGTGGAATACGACAAGGACTTCAAGGAGATCTGGAAGTACGAGATCAACCAGCCTTGGGCTGCGATCCGCCTCAAGAACGGCAATACGCTGATCACGAACGAAAAGGACAGCCTCTCACGCGAGGTGAATGCCAAGGGCGAAACGGTCTGGGAGTTCAATTGCAACACGGATCTCCCGGCGGAATACCGCTTCGCCTCCGCCCCGCAAACCTGCACGCGGCTGGCGAACGGGAATACGATCTTCACCTCGCGCGGGAAGAACGGCGAGGGCCCGCAGCTGATTGAAGTGACTCCGGACAAGAAGGTGGTCTGGGTGCTGCAAGATTGGAAGGCGCTCGGCGATGCGACGGCGGTGCAGATTCTGGATGATCCGGGTATTCCGGAAGTGCCCGGGGAGTCGGGGCACTGATCTTAGAAGCTGGCGAAGGCAGGGACCTTTCTCCGAAAGGTCCGGCGGGGGACGGCTTGGAGCCCCGCTACGCTGCCGGTTCGGATTGGAGCACCGCCATAAGCCGGACCGCTCGGAGAGCGGTCCCTTCCTTTTTAAGACAGCCTCTTAGGGCTGATCCCGCCGAGTGGTGCGACGCGGATTGGTGGCGACGACGGGTCGTGAGTCATTGGAGTGATTCGATCGTGAGGCGAAATCCCGGCAAACCCAGGTCGGCTTGCCTTCTTTTGAACTCGAGCTCCGTGAGCGGTCCAACCACGGAGCTGCGCGGAGCTGCGGATTCGTAATCCTTCTTGATGTCCAAATAATAGTAGTGGTCGATCCTGCGATTGTTTTCGGGGTGTTGTTTGGCGACGATATAATTGTGATCCCATCCCACGGCATAAACCATCTCGCCAATCCTCAGGTACGACTGCCGCTCGCCCGGATTCAGATTGAAGACGACCTTCATTTGCTGGGGGGCATCCTCGGCAACGAGATAGTAACTGCCCACGAGATGATGCTTTTCCACCAGTCCGCAACTGGTCGATAACGCGGCGAGCAACAAGGTGCACCATCCGGAAAGATAGGAGAGCTTTGGAGCGAGAAAGCGCGGGTGGTGCGGGGAGGAGATGGGTTCCATCATTTAGCAGCATGTTTCGTTTCCAGCTGCGGCACAATCACAGGCGGTGGGGCCAGTCCTTGAATCTTGTGTGGACTCAGAGGCCGTCTCAAAATTCAAGGACCGACCCTCTCCGGAGGACTCGCCCAGTCTGTAGTGTAACAGGCTATGACCCCAATCGAATTGATAATGTCCCGATCGGAGGGAAGCGATTAGCGTTGCTGAAGTTTTGAACGATCGCTGCCCGGGTCGGGAAATTCGAGCGTGTAGGGCTCTTTATCTTCCTTCAGATAGAATTCATCCTTCACCTCCTTTTCGCCCTTCTTGCCTTTGATGAGAAGCAAGCCGTCGTGGAGTTCCCAGGACTTCCACACTTTCCCGGTATCGAGAATCTTTCCATGGTTGGCGATCTTGAACGGTTCCGCACCTTCCTTGGTGACGCGGGCCCAATCGAGTTTCACCAGAATCGCTTCGAGTTTCTTGTCGTCCACGGCCGGAGCGAGACGTCGCACCATCTTGCCTTTCCACTCTTTGTCACTCACTTCGAGGGTCGTCATGTCTTCCGGGAATTCGATCACATGCTTCCAGTCGGGCGAAAACATCTCCACCTTCCGGGGACCTGTTGGCTTCCATTTGCAGTCGTGATAGGGCATGACCATGGAGCCATCGCCGCGAAACCGGAAGATCTTCCCCCCGCCAAGGTCCCAAGTCGTATTCACGAGGAAAACGCCCAATCCCTTCGTTGAACCCGGAAGCTTCTGTTGATCGGATTTCTCGGCCTTGTCTTGAGCTTGCAACGGGTCAATCAAGCCAGTGAACGCCAGAACCCCAAAGCTCACCACGGCCCAGCTCATCGAAATCTTTAGAGACATGACCTGTCTCTAACTGTCAACTCGGACCCCGTCAACGCCTCGATTGGGCGTTGCTTGGGTCGGTCCTTTAGTCTTGAATTGCGGCGGTCTGAATGAGCCCATCGGAAGAGGCCTGTTTTCACCGGGACGTGTCGGTATCAACCGGCCTCCCGGTCCCCCTTCAGGGGACGTCTCGTGGTGGGCGGTGACCCGGGGTTGCGCTCCGCTTACCCCGGGCTATTTCCCTGCCGCCTCTTCAAGGCTCAGGAGCCCGGAAGTTGCGATGCCCGGTCTTCGTCCGCCTCTCTCTTCAAGGCTTGAGAGCCCAGCAACCAGGACGCCCGGTGTTTATCGAGTGCGGGAACTCCCTCACTCATGACACGTCCACGGCGGTGAGTTCGTCGTGAAGGGGACGTCCTGGAAGGCGGCGGTGATGGACTTCGCGCGGACTTGGAAGACGGGGAGCTCGGGCTTGCCTTCGGAGTTGCGGGAGTAGGTGGCGCCTTGCTTTTCGATGAGGAGCCAGGCACCGAAGATGTTGCCGGGGTATTCGCCCATGAGGATGTCGAGGTCGATGGGCTGGCCTTTGCGGGCTTCGAACCAATCACCGTGGCGGAGGGGGCCGGCCCAGACGCGGAAGTCCTCGGCTTTGGAAGCGCTGGATTGCTGCCACTTGCTCCGGTTCGGCGTGGACTCCCAGTTCGAGACGAGGGTGGTCTTGCCGTTCACCGCGACGGCCATGACGTCGTCCGCGATACCGACGAAGCGGTAGGTGCCGTCTTCCGGCGGGGAGACCTGAGCCTTGTAGATCACGAACCAATAGGACGGCTGCACCACATCCGCGAGCTGGAAGGCATGCGGTGCGGCGGTGGCGCGCATGGTGTGGATGAAGACCTCGGTGGCGTAGATCGGGCGGGTGCCGCGGAAGAAGCCGCGGAGGACGCTCTCGTCCCAGCCGCTGTCGAGGAAGCGGCCCATCACTTCAAGATAGTTCACCTTCACCGGCTGCCGCTTCTGGTTCTGCTTCAGGTCGTAGAAGATGCCGATCATCGAGCCGGTGGTCTTCACCGGTGAGCCGAATGCCGAGCCTTCCTCGATGCCCTGGGCGTGCATGCGGGAGCCGCCGCAGACCGCGGCGAGTGCGGCGGCGGTGGTGAGATTTTGGATGAAGGGAGCCACGGCGGGTGATGGAGTCAGCGGCTTGGCAGTTCTCCCTTGCCGAGGTTGCGGATGTACTGGTCCACCATTTCCTCGTATTCGGAGGGCGCTTTCTCTTTCTCGAGGAGCAGCAGGGCTTCGCGTTTCGGATCGCGCTCCGTGGTCTCGACGGGCTTGATGTCGGAGGGCGTGTTCTCGGCGCGCTTGGCCATGCCCTTGCCTTGCGGGTTGTCTCCCTGACCCTGCCCCTGGCCTTCGCCCGCTTGTCCGGGGCCTTTGCCTGGTGCCGGCGATGGAAGGCCGCCGCCGGGGGACATGCACATGCACATCATCTTTTTGAGAGCCTCCAAGGCCTTGTCGATTTCGGCTTCGGCTTGGTCCAGGTCGCCCCCCGGATCTGCGCCCGGTTGCTTGCCCTCCGGTCCGTCCTTGGGCTCGCCTTCCTTTCCGAGTTTGCCGGCGGCGTCGCCGTTGCATTTGCAGGCCTTGCCGATGTGCTCCGCGATCTCCGGGGGGATGATCCCTTCCAGCAGGTCTGCGGTCTCGCCAGCTTCCTTGAGATCCTTGCCCGATTGAGCGACCTGTTCACGCGGAGCCCCGGGATCCTTTTGCTCCTTGAGCATCTCCTTGGCCTTCTTGATCTTGGCTTTTGCTTCCAGCAGCATGCGGATCAGCTCGCGCATCTCCGGCGGCATCTCCGTCATCTCGGCGGCCTCCGAGACGGTGGCTTCCTCCAGCGACTTCAGGAACTCCTCAATCTCCGGGGAAGAGTTCTCCTTCGCCAATTCCTCGGCCTTCTTCTGCAGGAGATCGCGTGCAGCCGTGAGATCGGCGGCCACCGCGTTCTGATCGCCTACCGCGGTGTTGAGAGCAGCCGGTTCGAAAACGATGGTGGGATCCTCGAACCTTCCGACGAGATTTTCCGACTTCTCCCTGGCGGTGGAATTGTAGCGCGAGGCTTCTTCGTGAAGCTTCGCGATCCCGTCTTGGGCGAGGTCCATCTCGTCGGAGAGATAGCCCTGACCGCGGATGACTCCATCCTGGGAGCGCGCGGTGACCTTGGGGACGAACCGGGAGAGCGTGTCCTGATACTTCAGGAGTTCATCGAGCTTCCTCACCAGCTCGTTGGCCCGGTCCTCGGCGCTGCGGCCGGTGTCGAGGGTGGCGATGACCGATTTCAAGGTCGCGAGGGTGGCGAGCGCGGCGGCCTTCTCCGGCACGGCCCGCGGGGCCTTCCCGTCCGGTGTCAGTGCCGCGTTTTCGGAAGTCTGCACCAGCTTGCCTTCGTCGGCCCTGGCGAGTGCTGCGGCGAAGGTCCTGGTGCGAAGAGGGGAGCCGTGGCTCGCGAGAGCTTCCAGGGCTACCCGTGCCGCGAAGATCTCCCTGGCGATCGCAAGTTGATCCGGACCTGCCGTCACGATGCTATCCTCCGCATCGGGCTTCCCGGCGCGGCGGATCTCGCGGAGGTTGGTGGCCTGGCGCTGGGCGAGCGAGTAGTAGCGCTTCCGCATCAGCACCAGATCCTGCTGAAGATAGAGGCGGTCTGCGATTTCCCGCAGGATCACCTGCATCTTCTTCTGCTGCCAACTGGCGGCGATCAGCTTCTTGCGGAGCTCCTTCGGGTCGTCCAGGCGGCTGGCGTCCTTGAGGATCCCGGAGGTGTCCGGCATGTCGTGCTGCTCCAGCCCGGCCAGATCACGGATCGCGCTCTCCAGCGTGCTCAGCTCGCCCTGCATCGAGCGATACTCGTGAAATTCCTCTCTCAGCGCGGCGATCGCGTCATTCACCCGCCGTGTCTCGCCGCGGAGCTGGTCCTGGGAAGCTCCGGTCTGATGGGCGGACTTCTTCAATTCCGGTAGCTCCTCGGCGGAGCTGTGGAGCGCGCCGAAGGCAATGATGGCAAGGATGGGGAGATGCGTCTTCATGGCTTCCTGCTGGCACGGATGGAGTCGTCGGCTTTCCGGTTCACGTCGCGCTGCTGCTCATACAACTTTTCAATGTCCTTCGCACGTTGACTCATCAGCTCGAGGAGTTCCATCCGTTTTTGCGCCTCCGAGACCACGGTGATGGCTTTTTCCTTGCTGGCTGCGGTCGACGGGCCCTTCAGGCCGTTGTTGTCGCGGGCTTCGATCCAGAAATAGACGGTGCTGCCGATCTCCGGGCGGGGCAGGAGGTTTGCGAGATCGAGTTCGGTCCCGCCCGCGAGGCTTTTGCCGGGCTCGATCTTGAGGGGGTTGGAGCTTTTGGTCTTCTCCGCGAAGGAGAAGGAATTGGGCGTGCCTCCTTCCTCCACGCGGTAGCAGAGATCGACACGGGAGAGGCCGAAGTCGTCGGAGACCTTGTAAGTGAGCGGGATCTTGCTGCCGGGGGTGAGGGTCATGCGGTCCTTCTTCGGCAGGAGGATCGCCGGAACCGGTGGCCGGTCATTGACGATCTCGACGCGGTAGACCGGCTCATTCGAGGACTTGCGGGAATCGCCGGCATTCAAATGCACGGAGAAGGATTTCCAGCCGCGGTCGGGAACCTCGAGATCGATCCCGAAGTTCGTCCGGTCTTGCGCCAAACTCATCCGCACATCCGGCTGGTCCGGGATGAGCAGGGATGCCGCGCGCAAGGATTCGGAAGCCTTGCCCGCGATCCGCAGCGAGGAGCCTTCGAGCAAGCGCAGGCTGCCAGCGGACATTTCGGTTTCCGGGAGACCGGTGTAAGGGGGATAGGTCTGGACGAAGCGGATGCTTTCCAAGTGCGGCGGGATATTCACCGTGACCTTTGAGGAATTGGATTCCCCGTCGTTCGCTTCGAATTGGTAGGTGAAGTCCTCGCGGACGTTCTTCACGGTGTAGCTGAAGAGGGACTGCTTGCCGTCCTGCGTGAGATTCACGGGGATGGTCGAGCTGCCGCTGGCGGAGCGGATCTTCAAGCTTGCCAGCGGCGGGATCACGCCGAGGGCGCGGACGGTGAGCGTGGCATCGGTCCCGGCATCGACGGTGAAATCGCCGGTGGCCGCGATGAGCGCGGTATCGCCGGGGAGGGGATCGCGGGAGAGGAAGATGCGTTTTCCCAAGGTCCATGAAACAGGCAGGCCTGCGAGCACGATGCAGAGCAGCAGGAAGGCCGCGGCACCCAGGGCGCGCTGCTCTTGCTGCCGGGCCGCGCTGGAGTCCACGACCTTCTTTTCCAAGCCGGGAGCCGTCGTCCGCCGCGCGACCTGGTCGATCAGCTTGCGGACCACGGAATGGGCATGATGGGGAAAGCTGTCGGGCGTCTCGCAGAACTCGACCACGGAGATGAGCGAGCTATCGAACTCCGGGAGGCCGCGTTCGATGAGGAGGGCGGAGCGGCGGCGATCGAGCTTCTGCGAGAGCGGGACCAGCACATGCTTCCAGAGGAGGAAGAGGACGACCGCCGCTTGGATCGCGAGGAGCACGGCGCGGGTTTCCCAGGAGAGGCGGAAGTAGCGGTCGACGAGTGCCTGGACCAGCCAGACGATGGAGAAGATCGAGACGAGCAGGGCGGGGAAGATGCGCAGCTTCGTCCGCAGATCGAGGCGGCTGACGCGATGGAGCAGTTCCTCCAAGGGCCGCGGCAGGGCCGGCGTGCCGACACGCACCGCGGCCGTGGGCCCGGCAGCGGCACGGAAGGTGGCTCTGAATTTGTCGCTCTTCTCGCTCATCTCATTTCATTTGAGGCGGACCAGTTTTCGCACGAACCATTCGAGGAAGAGGAAGGAAAGCAGGGCCGCGAGAATCCAGCCCGACTGGTAGAGATCGACCTTCTTGAAGGTGGAAACGGTGGCGCTTCTTTGGGCGAGGAGGCCGGGGAGCTTGTGGAGATCTTCCTCGCGGAAGAAGTGGCCGCCGGCGGCTTCCGCCATACCGCGGAGCAAGCGGTCATCGAGCGCGGTGCGGGTTTTCTCCAGGCGCATGTCCACGACCTCGAACTTCACGATGCCTTCGGGATCGCGGGCGGTGACGAAGGAGTAGCTGCCCGGTTGGGTCGGCACGTATTCACCGCGGTAGGCATTGCGGGAAGTGGATTGGAGGGAGAGCGGGGCGCTCCCGGATTTCCCGTCCACCTTCCAAGTGATCGTGCCTTCGAGCGATGGCGCGATGTAGGGTTCGTAGCTCCGGGTGTAGGCCTTCCCGGAGATGGTGACGGTGTTGCCGGGGGCGTATTCCTTGCGGTCGGTCTTGAGCTGGGTGAGGGCGGATGCGCCTTCGAGCAGTTGCAGGGCGAGCGACTGCATGATCTGGCCCCAGAGGATCGAGTAGTACTTCTCGCCGGTCCGGCTGCGCCAGCGGTAGGTCTCATCGGTGCCGAAATAGACGCAGGTGCCGGAGCCGTGGCCCTGCATCGCGAAGACCGGGAGCTGGCCGTAGCGGCCGGTGCGTTCCGGGCGCGGATCGACCAGCAGAACCTCCGCGCCGGGGCGGATGCGCAGGATCGGAGCGGTCCATCGCACGCCGGGGAAGCCGGCCCAGATTTCGCGGTTGAGCGCGGCATCCGGGTCCATCTGCAGGAAGGGCGATTGCTGGCCTGCGCGGCTGAGGCGGAGCTGGAAGGGCTCGGTGGAGCGGGTGCCGTCCTGGTCATTCCGGGCGAGGTTGTCGGGCACCACCGGGAGCAGCGGCTCCAGCGGCGTGCCGGCGTAGGCGGTGGGGCTGTAGTTCGCCCCGGCCAGGAAGATGATGCCGCCGCCGGCCTCGACCCACTCGGCGATGGTCTGCATGCGGGCCTCACCGAGATCCTCGGGATTCACATCGCCGAGGATGAGCACCTGCGAGGCGAAGAAAGCTTCACGCGTGTCCGGCAGGGCGGGCAGGAAAGGGGAGTCCGGGATCTTGTCGAGACCGGGCTCGCCATCGATCATCACGCACTTCACTTCGAGGCGGCGGTCGCGCTCCAGGTAGTCTAACAGGTAGCGGAAGTCCCAGCGCGGCTCCTGCTCGATCAGCAGGACGTGGAATTTCTTGTCGGTCACGCGGACCGATGTGGTGACCTGGTTGTTCTCGGTGGAGGCCTCGCCGGTTTGGGGCGGGACGGAGATCTCCAAGCGGATGTCGCCGGGATTCTCGGGGACGAGATGGAGCGCGATGTCCTGGCCGCGCTCGTCTTCGATCGCCAGGTCACGCCGCTCCACTTCCACGCCGTCCGCCTTCAGGATCACGGGGATGGATTTGCCCGCCATGCCCTTCGCGCTGATGTGGGCGCTGACCTGCATCCGCTCTCCGACGAAGGCGAGCTTCGGGGCTCGGATGTCTTTCACGATGACATCGCGCGGCGAAGTCATGCCGACGCCGTAGATGAAGAGCGGGACGTTCTGCTCCTTGCAAATCATCGCGGTTTCGAGCGGGGAGGAGCCGCTGTTGTTCGCGCCGTCGGTGATGAGGAGGACTCCGCCGAGGGATTGGGGGCGCGGCTCTTGCAGGACCTGGCGGAGGGATTCACCGATGGCGGTCACCGAGTCGTCGGTCTGGGCGTCCTTGAAGCGCCGGGCGACTTCCTCGCCGAGGGTATCGGAGACCTGGGTGATCGGCTCGCCGATGGAGGAGGCGCTGCGGCCGAAGCCGTGGAATTCGAGGTCGGATTTCTCCGCCAGGCCGCGCCAGAGATCGAGCTGCGGATTGGTGGCGAGGCGCTGGAGGACCTCGGTGCGCGGGGCATTGCCGAGGGTGGTCGCGGTGTCGTCCGGTGGCTTGCCGGGTAGGCCGGCATCGGCGGGGACGGTGCCGGCAGCGATGGCGGCGCGCTTGAGGTCTTCATCGCTTTCGCGGTGATCGGCCACGCGCATGCTTTCCGATCCGTCGACGACGATGGCCAGCGGTTGGCGGACTTCTTCCTTGAGCGTGTGGACCAGCACCGGCTTGGTGAGGAGGGCGACGAGGATCAGGCAGGCCAGGGTGCGCAGCATTACCAGCAGCGCTTTCTTCCAGACCCGCACTCCGGGTGCCCAACGCCAGTAGGCGAGGAGGGTGGCGAGGAAGAGGACCAGCAGGATCAGCGCTGCCTTCGCGGGCGAGATGCCATCGAAGCTCAGGCTCCACGAGGGGTCCTGAGGCAGGAAGGACGGCAGGGCTGCCAGGCATGAAGGGATCCACATCATGCCGTGCGCGCGTGGCTGAAGAAGTGGGCGAAGAAGGCCTCCAGGATGAAGAAGGCCACGGCGATCCAGATCAGCAGGGTCCAGTATTCGCGGGTGATGACCAGCTGCTGTTGGGTCGCTTCCTCGGTCGCGGGCTTGATTTCGTGCAGGCTGGTGAAGAGCGCGGGATCAGCCTTGTGCAGGTCGGACTCGGCGGGGTCGAGTTGGACGGCGAAGGAAGCGATGGGATCCGCACCGACGCTCATGTGATAGATTCCGGCCTTTTCTGTTAGGGCGTAGCGGACGTAGGTCTGGCCTTCATCGGAAGCGACCTGGCCGGCACTGCGGGCGCTCTCGCTATCCGGGCGCTTGACGGTGAATTCCTCGCCGTTCAGTTCGGAGGGGACCACCTTGCGGAAGGCCTCGCCGGGCAGCAGCGAGAGGCGGGAACCCTTGCCGCGGTTCATGTAGCCGAGCAGGCGCTGGGTCAGCGGGACGAAGGCGGGATGGAGCGGAAGGTTCGACCAATCGGGAGTGGCGGGCGTGGCGAAGACGACGATCGCGCCTTCCCCGGAGCGCGATTCGACGGCGACCGGTGACCCATCGGAAAGCGTGGCGATCACGCGGGCTTCCGGCTTCGGCACGAGCGGGAAGTGGCGGAAGACCTTGATCGCGGAAAGGCGGCCCTGTTGGAGATCGTTCCAGAGTTCGGTGATCGGGTGGTTGAAGTCGCCGGATTGCCAGGCGAGGCCCTTGGCTCCTTCGTCGTCGCCTGTCGGGGGGCCGAGGGTGGCAGGGAGCAATCCTGCGAGCGCCGCATTCGCCATCCAGTCCTCCGCCGAGGTCTGGCTGCCGGGGAAGACGACCACGCTGCCGCCGTGCTGCACATACTCGCGCAGCGCACCGGCGGTGGCGATGGGCAGGCTGCCGGGATTGCAGAGGAAGACGGCGTGGACGGCACTGGAAAGCTCCCCGGGCAAGTCGGCGGGGCTGGTGAAGAGCAGCGACATGAAGTGGCGCGGTGCCTCCTCCGAGGGGATCGGCATCAGGGCATTGGCCAGATAGAAGCCATCACGATCGGTCGGCTCCGCGGTGGGATGTTCCTCGCAGATCAGAATGTTCATCTGGCTCACCACATCGAGTGCCGCGGAGCGCCGGTTGTCGGTGGCGAAGGCATCGGGAGGAATCGTCGCGCTGATCGAGTTCGGGCCCGCCTTTTCAAACATCGTGGCGATCGAAGTGGTGACGCTTGCTCCCGGCTCGATGCTCGCGATCACGCTCTCGCCCACGGGCCGGCCCTCGGCGGAGAAGAGGTTCACGCGCAGGTCTTGCACGGGGCTATCGCCATGGTTCGCGACTTCCACGCGGATGCGGGCCGGTTGCAGCGCGGCGACGGTGCCGCTCTCCGGGCTGACGTCGACAATGCCGAGGTTTGCGGGCAGCTTGTCCGCGATGATGACCGGCACGAAGCGGATGCCGGGGTTGGCATTCGCGAGCTTCAGGATCTCCGCGGACTTCAGCCAGGCCGCGCCCTGGCCATCGGTGAAGATGCGGATCTCGCGCGGCATGCCGTGGATGTTCTTCAAGCTCTCGACGGCGAAGCGCAGGCCGGGGAGGAGGTCGCTGCCGCGGTCGCTGAGCGGGGCCTCGGCCAGCATCTTGCGGAAGAGTCCGGTATTCGGGCCTGGCTTGGGGATGAGAGGCTCGGCGCGATTCGAGACGAGGCAGAGGCCGAGCAGCGACTGGCTATCCATCTCGTCCGCCCACTTGGCGATGTCGCGTTTGGCGCGGTCGATGCAGAGTTCGGCGCCGAGGCTGCAGCCCATGCTGGCGGAGTTGTCGAGCAGCACCATCGAGGCGACGGCACCCTTGCCTGCCTGCTCCGGGCTGGCGAAGGCCTTCTGCACCGGGCGGGCGAAAGCGAGCACCGCCAGCGCGACTAACAGAAGGCGCAGCAAGAGCAAGAGGAGGTCCTGGAGCTTCAGCCGCCGCGCGTCCTGGCGGATGCTTTGCTGCAGGAATCTCATGGCCGCCCACTCCGTCGTCTGCACGCGGAAGCGGTTCATGAAATGGATCACGACCGGGATCGAGAGCGCCGCCAGGCCGCCGAGCATGAAGGGGTTCAGGAAGTTCATGGCGCGCTATTTCCGATAGGTGCCCCGGCGGAAGGCGAGATAGGCGCTCAGGGTTTCGGCGATGCTCCTGCCGGTATCGGCGAGCACGTAGTTCGCCTGATACTTTTCGCAGATCCGGCGGATGCGTGCCTGGAACTCCCCGAAGTTTTTCAGGTAGGTCTTGCGGATGTCATCGGGCGAGGTCTTGAGATCCGCGGCGCTCTCGAGGTCCTTGAAGCGCCAGGTGCCCTGAAAGGGAAAGGTGAGCTCGTAGGGATCGAGGGTGTGAAAGACGATCACCTCATTCCCGGAATAGGTGAGCCGCTCGAGTCCCTTCGCCAGGCCTTCCTCGTCGTCGAAGAAATCGCTGATGAGGATGCTGATGCCGCGGCGGCGGGCTTCGAGGGCGACTTGTTCGAGGGCGGTGCCGAGGCGGGTTTCGCCGGTGGCTTGGAAGGCGGCGAGCCGTTCCATGATGTGGTTGATCCGCTGCAGGTTGTCGGTGCGCGGCAGGTATTCCTTCACCTGCGTGTCGACCATGGCGAGTGCCACGGCATCGCGCTGGAGCAGGATCACGTGGGCCAGGCAGGCGGCGATGACCTTGGCGTATTGCAGCTTGGTCAGCTTGCCGGAGCCGTAGTTCATCGAGGCGCTGCCATCGACGACGAGATGTGCCACGAAGTTCGTGTCCTGTTCGTACTGCTTGATGTAGTAGCGGTCGGAGCGGCCGAGGACTTTCCAGTCGAGGTGGCGCATGTCATCGCCGGGGGCGTATTCGCGATGCTGCGCGAACTCGATGGCGAAGCCTTGGAAGGGCGAGCGATGCTCTCCCACGCGATAGCCCTCGACGATTCTCCGGGCGGCGAGACCGAGCGCCTCGCCGCGGGAAACCGCCTCCGCATCCAGCAGGTCAACCGTCATGCCGCGGGATCGCGCTGAGGACCTTGCCAATGATGTCGTCGGCAGCGATGCCTTCGCTCTGCGCGGAGAAATTCGGCGCGATCCGATGTCGCAGCACCGATGGCGCGACGGCCGCGACATTCGAGCAACTGACGTAGAGCTGGCCGCGGATGAGCGCGTGGGCCTTCGCCGCCATGATCAGGCCGAGGCTCGCGCGCGGGCCCGCTCCGAAGCTGAGGTAGCGCTTGCAGAAGTCCTGCGCGCCTTCCTCCTTCGGGCGCGTCGCCCGCACGAGGTCGCGGGCGTAGCGGAAGACGTGATCGGAAACGGGCATGGCCTTCACGATCTCCTGCGCCCTGAGGATTCCCTCGCCGTCCAGGATCTGCTCCGGCTTGCCGGGCGTCATGCCGGTGCCGCGCTTCATCACCTGAAGCTCCTCATCCTCGCTGGGATAGCCGACGTGGATCAGGAAGAGGAAGCGGTCGAGCTGGGCCTCGGGCAGGGGATAGGTGCCCTCCTGCTCCAGCGGATTCTGCGTCGCCAGCACGAAGAAGGGCACCGGTAGCTCGCGGGTCACGCCGCCAACCGTCACGCTGCGCTCCTGCATCGCCTCCAGCATCGCGGCCTGGGTTTTCGGCGGGGTGCGGTTGATTTCATCCGCCAGCACGATGTTCGCGAAGAGCGGGCCGGGCAGGAACTTGAACTGCTTCTCCCCGCTGACCGGATCCTGATAGATGATCTCGGTGCCGGTGATGTCGCTCGGCATCAGGTCCGGGGTGAACTGGATGCGGCGGAAGGAGAGATTGAGCGTCTGCGAGAGCGTCGAGATCAGGAGGGTCTTCGCCAGGCCGGGCACGCCGACTAACAGGGCATGGCTGCGGGTGAAGATCGCGATCAGGATTTCCTCCACCACCTGGGTCTGCCCGACGATGACCTTGCCCAGTTCCGTCTGGATCGAACTGCAAGTCCCGCGGAACGATTCCACGTCCTGGGGCGAGATCTGGGAGTCCTGAGCGGTGGTGCGGGGGAGAGGTATCTGGGACATGGCTCGAAAGGGCAGACGGAATACCGCGAGGGTGTTTTCTAAGATTAGATTGGCGGCATACCCCGCTGATAAGTCCAGCGGATTGCAGTTTGGTCGGCAAGATTTGCCAGCGCGATGAAGCCCGGGCCCGGGCTCGCGGGATCGGACAAGACAGGAGTGGTGTCCCGGGGGGGCTGGAAAAAAGGTTGAATCGAAGTCCTTGATTTCTGGTGGACCCGCTAGAATCTGCGGGATGACCCAATACCCCCAATCCGTTCATGTGAAGGACCGGCCCGAGGAATGCGAGGTCGGGGAGAGCGTCCTGCCGGGCTCCGTGCCGCACTGGGATGCGCGGATCCGGTTGGTGGAGTTCACCCCGGCGAACCTCATGCCGGGCGACAAGCCGTGGATCTTCGCGGCAAGTTACCAAGGGATGGATGTGCTCGGCTGGAAGCGCGTGGAGTGAGCGGGGGATGAAAATTGCCACCTACAACGTGAACGGGGTCAACGGGCGGCTGCCGGTGCTCCTGCGGTGGCTGGCGGAGGCCCGGCCGGATGTGGTGTGCCTGCAGGAGCTGAAGGCGCCCGAGGAGAAGTTTCCCGCGCTGGCGATCGAGGAAGCCGGATACGGCGCGATCTGGCATGGGCAGAAGAGCTGGAACGGGGTGGCAATCCTGCGCCGCGGCGATAAACCGATCGAGACCCGGCGCGGCCTGCCCGGCGATCCCGAGGATGTGCACAGCCGTTACATCGAGGCCGCGGTCGAGGGGATCGTCGTCGGCTGCCTCTATCTTCCGAACGGGAACCCCGCACCGGGGCCGAAGTTCGATTATAAGCTGCGTTGGTTCCAGCGCTTCGCCGAGCATGCGAAGAGCCTGCTTGCCGCGAAGATCCCCGTCGTGCTGGCGGGGGACTACAACGTCATGCCGACCGAACTCGACGTCTACAAACCGGAGCGTTGGGTCGACGATGCGCTATTCCGTCCGGAGGTGAGAAAGGCCTTTCACGATGTCGTGGGGCAGGGGTGGACGGATGCCTTGAGAACGCTTCATCCCGGCGAGAAAATCTACACTTTCTGGGACTACTTCCGGAATGCCTACGGGCGGGACGCGGGATTGAGGATCGATCATTTTTTGCTGAACCCGGAGGTTGCCGCCCGGCTTTCGGCTGCCGGGGTTGACCGCGAGGTACGAGGCTGGGAAAAATCCAGCGACCATGCGCCGGTGTGGATCGAACTCGACGCGGTTCCGGCAAAGCGACGGAAGAGCAAGACGACCTGACTCCGCAGAACTTCGGTTAGGGCTGCGGCTCGCAATCCCTCGGAGCAATTCGCAATGGCTCAAGGGCTTGTGGTTGCAGTGGGTGGGGCGCGATTGCTTGGATTTACGGGAATTCCGGCGGATTAGGGCCGAGGCATGTCGCTTGCTAGGTAGCGCCCGTTATGAAAATTGCATCATCCCTGAAACTGCTCGCTCCCCTTGCCTCGCTCGCCTTCGCCGCACCGGCATCCGCGGGTCTCATCGACACGTCGATCTTCATCAATGCGGACCTCGATGTCTCCGGCAGCCTCAGCACCTCGGAGTTCACCACAACCCTGGATGCGGGCCTGAGCGCGAGGGCGATCGCCCGGAGCTTCCGCTCGGCCGATGCCAACCGGAACGGTGACGTCCAACTGAGCGAGTTCCTGGTCTTCGACGGCACCTTGACCTTCGCCAACAAAACCGAGCGGCAGTTTTTACTGGGCGACGCCTCGGTCAACGGCTCGCTGGACTTCGACGAATTCGTCTCCACCTCCGGACGCAGGGCGACGCTCGTGAGCATCCGCAGGAATTTTCTCCGCGCCGATGTCGACGTGAACGGTTCGCTAACAAGTCAAGAGTATGTGAACTTCCGACGCGGGCAAACGCCGCAAGGAGAGAGATTCACCATCTTCGAACTCACGGATTTCAGCGGTAACGGCGAGATCACGCTCTCGGAATTCGGGAACTTCTTCCGACAGGGTGCCGCCAGCGCGAAGGTTTCAGCGAAGTTCACGAAACTGGATGCTGACGTCAATGGTGTGCTGACCACCTCGGAATGGAATCCGGGAGTCCGGCCATAATCGGCTTCCGCCTTGGATCAAGTGGCCCCCGGCATCATGCCGGCGGCCGCTTGCGGTATCCGGCCTAACAAATTTTCAAGATGCCCGAACTGTGGACTTTAGCCCTCAGGCCTCCGCGGAATCGCTCTTTCAGGAAGGCTTGGGCGCCGGGCTCGATCACGCGGTCCATCCACTCGCAGGGCTTGCATTCCTGGGTGCCTTCGAATTCCAAGCCTTGGAAGATGAAGCGCCGGCCCAGCGCTTGTTGGAGATCGACACCCTCGACTATGAGGTTGCGCCTGAAGACGGACGCGGGAAGTTTGGGCAGCTTGAAATGCTCCCGGATTTCCTCGACGACGCGGATGTCGAAGAAAGTGACCTGGCCTTTGGCGTCCGGCTTCCGGTTGAAGTAGCGGTCGCCGATCAGCCCCATTCCGCCGACGCATTCCGCCTCGGCCAGATCCGAGATGCCATGTTGCATCCGGCCCTCGCCATGGCGGCCCCAGTAGTCGTGGCCGGAGGAGATGAAGATGTGTAGCAGCTTGGCATTCCAGTGTGGCAGGCCGGTGATCGCTTCGGTTTCAACCGATGGAGCGGGGTCGTTCATGGGTATCGGGTGGAAGGGGCGAATCAACCCCGTAACGAAAGGGCGGCTGGGGGAACGGCAAGGGAAATCAACCACTCTCCGGAATATGAGTTTAAGTGATAATGCCAACTTGCGCCTGCCGCTTTCCGCGATGAACAGGGAGCAGCCGATTGCTTGCGAATCTCCGCGTCAAACGTGCGCCTCCCATTGATTCAATGAAACCCCGCCTGAACCTCGCCATTATCGGCAGCGGCCCCTCGGCCATTTATCTCCTGAAGCATCTTCTGGATGAAGCCCGGATACTGAAGCCCAGGCTGGAGCGCATTTCCATTTTCGAGAAGAGCCAGCTCACCGGCATGGGCATGCCTTACAATCCGCTGACGACGGACCGCTTCAACTTGGCGAACATCTCATCCGAGGAACTGCCCGGGCTGCCGGTTCCGATGGTGGACTGGCTGGGCACTCTGGATCAGGCGGACCTGCAAGCGATGGGGCTGGCGGGTGAGGAGATAAGTGCCGAAAAGATCTATCCGCGGCTTGTTCTCGGGCAATATCTGCACTCGCAGTATCGCGTGCTGCTCGCCTGTCTCCAGGAAAAGGGGATTCAAGTGCTGGAGCATCCCGGCTGCGAGATTACCGATATCAGCGATCATCCGGAAGATGGGAAGGTGAGCCTAATCACTGCGGGAGGGGAGAGCCATTCGTTCGACAAGGTGGTCGTCGCCACCGGCCACTACTGGACGAAGGAAGATCGCCCGGAAGCGGGCTACTACGCCTCGCCCTGGCCGATCAGCAAGCTGCTGCCGGAGGAGGGAACTCACCACGATTTCGCGATCGGCACGCTGGGTGCCTCGCTCAGTGCCTTCGATGTGATCAGCTCGCTCGCGCACCGGCACGGGCGCTTCACGGGAGAGCCGGGGAATCTCCGTTTCGAGGCCCACTCCGAAGCCGGGAATTTCAAGATCGTGATGCACGCGTTCCATGGCTGGCTACCGCACTTGCAGTGGGACCAGGAGGAGCCGCTGCGGGACATCTACCGGCATGTCGGCCGTGAGGAGCTTCTGGGATTGAGGGACGGCGAAGGCTTCCTCCGGCTGGAAACCTACTTCGACCGGGTATCTCGCCCGGCGTTGGCGGAGGCCTTCCGGAAAGACGCGATGGCGGAGATGACGGGCAAGCTCGCCGATCCGCAGTTCAAGCTGGCGGATTTCGTGGAGACGATGAGCGACAAGCACGACTACCGGAACGCCTTCGAAGGCATGCGCCGCGAAATGGTGGAGGCGCGGAGGTCGGTGCTGGAGCACAAGCCGATCCATTGGAAGGAGGTGATCGATGATCTGATGTATACCCTCAATTTCCACGCCGACCTGATGCCGGCGGAGGATCACCTGACCCTGCGTGAGATCGTCATGCCTTTCCTGATGAACGTCATCGCGGCGATGCCGCTGGAATCCGGCGATATCCTGTTAGCCTTGTATGACGCGGGACGGATCGAGATCGTTTCAGGCAAGGCCGAGGTCGCCGATGAGGCCGTGGAAGACGGCACCACCACGGTCACGATCGAGGGCGATGATGGTGAGAAGACGACGGCGAGCTATCGCATCTTCGTCGATTGCGGCGGCCAGAAGCCGCTCGATCTGCCTGACTATCCTTTCCCCGGTCTGGTGGAGGGCGGCGCGATCAGGAAGGCACGGGTCCCCTTTGCCGAGCCTACGGTGGCGCAGACCTTGGAAGATGACGTGAAAGAACATCTCTTCGAGGAAGGCGGAGAACCGATGTATCACGTGGGCGGTGTGGATGTGGACGCCGCCTATCGCTTGATCGGGTCGGACGGAGCCAGCAATCCGCGGATCGCCGATGTCGCCTTTCCCCATACCTCGGGGCTGCGGCCTTATTCGTATGGCCTGCAATGTTGCAGCGATACGGTGGCGATTTTCGTAAAAGCGTGGGTGGAGGAATTGCGGAATGGTGGCGAGGTCGAGGAGGATCCGATCGAGCTTTCGAAGCTCTACGAGAAGATCTAGGGTCGGGCATGATCCGTGTGACGACATCCGAACCCGCGCCAGGCTACGAGGTTTATGAAGTGGAGCATCCGCTCTGCCGCGGACGGGTCGCGCGGCACGGGGCGCAGGTGATGGAATGGGCCCCGACCGGTTCCGGACCGGTTCTCTATTGCAGCCCGCGGACGCTGCTTCAGGAGGGAAAGGCGATCCGCGGGGGCATCCCGATCTGCTGGCCGTGGTTCGCGAACCATCCGCACGATGCGGCGATGCCGGCGCATGGCTTCGCGCGCTCGCGCTTCTGGGAATATGATGGCAGCGCGTCGGATGAGGAGGGGGTGCGCCTGCGCTTTCACCTGGAGGATGATCCTTCGACGATGGCGCTGTGGCCGCACCGGTTCCGGCTGGAGACCGAGATCTCGCTGGGCGAGCGCTTGGGTGTCCGCTTGACAGCAATCAACACGGGCGAGTCGCCGTTCCCGATGGGCGGGGCCTTGCATTCGTATTTCACCATCGGCTCGCTGGCGGGGACACGGATCAGCGGTCTTGAAACCGCTGCCTACTTCGACAAGACGGGAGGCGGCGAGCAAGCGGCGGCGAATGCGCCACTGGTGCTGTCCGGGGAAGTGGATCGCATCTATCGGAATGTAGGACCGGTGCAGGTTTGTGATAGTGGATTGGGGAGGACGCTGATGATCGGGAGCCGCGGGCATGGTAGCACGGTGGTGTGGAATCCAGGTGTGAAGAAGGCCGCGGGGATGGCGGATCTCCCAGCGGGAGACTATGAGCACTTCGCGGCCGTGGAGGCAGCGCTGCCGCCGGGGCAGGAAGTGGTGCTGGCACCGGGGGAGAGGCATGTGATGGAGACCTGGGTGGGGGTGTGCTCTTAACGGACGGCTCTTCCGCTGGGAGCGCGGAGCCACTGGCCCGCAGGGTGGTCCAAGCCGCTTCGATTGCGGTGAAGACATGGAGCAAGGCGACGGCTGTATCCGCAAGCACCGCGTGAATTGCCGGACCTTAAGGGTGGCTTCTGCGGGCCGGTGGCTCCGCGCTCCCAGCGGAAGAGCCGTCCTTCCTGCATGGCGGTCACCCCAGCGACGGACTGGAAAGCGTGTCGATCGCCTCGCTCAGAACCTTGGCCGCGCGTTGGATTTCGGGCTCGGGACTTGAGGCCAGCGCCAGCGCCTTGCGCGCGGACTTGAGGCGGTCGGCGAGGTATTCCGGAGGGCCGTTGAGGTGATCGAGGGCGTCCGCCATCTTGATCAGGCGCGCCTGCCACGGGGCGATGGCTAGCTGCTCCCAAAACTTCTTCTTATCCTCCCCGGGCTCCTTCGAAAGCCAGTCCACCCAGGCCGAGACATTCTCGCCCATCGTGATCGCCATGCCCTCGCGATTGATCTTGGTCTTCTCTAACACGTCGTGCAGCAGGGCCGCCGAAAGGACCTCCGGATCGTGGCAACCAAAGACCGCGGAGATCAGCAGTGCCACCCGCGAGGGATGCGCGAAGTACGGCATCTCCGTGCCCGGCGGACTCTGGCCCTCGTGGGCTTCCGCGGCGATCGCGGCGGCGTACTGCCAGAGATACGCCGCCGGTGAAAGTGCGAGCAGCGGAGTGGATGAAGGAGGTGGGGTGCTCATGGTTCGCTGTCAGTTCGCGAGCTTGCGGAAATCGTCCCGCCAATCGCGCTTGTGCTCGGCTTCATAGTCGCCGGGATGAAGCGGGCCGAAGGTCTTGATGAACTGCTGGGCTTTGCGCTCCGGAATTTTCAGCGGCGGGTTGTCGCCGTCGGCAAAGACGCTCACCCCCTCGCCCGAGAACTTTTGATACCGCTGGCGGAGGTGGTCCGCGATGGTGAGGTCGTCGGTCGCGGGCCGGCCGGAACTCTCGAGCGTCTGCTGCTCGGATAGGGATGGGGTTGGTTTCATGGCTTGGGGAGTGATGAAGGGAACTCAGCCGATGCTCCGCAGGGTGGGCTCGCGCTCCCAGCGTCTGCCGGCCTTTGCGGTCGCGATGTAGGCGCGCTGGCCTTTCGGTCCATCGAGCAGGATGGTGCCAGCATCGATCTCCACGCCCGCGGCTTCCAGCAGCGGTGCGGCCTCGACCGAGTAACCGATGACCTTGAGATGCCCGAAGGCATCGCGCACCCAATTGACGGCCGCGGCTTCGCGCACCAGATCGTTCATTGCTTCGTCGGTCGCGAGGATGGCGACGGTGTCGAAGAAGACCGAGGGCCCGCCGGAGAGTGCGTGGTGGACGGCGAGCGGGGTGCCATCGGAAAGGGTGACGCCGCCGATCTTGGGCGCGATCAATTCCACCGCGGCCTTCTCTTTTTTGAAGGCGGCTTGCAGCGCGGAGAGCAACGCGGCGTCTGCTCCCTCGGTAAGGAGGATGCCTGCCTTGCGGCCTTTCAAGATCTGCGGGTCCTTCCCGATCAAGCTTAGCGATGGCGAAGTCGCGAGATCCCGGGGCGCAACCGCGGGAGTGATTTTAGCGCCGCCTTCGGCTGGCATGCCGAGCGCATCGGCGACGGTCTGGTGAAGCGCTGCATCGATGTTCGCGAGGTGGCCGAGCATCTTCTCTCGGATCGGCACGATCTCCACCTTCGCGAGTTCGAAGGCAAGCGCGCTGGCGATGTGATTCTGCTCCGGCGGCGTCATCGAGCGGAAGAACATCCGGGCCTGCGAATAGTGGTCGGCGAAGGTCTCCGAGCGCTTGCGGATCTTCTCGCCGGTCTCGGCTTCGGGATGGGTGCGGAAGCCATGCATCGGGCATTCGCGCGGCGCGGAGGGAGGCGAGATCTCGCTGGGCTCGTAGGCCACGCGGCCCTTGTGGACATGCATCTGGCGGAGGCCGTCGCGCTGGTTGTTAGAGAAGGGGCAGCGCGGCGCGTTGACCGGGATCTGGTGGAAATTCGGTCCGCCCAGGCGGGTGAGCTGGGTATCGAGATAGGAGAAGAGGCGGCCCTGCAGCAGCGGGTCGTCCGAGAAGCCGATGCCCGGCACGATGTGGCTCGGACAGAACGCCACCTGCTCGGTTTCGGCGAAGTGGTTATCGGGGTTCCGGTTCAGCACCATCTTGCCGAGCTTGCGGATCGGGATGATCTCCTCCGGGATCAGCTTGGTGGGATCGAGCAGGTCGAAGTCGAGCTCCGCGGCCTGGCTTTCCTCGATGACTTGCACGCCGAGCTCCCACTCCGGGAAGTCGCCGCGCTCGATCGCTTCCCAGAGGTCGCGGCGGTGGAAGTCGGGATCCGCACCGCTGATCTTCACCGCCTCATCCCAGACCACCGCGGCGCTGCCGATGGTGGGCCGCCAGTGGAGTTTCACGAAGCGGCTGACTCCCTCCGCGGTGATGAAGCGGAAGGTGTGCACGCCGAACCCTTCGATCATCCGCAGCGAGCGCGGGATGGCGCGATCCGACATCGCCCACATGATCATGTGCATGCTCTCCGGGGTCAGCGTGATGAAGTCCCAGAAGGTGGCGTGCGCGGAGGCCGCCTGCGGGAAGCCGCGGTCCGGCTCCATCTTCACCGCGTGGATCACATCGGGGAACTTCATCGCATCCTGGATGAAGAAGACCGGTATGTTGTTGCCTACGAGATCGAAGTTGCCTTGCTCCGTGTAGAACTTCACCGCGAAGCCGCGGACATCCCGCGGCAGATCGACGGAGCCTGCTCCGCCGGCGACCGTGGAGAAGCGGGCGAAGACTTCGGTCTTCTTTTTGGGATCTTGGAGGAAGCCCGCCTCCGTGATGTCGGCGGCGGACTCGTAGGGCTGGAAATAGCCGTGGGCACCGGAGCCGCGCGCATGGACGATCCGCTCGGGGATGCGCTCGTGGTCAAAGTGGGTGATCTTCTCCCGGAGGATGAAGTCTTCCAAGAGGACCGGCCCGCGGATGCCGGCCTTCAGCGAGTTCTGGTTGTCCGAGATCGGGAGGCCTTGGTTGGTCGTCAGATGAGCCTCGCCTTCGACGGCGGTCTGATGGGTCTCCGCAGGCTGCTTGAGAAGCTTGGCGGCTGGCGGAGCGGGCGGGGATTTTTTGGAGGACATGGTGGTGGTGCGGACACCTCGCAGCAAGCATGCCGGGGCAGCGCTGGCAGCCGTTCGTGAAAGGGCGCGGGTCGGATTTCCTGCACCCGGCAGATTCCGTTTCAATACGCCCGGAGGCTTTGCATTATGCGCGCTTTCGCCCGCGGCGAGCCCGTGCAAAACGAGACATGGCGGGCAATCCCGCGATGGTATGAATCTTGCGAATCTGTTAGGACTGCCATGAACCTCGCACCCAAGCACCTCCGCCGCTACAAGGATGTCGCGTTCCTGTTCCTGCGACACGGGAATTCCGCGACCAACGCCGAGGCTGGCTTCGCGAATGACGCCGCCGCCGGCGATCAAGCTCCGGCTGGCGACGCGAAGCAACTGGCCACCGATCTGGAGAAGCTAGGTCCGACCTTTGTGAAGATCGGGCAGTTGCTTTCCACCCGCGCGGACCTCCTGCCGCCCGCCTATCTGGATGCCCTCAGCCGCCTGCAAGACAAGGTCGAGCCGATCGCTTACGAGGAGATCGAGAAGGTGGTGCAGGAAGAACTGGGTGTCCGGATCTCGAAGGCTTTCGAGAGCTTCGAGAAGACGCCCTTGGCAGCGGCCTCGCTGGGGCAGGTGCATCTGGCGGTGCTGCGCGGCGGGCGGCAGGTTGCGGTGAAAGTGCAGCGTCCCGGGATCCGCCAGGAGATCATCGACGATGTCGATAGCCTCGAGCAGATCGCCGAGTTCCTGGATGCCAATACCGGCTTTGGCAAAAGGTATGAGACCTGCCGGATCGTCGATCAATTCCGAGCCAGCATCCTGCGCGAGCTCGATTATCAAAAGGAGGCGAGCAACCTCTCTGAATTGAAGCGCAATCTCGAAGGCTTCAGCCGCCTGCGGGTTCCCGGGACGATCGAAAATTATACGACGTCCCGGGTCCTGACGATGGACTACCTGCCGGGTACCAAGATCACCGCGCTATCCGGGGTGGTGCTCACCGATCTGGATGGGGATGCGCTGGCGGAGGATCTCTTCCGCGCCTATCTGAAGCAGATCCTGGTGGATGGATTCTTCCACGCCGATCCGCATCCCGGCAACCTGCTGCTGACGCATGACCGGAACATCGCGATCCTCGACCTCGGGATGGTCGGGCGGATCCAGCAGCGGATGCGCGATCAACTGGTGCACCTGCTCGCCGGGATCAGCGAAGGGAACGGCGTGCAGGCGGCGGAGGCGGCCATGAGCATCGGCTCGCCACGGGATGGGGAGATCGACCGGGTCGGCTTCATCAGTGCGGTGGAGGAAATCGTGGGAGCCGCCAAGGCGCAGGAGATCGCCAAGATCGAGATGGGCAGCGTGGTGCTGCGGGTGACCAAGGCCTGCGCGGATGCCGGCCTGAGGATTCCCGCGGAGCTGACCCTGCTCGGCAAGACCTTGCTGAATCTCGACCGGGTCGGCTTCGCGCTGAGCCCCACCTTCAATCCGAATGAAGCGATCCGCCGCCACCTCGGGGAGGTGAGCAAGGCGCGCGTGAAGGAGACGCTGACCTCGGCGAACCTCATGGGCATGGTCACCGAGACGAAGGACTTCCTGGGACAGCTTCCCGCGCGGATGAACCGGATCCTCGATCTGGTGGCGGACAACAAGATGAAGGTGCAGGTGGACTCGCTCGATGAGAAGGCGCTGATCGTGGGGCTGCAGAAGGTCGCGAACCGGATCACCCTCGGGCTGATGTTGGCAGCGCTGATCGTCGGCTCATCGATGCTGGCGCGGGTGGAGACCAGCTTCCGGATTTGGGGCTACCCGGGGCTGGCGATGGTGTTCTTCCTGATCGCGGCCCTCGGGGCGATGGTCCTCTTCGTGCAGATCGTTTTCAAGGACCGGTGAAGGAGGTCGGTTAGGCGGGGATCGCGTCGTGGACACCGTTGAAGTATTCGACATCGGACACCCGGCTCCGGGGCACGCGGAGGGGCTTGTTCCTCACCACGCCCCGGTTCTGGGTGCAGATCAGGAACTCGGTCTCGGTGCGGAGAATGCACACGACCATCTCCGCTTCCAGCCCCGGGGGATGGGGGATGCCGACCTGCGCAAGCGCCTCGCCTTGCATGCCGCGATAGCGAAGCGCGAAGACCCGGCGCTTGGAAAAGCGATAGTGCCACATTCGCGAGCAGTCGGCTTTGATCGCGGCCAGCATGTCTTCCGCGGCTGCCCGGCTTCTCGAGATGGGGACGAAGAATTTCACCGGTCTTTCCCTCGCAGGCGATGTGCCACCCGCGGCTTCCGGTCTCAGCAAACCGGACACCGGATCCGGATCCGGGGGAGGGGCGAATCTGCATGGCAGAGGGAGGCCCCGAGCTTCGCTATCCTTGATGTTCAATCACCGGAATTTCACGCGAAAATAAAACATGGGAGTTGGCACCCTTCGCTTGCATGATGCGAAGCAAATGGCAGCAGCGATAGCACGGCACTCGGAGATGGATCGGATCGCTGCACTCAGGCGCTACGAGATTCTCGATACACCCCCGGACGGCAGCTTTGATGGGATTACGGCATTGGCAGCCAAGTTGTTGGGGGTGCCGATCGCTCTGGCTACCCTGGTGGATACCGACCGGATCTGGTTCAAGTCAAAGATCGGGTTGGATGTGGAACAGATCGACCGGGCTCCGGGACTTTGTGCCTCCGCTATTTTAAATGATGCGGCCTATATTGTGAACAATGCGGCGCTTGATCCACGGACCTTGGCGAATCCGCTGGTAGCAGGGGAATTCGGGCTGCGGTTTTATGCGGCGGCTCCTCTGCAAACCCACGATGGATTCAACCTCGGAACCCTCTGCGTGATCGACCGGGAACCCCGGCAGATTGACGAGCAAGAGGTGGAAATCCTGCGCACGCTGGCGGGGCTGATCATGGATCAGATGGAGTTGCGGATCGCCAGCCGGCGGATCGACGAGAAGCGCGCGGCAATCGCAGCGAAGAACCGGGAGCTGGCGATTCTCAACGAGGAGAAAGACGGCTTCATGGCCATGGCGGCCCACGATCTCCGCAACCCGCTGGGAACCGTGATGATGATGGGCAAGATGCTTGAAGAGCAGAAGGTGGGAGCGCTCAACGAACGGCAATTGCGGATGGTCTCCGCCATCTGCGAGTCCAGTGAAGTAATGCTGCGCCTGGTCACCGATTATCTCGAATTCACAGCGCTCGGCCCGATAGCGATCAAACTGACGAAGGACGATTGCGACCTGCAGGAACTGGTGGAAGCCTGCGTGCGGGACCATGCCCCGCGGGCTGGCGAGAAGTCGATCGGGATTCTCTTCCACCGGCTGCAGGACGGGATCGTGGCGGCGGTGGATGCGTCCCGGATCCGCCAGGGGGTGGGGAATCTGATCGGGAACGCGGTGAAATTTTCCCCGGCGGGTTCGAGAATCGCTGTCCGTTGCCTGAAGGAAGGAGAGTTTGCCGTGATCGAGGTCATCGACCAAGGGCCGGGGATTCCCGAGAGCGAGCTTTCCAAGCTTTTCATCCCTTTCTCTCCGACCAGCGTGCTTGCCAGCGATGGGGAAAAGAGCACCGGTCTGGGTCTCTCCATCGCGAAGCGCCTGGTGGAGGCGCACCGCGGCGAAATCGCGGTCAGCAGTGTGGTCGGCGAAGGCAGCACCTTTTCCATCAAGCTTCCCCTGTAAGATGCGGCATTTCTGCGCGGGCCCTTGCCGACCTTGCAATTCCCCTAGCGTGCGAGGGCGCGCGAGCTGAGGATCGAAGAATCATGCGCCGCCACGAGAAGCTTTTGACGATCGGGATCACCGCGGCGGCCACAGCGGCCCTGACGGTTTTCATCCGCAATTTCATTTCCGGGGAGAAGAAGATCACCCACCGCATTGCGCAGCGCTATGGCATCTCCGATCCGCAATTCGAGCGGGCGATGAGCCAGTTGCTGGGGCCGCCCATCCTCTCCGGGAACCGCGTCACGCCGCTGCACAACGGGAACGAGATCTTCCCGGCGATGCTGGCGGCGATCGCGGAGGCGGAGCGCAGCATCACCTTCGAGACCTTCATCTATTGGTCCGGGGAGATTGCCGACCGCTTCGCCGATGCGCTGGCGGTGAAGGCGCGGGCGGGGGTGAAGGTGCACGTGCTGGTGGATGGCGTGGGCTGCAACTGCGTGAACGGCGATGCCCTGCGCCGGATGGCCGATGCGGGTGTGGAACTCGAAGTCTATCACATCGCGAATTTCGCCCGCACCAATGAACGCACGCATCGCAAGCTGCTGGTGATCGACGGCCGCCTGGGCTTCACCGGCGGCGTCGGGATCGCGGACAACTGGGATGGCAATGCGGATAGTCCGGAGCACTGGCGCGACACGCAATACCGGGTCGAGGGGCCGGTGGTCGCGCAGATGCAGGCCGCATTTCTGGACAACTGGATGAAGACCCGGGCGGTGGTGCTGCATGGCGAGGATTACTTCCCGCGCCTGGAGGATGCGGGGGAGCTGCGCTGCCAGATGTTCAAGAGTTCGCCGATGGAGGGCAGCGAGAGCGCGCGGCTGATGTATCTGCTGTCGATCGCCGCCGCGGAGAAGAGCATCCAGGTGGGAAATGCCTATTTCCTGCCGGATGATCTCACCACGGAAACCTTGCTGGAAGCGGTGAAGCGCGGGGTGAAGGTCGAGGTGCTGCTGCCGGGCCGGCAGATCGATTCGCAGGCGGTGAGGTTGGCATCTCGACACCGCATCGGCCGCTTGCTGAAAGGCGGGGTGCGGGTCTTCGAATACGAGCCGACGATGTATCACTGCAAGTGCATGATGATCGACGGGCTGTGGACTTCGGTCGGCTCGGCGAACTTCGATAACCGGTCCTTCCGCATCAACGATGAGGCGAACCTCAACGTGATCGACGCCGAATTTACCGCGGAGGAATCGCGGATTTTTGCCAAGGATCTGGAGCGGGCGCGCGAGTTTACCTATGAGGACTGGCAGGATCGGTCGGTCTGCGAGAAGCTGCTGGGCGGGAGCGCGGCGTTGCTGAGGTCGCAGTTGTAGAGCGCCCGGAGCGCGCCCCAGCAGTCGTGCGGACTGAAAGTCCGCGTTCCCGGGCTACCGCCTAATGCGGGACGGCTCGGGGATCGGGGAAGCCGTCGAGCGCTGCGGGCTCCATGCCGAAACGGGCGGCGAGGTCCATGGCATTGTAGGGGGCGTGGAGCTTCGCGGTATTGTCGAAGAAGGTGAAGACATCGCGGCCGGACTTGCGGGGCGGCGGCGGCGGGGTCAGGCGCACGGCATCCTTGGGTGTGCCACCCCTTGACCAGGTGCGGATCTTCTTCTCCCATTCGTCGAGCGCGGACGGGGTGTAGCCGCTCTTGTAGAGCTGATCGTGGCCGTGGAGGCGAAGGTAGAGAAAGTCCGCGGTGACGTCCTCGATGAAGGGCCACTTGGCACCGGCATCCGCGACGACGAGGGCGATCTCGTAGGCGCGTAGTAGTTCGATGAATTCCGGGGTCTCGAAGGAGGCGTGACGGATCTCGATGGCGTGGCGGAGGGGCGTATCGGCGCGGGCCTTGAGGACGGCGCGCTCGGGCAGGCGGCCATCGTGGCGCTTGGCGAGGCGGGCGGCCTCGCCGCTGCTGCGGGGCAGGAGCTTGAAGAAGGCCTCGAGACGGGCGGGCTCGTAGCTGAAGGTCGGCGGGAATTGCCAGAGGAAGGGGCCGAGCTTTTCGCCGAGCTGGAGCAGGCCGGAGGCATAGAAATTCGCGAGCGGCACGGCGACGTCCTTGAGCCGGCGGATGTGGGTGATGAAGCGGCTGCCCTTCACGGTGAAGATGAAGTCGTCCGGCACGGTGTCGTGCCACTTGCGGATGCTGGAGGCGCGCTGCAGGGAATAGAAGGTGCCGTTGATCTCGATGGTCCGCAGGGCGTGCGAGGCGTATTCGAGCTCGCGGTGCTGGGGCAGGCCCTCGGGGAAGAAATTCTTCCGCCACGGCGGGTAGGTCCAGCCGGAGATGCCGATGCGGAGGTCGGGGCGCGTCATGGCGGGGGATGTTTTGCAGGGGCTGTGCCAAGCAAAAGGGAACAAACTAAGGAAGCCCCGCCATCAAGGGTATGAAGTCCCGCCTTTAGGCGGACGAGACTTCCAAGGCGGCGGATGAGAGCTGGTGGCCTTCACTGGCGTCGAAGCTCCCGGGGTGGCTTCGTCCGCCTGAAGGCGGGACTACTTACCCTTGGTGGCGGGGTGATGGACCGTGCTGGAAGCGGCACGTCTCCTGCGAATGACGGCGTGTGAAATTCCTTCGCGACAACGGGCTCTCGCTGGTGCTGGCCGGACTCTTCCTGCTCTTCTGGGCGGGGCAGGCGGTGATGGGATTCAAGGTCCATGAGGCGGATGCGCGGCTGCATCAGCGGGAGCCGGGGAGCTTCGGCGAATACCTCGGCAGCGGCCACTTCTGGCAAGCCACGGGCGAGAATTGGGAGAGCGAGTTCCTGCAAATGGGCGCCTATGTGATCCTCACCACCTTCTTCTATCAGCGCGGCTCGGCGGAATCGCTCGATCCGGACGAAGCGGAGAAGGAGAAGGCGGAGAATGCCCGCGCGAAGCGCACGTCATCGTGGGTGTATCGGAATTCGCTCTCGTTGGCGATGCTTGCCCTGTTCCTCGCGGCTTTCGCGCTGCACACGGCGGGCGGGCTGGCGGAGTGGAATGACGAACGCGCGGAGCATGGCGAGGCGGCGGAGAGCCTGCTGGCTTTCTGGTCGGACCCCGAGTTCTGGTTCCAGTCTTTTCAGAATTGGCAAAGCGAGTTCCTGGCGGTGCTGGCGATCGTGATGCTGAGCATCTTCCTGCGCCAGCACGGCTCGCCGGAGAGCAAGAAGGTGACCGACCCGAATTCGAAGACCGGGGCATGACGAGGTGATGCGCGATGCACGGGCAGCCTCGTCATTCTGCACGGGCATGGGTGGGGCTCTGCTGCCCCCGGAAGGAGGGATCCAAAAGGGAGTTGCTGAAAGCGGGTCGCCGGAGCGGCAGCCCCGGGAGCGACTCCACCGCGTGGCACGGACCATGCGATGGAGGATATTCGCAACATCTTCCTATCATGAACGAAACCACTCTTATCACCGGCTGCACCAGCGGCATCGGACTCCACCTCGCCCGCGAATTCGCCAAGCATGGCCACCCCTTGGTGCTGGTCGCGCCGGATGCGATGGAACTCCGCGCGCTGGCGGTCGATCTCTCCACCGAGTTCGGTATCAGCACCACCCCGATCGCGAAGGATCTCGAAAACCCGGATGCGGCGGAGGACATTTACTACCGCCTCGAGCGCGAGGGCATCCCCGTCGAGATCCTGGTCAACAACGCCGGCCACGGCTTCCGCGGCAAGACCTGGGAGCTGCCGATCGAGAAGGACCTCTCGATCGTGCGCTTGAACATCGAGGCGGTGCTGCGCATGACCAAGCTCTTCCTGCCGCTGATGATCGCGCGCGGTAGCGGCCGGATTCTCAATACCGCCTCGGTCGCCGGATTCGAGCCCGGGCCGATGCTGAATGTCTATCACTCGTCGAAGGCCTTCGTCCTTTCCTACAGCGAGGGGCTGGCGGTCGAGCTGGAAGAGACGGGTGTCAGCGTGACCGCACTGTGTCCGGGGCCGACGGATACGGATTTCTTCCCGAAGGCCGACCTCACCGGAGCGACGGCCTTCCAGAAGGGTAACCTGATGGCACCGCAGGATGTCGCAGAGGCCGGCTACCAGGGCGTGATGGATGGCGAGCTGCTGGTGATCCCCGGGGCGATGAACAAGATGCTGGTCGGCGCACGCCGCGTGCTCACCGAACATGCCCAGGCGAAGATGAACGAGAAGATGTATGAGGAAGTTCCACCGGAGGAACGGACCCGCGCCCGCGGGGATATGGAGAACGGCAAGGAGCAGGAGCAGCGGCAGGAGCTGGAGGACAAGCTCGAGAAGGAGGAAGCGCGCCTGCATTGAACTGACTCCCTCCCTAGCGAGCCATGAACACTCAGCCTTTCTGGTTGGATACCCCGGGTGGCGGATCTGAGGCTTTTCCGTCGCTCGGGGCAGATCTTTCGGCGGACGTGCTGGTGATCGGCGGCGGCATCACCGGTATCACCGCCGCGTTCTTGCTGGCGCGGGAAGGCAAGAGTGTGGTGCTGGTCGAGCGCGAAACGATCGGCGCGCGGGACACCGGCCACACGACCGCGCATCTGACTTACATGACGGACACGCGCCTGTCCGATCTGGTCGCGACCTTCAGCCGGCGGGAGGCGCAGCTCGCTTGGCAAGCGGGCGCGGCGGCGATGGATTTGATCCGCGAGAATGTGGACAGCTTGGGCATCGATTGCGCGCTGAAGCGGGTGCCGGGATATCTGGTGGCCGCGGCTTCCGGCGATGTGGGAGAAGAGCGCGCGGTGCTGCAGGCGGAGTCGGAGATGGCGCACCAGTTCGGCTTTGATGTGCGCTTCGAGGACGGCGGACCGGTGACCGGGCGGCCCTGCATCCGGTTCGCGGGGCAGATGGAATTTCATCCGCTGAAGTATCTGCGCGCCATGGCCGCGGCGGCGGTGAAGGCCGGGGCGCGGATCTTCGAGAACTGCGAGGTCACGGCCTTCGAGGAAGACCCGCTCCTGGTGCATGCCGGCGGCCACGTGATCCGCTACAAGCAAGTGGTGATCGCCACGCATGTGCCGCTGCAGGGGATGGCCGGGACTCTCGGCGCGGCGCTTTTCCAGACGAAGCTGGCGCTCTACTCGACCTATGCGGTGGCGGCGCGAATTCCCGCGGAGCTGCCCGTGCCGGACATGATCTGGTCGGACACCGCGGATCCCTTCCTCTATCTGCGGATCGGCGGCACCGGGGAGGAGCGGATGGCGATCCTGGGCGGGGAGGACCACAAGACCGGTGTGGTGGTCGAGACCGGCGAGCTTTACCAGCGCCTGGAGCAGTTGCTGCTGTGCATGATCCCGCAGGCGGAGATCACACATCGCTGGTCCGGCCAGGTGGTCGAGACGGTGGACGGCCTGCCCTTCATCGGCCCGACCAGCGAAGCGCAATTCATTGCGACCGGCTTCTCGGGCGATGGCATGACCTTCGGCACCACGGCGGCGATGATGGCGCGGGATTGGGTGCTGGGCCGCAGGAATCCGTGGGCGGATCTCTTCAATCCCGGGCGTCGTTCGCTGTCGTCCTTCAAGGAGTATGTGAAGGAGAATTCCGGCTTCCCGCTGCGGATGGTGCGGGACCGGCTGAAGGTCCGCGAGGGCGATCCGGAAGATCTCGGGCGCGGCGAGGCGCGGGTGATGGAGTTTGATTGCAAGCGCGTGGCCGCGCATCGCGATGAGGATGGAAAGCTGCACGTGTGCAGCGCGGTCTGCCCGCACCTCGGCTGCATCGTTGCGTGGAATGAGGCGGAGTCCACCTGGGACTGCCCCTGTCATGGCTCGCGCTTCACGGCGGGCGGGAAGGTGATCGCGGGCCCGGCGGAGACGGATCTGGAGGCGGTGGAGATGGAGGAAACAGCCAATCACTGATCACTGATCTTCTAATCATAAATCGAAGTGGCGCAGCGCGCGAAGACGGGATAGATTGAAGGGTTCGCTTCCACTCTCACACTCACTTACAAAAGCCATGGATCCTCACACGCTTGAAGAAGTGCCGCCGGAATCGCCGCCCACGGGAGCGGAGGCGGATTTCATCACCGCTTTTCAAAACGAGCATCCGGAATTCACCGTGACGGAGATCCGCAAGGTGATGCGGCATTGCGCGCTGGAGATGGCCCTGAACGAATTCGCGGACGATCTGAAGGAGGTCGTCGCGGGAGAGCTCGGGGTGGATGCTTGACCGCTTTGAACGATCAATCTGCACATCGAAAACCTCAACCACCACGACCATGGCCAAGACCACGACTCCACCCAAGGCCCCGCGCGAAACTCCGGACGACATCCTGAACGAGGATCTACCGGAGAACGAAACCGACTTCGACCACGGTGCCGAGGTCACCCAAGCCTCCGAGCGCGAAGCGGTGGCCGACGACTACGAGGCGAATGCGCGGCTCGATGACAACACCGCCGACGAGGTGCCGATGGACGACTTCTCCGACGAACAGGACACCGCGGACCGCCCGGATACCGCGGCGATGTTTGAGGAAGAGGGGGATGAGGGAGATACGGCGGAGAGTTGAGACTTTTTAGGCTCTCCGTCAGGTTTGCTGAAGTTCTTAGAGGAAGCTCCCAATGCGGATCGATGCCCCCCTTTGCGGCGCAGCCGCTTTGGAGTGCGGCGGGCATCGCCGCTTTCCTGCGCGGCGTGCCGGAGAACGCCGTCACGAATCCATCCCTTCGTTTTCCCCCTTTGCAATGCCGTCAACCGTTCCCCCGCGGGGCGGCGCAGAGGCGAATTCAATTCGGCAATCTCCATTCCAGATCGCCCCAAAGCGGCGATACCCGCCGCACTCCAAAGCGGCTGCGCCGCCCTCGTGGGCAGACGTATTGCGATCCATCAGCAAACCTGATGGAGAGCCACTTTTTATTCCCCGGGTGGCAGCTACGCGATGGCGACTTGGATTTCGTGGCGCTCGCCTCACCCACCGGCGCGTCGGTGAACCGGGCGGGGGGAGTCTGTGCTCGCCGGCACGTGGCAAGGGCCGTTATGCTTTCAAAAGAAGATCCACGGCCCGCGCTTCCTCGTCCACCTGTGCCGCAAGCGCCAGCAACTGGTCACCCGGAAGCTTTCGCACCTCCTGCATGATTTCGGCGATTCCCATGGGGGAGTATTAGCTCAAAAGCCGGCCGGTCGCGAGCTGCATGGACGTGGAGCCCGGCTCTGTAGCCTCGAGGGTTCACCTGCTGAGTTCCCAATCCGCCAAGCCCTCCTCCGTCTGCCTGCGGATCTCCGGGTCGGTGATGGATTGGATGGCGTTGCGAGCGGCGGCGGGGTCGGGGGCGGTCTTGTGGTTGAGGATAGCTTGGGCGAGGGCGGCGTAGCCTTGGTCGCGTTGCCAGGTGGCGGTGGGGGGGAGTTGGTCGAGGAAGTCGCGGGCAGCGGCGGGGTCGGCGGCGAGCTTGGGGGTGAGGGCGAGCTGGAAGAGGTCGCGGAGTTCCTCGCGGGCGGGGAGGGCGATGGCCCAGGTGGCGAGGGCCTCGGGGTCGCCGCCGGTGATGGTGGGGTAGCGAGTGCCCGAGCTGAAGAAGCCGCGGAGGAGATCCCATTGGCCGGTCTCCATGATGCGGTCGACGGCGAAGGGGAGGCCGGGGTTGTCGGAATTCATCTGGCCGAGCAGGAGGCGGGCGGCCTGGGCGCGGTCGGCGGCGGGGACCTTTGCCCAATCGGTGGCGAGGAGGTCGGGCTTGAAGCTACTCAGGCCATTGGCCCAGCCGGTCATGAGGGCGAGTCGGTCGGCACCGGCGGGAAGATCCCGCCATGATTCGGCGAGCGGGCGCTCCTTCAAGTTGACGGGGGCGGAGCGGTAGATGCTGGCGAGGCGCTCTTCCAGATCCTCCGGCGCGGCGGAGGCGGCAGCCATCTTGCGCAGGGCATCGGCGGCGGCGTCGGTGTCCGCGGTTTTCATGACGTAGCCGATGGCGTTTGTTTGGAACTGCGGGGTCATCTCGCCGAGGACGGAGAAGACCAGTTGCGGGTTCTTGACGCCGACCAGCATGGCCCAGCGGTCGCGCTGGCGACCGGTGCCAAGCCCGAACTTCGAAAGGATCTTCCAAGACTCCAGCGGCTCGGCGAGGAAGGCATCATCGAAGACGGCGCGGAAGGCGCGGCCGTGCTGCTCGCGGGTGTTCCAGGCTTCCTCGATCGAGGCGGCGATCGCGCCCTCGAGATCGACGAGGGCCCATGCCTTGAGCATCGCGTATTGGGCGCTCTCGCGCTCGCCGGTGCTCATGGACTCCTGTGCGAGACGGTCCCATGCGAGGCGGTATTCGGCACCGCGGCTATTGGCGGCCGGGCGCGGCGGCTTGTTAGAGCGGGCGCTGTTGCGAGAGGCGTCCGGTGATGGAGAAGAAGCTGCGGCGGTATTGCCGGTGGAGCTGTCCGGTGAGGTAGAAGCGTGGCGCGGCAGCAAGGCGGCGATGCCAAGCCCGGCAAGCAGGGCGGCGGCATGGCTGGCGATGCGTTTGGAGGAAAGCTTCATGGCGTCTCTTCGTGTCGCGATTGCGGACTGCGGAAGCCTGCCCGTCCCCTTGCCCGCATCGCGTCCGGTCCGACGCGGCAGCGCCCGGGACCGCGGAGGCTCTGCCCCGCAGAAGCAACCCTGGTATCGCTACGCATCGCGCGATGGTCGTGGAGAGCGCCGCCGCTTGGCTGCCTATCCTTTCGTGATAGAGGCAGCGAGGGACCATCCTGCGGGTCGGTGGCTCCGCGCTCCCAGCGGTAGAGCTGTCCGTGAAGCATCACGGGAGTGTGCCGCGGCTGGGTCATCTGACAGGCTTTCATCGCGGGCGGGGGAGCTTTTCCTTGAGGGTGGGATCCGCGATCTGCGCGCGGAGGCCGGCGGCGAGATCGGGATCGCGTCTATCGACGGCGCGGGCGAGCGAGTAGAGGCCCATCTCGCGGTCGAGGCCCGGCGGCAGGGCTTGCACCCAGGCGGCGTAGTCATCGCCGTGCTCGGCGTTATTGCTGCGGCTGCGGAGGTTCCACGCATCGAGGCGGCCTTGCCAGCGCTCCGGCGTATCGGCGGGGATGAGTTGAAGCAGGTCGAGGAACTTCGCGGGGTCGCTGCCCTCGAATTTCCCGCGGGCGGCCTCGAGGGCGCGCGCATGGCGTTCCTCCGGCGGAAGCTCGTCGAGCAGGCTCATGGCGGCAGCGGGATCCGTCTCGATGAGATGGGAGAAGACGCGGTCCCGCAGTGCATCCGGGGCGGCATCGGCGAGGCCCGGGGCGGCGGCACGGATCGCCTCCAGGACCTCCTCTGCGGTGGCGTGGCCGTGGTGGACCTGGAAGGCCCAATCGCGGTCGCCCATCAGGGCATCGACATCGCGCTGGAGGAGTTCGGCGCGGTTGCTCGCGTTGTCCGGCAGGCCGCCGAAGGCGAGGCGCTCCGCGAGCGGCAAGCTGCGGTCACCCGCGAGCGTCTCCTTCACGTGTTTGCTATCGGCGAGCTTGTCGCGGAATTCCGCGGGCAGGCTTTCATCCGCCAGCCAGGCGGCGAAGCGGCTACTACGATTCTCGTAGTCCTGCGGGCGGTATTGGAAGAGGAGATGGATGGAGTCCTCCGCGACGGCGAATTTCAGGAAATCCGCGCTGCGCTCCAGAGGCCAATATCGGCCGAGATTGGCGGCAAGGTCCGGCCACAGCTTGTCGCCGGAGGCTTCCTTGAGCCGGGCGATCAGGGCTAGGTCGGGGTTCTTGCCGAGTTCATCGCCGAGAGTGCGGGTGACAGTGCCGCCCAAGTCATATTTCGCGGCCTCCGGGAGCATGGCGATGGCGGGGTCCGGGCCGTGGCGGGCGAGTTGCTCCTTGAGGGCTGCCGGGATGTTCTTGGTGACCATGCGGGAGGTGTTGCCCTCGCGGCCATCGATCCAGGCGAAGAGGGCGGCGGGATCGCGATCAAGCCAGTGGTAGAGGAGGGCGGCGGCCTCCACGGACTTGGGGGCGTGGCCGTATTCGTCTTCCTCGTAGGTGAGCGCGAGGTTTTCAAGGGCGGCAGCGATGTCCGCGGGGACGGTGATGCTATCGATGCGGGCCGCGAGGTCCTGCTGGAAGGCGGCCTTTTTGGCATCGGTGGCGGGGGCGGGTGAACGGGCGTTTTGGAGGAGTCGGCCGGCGCGCCCGGCGGGGTCGTCGTTGCGAGCGGCGGATTTGACCGCGGGCGGGCCTGGCGGGGAGTTAGATCGGGGGGCGGCGGGGAGGGATTGGTAGACGGCCCAGCCGGCGGCGGCGGCGAGGAGATGGGTGGTGATCGGGCGCGTCATGAGGGAGAGGGAAGGCGAACATCGAACATCGAAGTGGAAAGGCAGCTACTCGCTTCGGCGTTTTTCGGCGGTGGCGATGCTGGAGACGAAGATGCGGACGAGCTGGTCGGTTTCGTCGAGGAGTGAAGGAAAATTCCGATTCTTGGGAGCGAGCTTTGCGCGGAGGATCTCCTCAAGATCGTATTTCCGTTTTTCCCTTCTCCCATTTCTGCCTTCGGTTTGATGCCTTCCACTTGGAAGTTCGATGTTGGACGTTCGATGTTCGATGTTCGCATTTTGCCTTCACCGCTTGATCTTCTTCTGTCCGGTGATGAGTTGCCAGTTGTAGAAGTCCGTGACAGCGGTTTGCTTGGCAACGGGGTCGGTGATCGAGTCGATGGCGCGCTGGGCGGCGGCGGGGTCGTCATTGACCCAGACGGAGCCGAGCATCAGCTCGATGAAGCCGTGCTCGCGGTGCCAACTGCCGACGGGGAGCGCCTCGAGCCAGGCGCGGCCGGCGGCGGGATCGGCGATGAGTTTTTCCGAGATGGCGAGATTGAAGATGAAGCGGGTTTCCTCGCGCTCGGGCAGGGTGAGTGCCCATTCGGCGAGTGCCTGGCGGTCGGTCTCGAAGCCGCGCAGCTTGTCGCAGACGCCTTGCGAGAGGGTGCTCCATTCGCCGGCTTCGATGCCTTTTTCAATCGCGTCGAGCAGGGCGGGGCTTTCGTTGTCGACCTGCGAGAGTAGCATGCGGGCGGCCTGGCCGCGGTCGGCGGCGGGGATCTTGTCCCACTCCGCGGTGAGCGCGGCGGGGTCGGCGCGGCGCTGGGAGCTGGCCCATGCGGCCATCTCGCGGGTGCGCTCGCCGCTGGCGGGCATGCCCGTCCATTTCGCGGAGAGGCTCGCGGGATCGGCGGTTTGCGGAATGGCGCGGTAGACTTCCTGCAGCCACTGCTCCTGCTGCTGCGGGGTGCCGGTAGTGGTGAGCTTGGCCAGCAGCGCCGGCCGCTTCTCCGCAGCGCCCACATCGCCGCTCAGGAACATGATCGCCAGTGCGTTCTGGCGCACTTCATCTGGAAGCTCGCCGAGTACGGAGATGATCATTTCGCGATCGCGGTCGCCGACGCTCCGGGCCCACATGTGCGCGAGAAGTTGCCGAGCCATCCCCATCCGCGGGCCGGAGAGGGTCTTCCACGATTCCAGCGGGTGCTGCGTGAAGGCCTGGTAAAAGGCCACCCCGAGCGGATCCTGCCCGTTATACATCGGATCGCGCTCGTCCCATGCTTCCCCGAGGTAGGCGGTGAGCGCGCCATCCAGATCGAAGAGCGCCCACTCTCCGAGCATGCGCTTCTGGGCGGCGATGCGCTGCTTGAAATTGAGCGGCTCCTTCGCGAGGTCCGCCCAAGCGGCGCGGAAGGCCGCGGAACGGCTTTCACCGGTGCCGCCGCTGCTGCTCTTGCCACTGCTGTTAGAGAGCTTGGCGTTCCTCGCGGCCTCCTCCGCGGCCAGCCGTGCGGCGGCCCGTGCGGCGTCGTCATCGCTGTTAGAAGATGAAACCGCGGGCAGGACGGCGGTGGCCAGGGCGATGCCGAGGAGCACCGCGCCGGCGTGGGTGGCGATTCGTTTGGCGGCGGGTTTCATCGGCGTTGGGTGATGCGTTTTTGAAGGGCGGGATCGGTGACCTGGTTGCGAAGCTTCACGGCCAGCTCCGGGTTCGCGGCCTGCACGGCGCGGGCCAGCGAGTAGAGGCCCATCTCGCGGTCGATGCCGGGCGGCAGGTCCTGGACCCATTCGACGTAGCCCTCCTTGAGGCGCTCGTGATTGGTGTAGCCGCGGGCGTTCCAGGCATCCAGCCGGCCCTCCCACTGCTCCGCGGTATCGGCGGGGACCTGCTGCATCATTTCCAGGAACTTGGCGGGCGCGACGTCATTGAAGTGGAGGCGGGAATAGGTCAGCGCCATCTCGCTGCGCTGCGCCTCCGGCAGGTCCTTGAGCAGCTTCATGGCCTCCGCCGGATTCTCCTCCGCGAGCTCGCGGAAGACCCAGGTGCGCAGGGCCTCGGGCTCCTTTTCCGCGATCTCCGGCGTGCCGGCGCGGACGGCATCCAGCACTTCCTGCGCGGTCGCCTGGCCATGGCGGAAGGCGAATGCCCAATCGCGCTCTTCCGTCATGATGCGGGAGACATCGCTTTGCAGGACCCCTTCCAGATTCCCGCCGTCCTGCACGCGCAGCTCGAGCGGCACCTTGGGATCGCGGGCCAGTCCTTGGCGGGCGAACTCGTTTTCCGAGAGGCGTTGGCGGAAGTCTTCCGGCAGGGATTCGTCCGCGATCAGCCCGGCGATGTAGCTGCCCTGGTCGCCGTGGAGGCGGTGGCCGATGGCCATGAGCGGTTCATCGCACTCGACGGCGAGCTTGACCAGATCGGCGAGTTTGTCATTCGGCCACTGTCCGCCGATGTTGCGGGAGAAGTATTCCCAGTTCTCGCCGCTGAGGGTCGCGCGGGCCTTCAAGACCGCGGCCTTGTCGCCGGACTTGGCGACGGATGTGGCCAACATCGAGGCGACGGCGTACTTCATCTCCCCGGCCATCCCGATCATCGGCAGCACGGCCTCCGCGCCCAGGCGGCGGTAGAGTTCCGGGGCGATCTGCTGGATGTCGATGCCGACCGCATTGGCCCGGGGGCGGTCGGCCTTGAGCCAGTCGAAGAAGCCCTGCGGGTCCTTGGCGAGCCAGTGGTAGGTGAGTGCGGCGCGATCGGCGTATCCCTCTTGGGTCAAGCCGCCGCCCTCCGCGGTCAAGGCGACCAGGGCTGCGCCGATGTCCTCCGGGACGGTGATGCTATCGATGCGGTCGCGATACTCCTTGATCGTTTGGGGCGGCTCCGTGCGCGCGCCGTCGTTGTAGGGTTCGTAGTCGGCAAACGGGTCGCCACCGTTCCCCGCCGGCTTGAGGGCCTTGGCGAGGATTTCCGCGGCGGCCTTCTCATCGGCGGGGGAGCGCGGCGCGGACTTGGCAGGAGCGGCTCCCATGCCGGCGGCGGAAGACGCGCCGGTGCCACCGAATACGCCCTGCGAAGCCGCACCCTGATAGACGGCCCACCCCGCCGCGAGGGCGAGGCCATGGCTGAGCGCGGTGCGGACAATCCGCGATCTAGGATTCATCCGTTGCAGATAGGATTTTGCGAGGCGGCACGGCAAGGAGATGAATCGTCATTGGAAAGGGATTTTGATGAGGGGAATACAGGGGATATACGGGGTAGGGGAGGAAGGCAGAGATGCGAACATCGAACATCGAACGCCCAACATCGAACGTCCAAGGTTGAAGGGGGGGCGTGGGAGCCGCCACCGTGTTGAACACTTGGGGGCGGTGCCAAGTATCGTATCGCCGGTCCGCGGCGGCTAGTAGTAGATGAGATCCGTATCGGTGAAGCCGTCACGGCCCCTGCTCGGGTCGTTGAGACCTTTGTAATAGCTGCGCGGGTCCTCGCCGGCAGCAGGGTCATTGCCCGCCGGTTGACTCGCACGGACGGAGTCGGGAGCCGCTGAACGGCACGAAGGCGCGGCCAATGACAGGAGCAATAAGGACAAGCGGAGGGCCTTCATGGAGGGAATGGCAACGTCGTCATTGATAGCAAAATTCCACGAAAATCGCGAGCCTGATTTTCGGGAACTTCGGGCCTGAGGTGGTTGCGACGGCGAGTGCTCTTTGATCACGACTGCATCCTTGATCCGCCCGCGGATCTAGGGATGATCGGAATGTTAGATAGGCACTTATTGTATGAAACCAGAATGCGGCAGTCCGGGTCAGATCATTGCGATGGGGGGCGGGGGCTTTTCGATGGAGTCGAATCATTTGATGGATGACTTCATCCTGTCGCTATCGCCGCGGCAGCCGGCGCGGGTGTGCTTCGTGCCGACGGCGAGCGCGGATTCGGCGGCGTATCTGGTGAAGTTTTACCGGGCCTTCAGCGGGCGGGCGATCGCGACGGACCTGACTTTCTTCGATCCCTCCTCGCCAGCGCGGCGGCCGGAGAGGTCTTCGGAACTGGAGGCGTTCGTGGCGGAGCAGGACATCATCTACGTGGGCGGCGGGAATACGGCGAACCTGCTGGCGATCTGGCGGGCGCACGGGCTGGACAAGATCTTGCGGGAGGCTTGGCTGCGCGGGGCGATCCTGTGCGGGGTGAGTGCCGGGATGATCTGCTGGTTCCGCGGCGGGGTGACGGATTCCTTCGGCGACCTGGAGGCGCTGCCCGATGGCCTGGGGCTGATCGATGCGACAGCCTGCCCGCACTACGATGGCGAGGCACAGCGGCGGCCGACGTATCAGCGCCTGGTGGGGGACGGGTTTCCCGGAGGGTATGCGGCGGACGATGGGGCGGCCCTGCACTTCCGCGGGACGGAGTTGGTGGAGGCGCTGAGCTCACGCGATGGGGCCGGGGTTTATCGGGTGGAGATGAGGGATGGGGAGGTGGTGGAGCGGAGATTGGAGACGCGGCTGCTGGAAGGGCAGAAGCACTAATCACCAATCTTCCGATCACCGCACCGTAGGAGGACTGATGCCGCTCCACCTTATGGGGGTATCCTTATGGGGGTAACCTTTGCGTGCCGTTTGGGGCTACGGGTGGTGTGCCGTTCGGGGCACCACCCCCGTCCCGTTTCGGGGGATGGGGGGCTGTCCCGATCCGGGGGGCGGGTGGGAGGAGCATCCTGCACGCTGGCGGGGGGCAAACTGCTCCGTGGGGATAAGGGGCGGCTTGGTAGAGAGGGCGCGGAGGGGGTGGCACGAGGCCTGCGAAGGAGGCACTATCATGAATCCCGACAACAGCGACTACGATCCCGCCATCAACGACCACTCGGGGGATCTCCCGACGAAGGAGCACGGCACCAGCCACCTGGTGCGGAAGGAAGGGGTGGGCGGTGCCGTGGGCACGGCGGTCGGCACGGCCACCGGGGCGGCGGCAGGAGCCGCGCTGGGCTCGATCGGCGGACCCGGCGGGATGGCCGTGGGAGCCTTGGTCGGTGCAGCGGTGGGTGCCCTGGGAGGGAAGGCTGTGGGAGATAGTGCGAAACCGGATCTGGAACAGGAGCAGGCACCGGGAGAACGGCCGAACGCGGTGGAGCCGCCGCGAGAAGGAGACTGAGGTGAAAACAATCGAAGGCCGCCGCGGAATTCGCACGCGACGGCCTTCTCCTTTCGTGAACCGTGCGGCTGAGTTTCTTCACCCGGTCGCCCGAGAGTCATTGGAGGGGCCCGCATCGTGCATCGTCGTCACGGTCATCCGTTGCAGGCAGGGACAGGCTGCCACGCCGGGTTCATTTCGTCAGCGGGGATGGAGTTCCGGAATTCGATGCCCCTATACGGGCTGGCGTTCGGGCGAAGCGAAATGCTGTCGCCCTGAGCGGTCCGCGCTGCCATCATGGCCGGCGTGAAGCTCGCGCTACACCGCTCGCTTATCTTCTGGTCGGGAATTCTGGTGATGGGGTTCATCGTGTGGGCGTGGCGGGATTCGGCGGAACATACCCTCCGGATCATGCGCGGCGAATGGAGCCTATCAAACCGTCGTGCCGGGATGTCGGTGCAATTCCACCAATTCGGTTCCTATCTGCCGGCCATAGATCGCATCCCGGGCATCAACGATCCTGTGGTCTTTGCGGTCTTCCGAGCCTTTCCTCCACCGCATTTCCTGAAGACACCCACCGGCAGCGTTATTCAAGAAGAGATCGAAAGCGGCACACTTCCAGATCTATCCGAACATCCATCGGTGAGAGAACTCGACAAGGTGATTTTGCATCGGGCCGAGGCTCCGGGCTCGTGGATTCTTTTCATTCCTCACTGGCTCATCCTGACTGGCGTCGCGGGGGCGTGGTCCGGGCTGCTGGTGTGGCGGGCGCGGCGGAGAAGGGCGTGCTCTGAATGAAGTTACCGGCCTACGTGTCCCCTGTTGGGGGCGTCGGCTCCTTAAACGTGGTCCCTTGGGTAATGCATCCTGGCGTGAGGATCCATCCCGATCCTTCAGTGCGATCAGTATCAAGGTACCGTTCTGCGGGGCAGAGCCTCCGCGGTCCCGGGGGGCAGGCATGCGGCGGACCTTTCCGGTGTGATGCGAAGACGGATCGTCTCCTTGTGCGGAGGCGGGGTTCGGCTAGGGTGGCGCATGCGTTTGACCGGGAAGATCGTGCTGCCGTTGGTGATGCTGGGTTCTGCGGCTTTTTCACGGGCCAAGGAACTGCCGGTGGTGCCAGCGGATCTGGCGAATTACGTGGCGCGGGCCGAGCCGGGGTTTGCATGGACGGTGGAGGATGTGCGGGAAGTGGGGAATGTGAAGGCGTGGCGGCTGAAGCTGACTTCGCAGGTCTGGCAGGGCATTACCTGGAGCCACGATCTGCTGGTGGTGAAGCCCGAGGGGGTGGCGACCGGGAAGATGCTGCTGTTGAATGAAGGGGGCGGCGCTTCGATGGAGAAGGCGATGTATGCGGCGCTGCTGGCGGGGAAGATCAAGGCTCCGGTGGCGATGCTGCTGGGCGTGCCGAACCAGCCGCTCTTCGATGGCAAGAAGGAGGACGATCTGATCGCGGAGACCTTCGTCCGCTACCTCGATTCCGGCGATGCCTCGTGGCCGCTGCTCTTCCCGATGGTGAAGAGCGTGGTGAAGGCGATGGATACGCTGCAGGAATTCAGCAAGAAGGAGTGGGAGGCACCGGTGGAGAAGTTCATCGTCGGCGGCGGCTCGAAGCGTGGCTGGACGACCTGGCTGACGGCGGCCAGCGATCCGCGGGTGATGGCGATCACGCCGATGGTGATCGATGTGCTGAACATGCGCCACCAACTCACCCACCAGCAGAGTTCGCTGGGCGGGGTGAGCAACCAGATTTCACCGTATACGAGCCGCGGCCTGGTGCCGATTCCGGACACGCCGCGGGCCGAAAGCTTGTGGACGATGATCGATCCGTGGACCTACCGGGATCGCTTCACCATGCCGAAGCTGATCGTGCTGGGGAACAACGATGCCTACTGGAGCACGGATGCCCTGAACCTTTATTGGGATGCCCTGCCCGGGGAAAAATACATCTCCTACACCCCGAACGCCGGGCACGATCTAACCGAGCGCGATGCTGCGGGGAAGAAGCTCAATGCGGACCGGGCCATCAACAACGTATCGGCCTTCATCCGCTATCAGCTCAGCGGGAAGCCGCTGCCGAAGCTGGGCTGGAAACACGGCACGCAGGCCGATGGCGGCCTGGGTCTGACGGTGACGGCCGAGCCCGCGCCGCGGGAGGCGCGGCTGTGGGTGGCGCGCTCGGATACGCGGGATTTTAGGAAGGCGCGCTGGGAGTCGCAGGCGATCGCGCTGAAGGAGGGCGAGCCGGTGACGGCGAGCCTGGTGAAGCCGGAGAAGGGGTTCATCGCTTACTACGCGGATCTGGGGTATGAGATCGACGGGCTGCCGCAGTGGTTGTGCACGCAGATGCGGGTGGTGGGGGAGTGAGAGGCAGGAGTGAGCGGTGAGCGGTGAAAAGGCAGGGAGGCTACCGCGGAGGCGCAGAGGTCGCGGGGGAACGCGGAGGGCTTGGGGTTCGGATTTCAGATTTCAGATTTCAGATTTCAGATTTCAAGTTTGAGATCCGTGATCCGTGATCCGAGATCCGAGATCCGAGATTTGAGATCCGAGATTTGAGATTTGAGATTTGAGATTTGAGATCTTGAATTTCAGGGTTCTGCTTCTGCCTTCATTCGATGTTCACGGGAAGGCCGGCAGTCAGGCGACGGCGCTTTCCGTGCCAGCCGCGCGATGGATAGCGCTGCTCGGGTGGCTTTTGCGAGACAGAGCCTCCGCGGTCCCGGGGGGCAGGCATGCTTCAGACCGGAAGGGCTACAGGAGGGTCTGTTAGGCTCGCGATTGCACCCTTCGGTCCATTCCCAATCGGGCGGGGCGGTGTAAACAGGCGGCCGTCATGCCCCTGTCTACCCATCGCCCTGTTAGTGCCGTTGTTTCGTCCGCGCTTCTTGTTTTTACTGCCGCGAGCCATGCGGTGCAGCCCTTCGGACATATCATCCGCAAGAACGATCCCGCGCTGCCTGCGTTTGCTTCGGCAGGGATGTCGGCCCACGAGGGGTCCGCGGGGTCCGCATTCCATGCGACGATGAACTTCCCGAATGGCGCGGGCACTTACCCCGTGAACGGCTTCGGGTATTTCGACCAGAATGCGGCCTTCAAGTGGGCGGCCTATCTCGAGACCGGAGTGCTCGCGGGATTCTACCCGACGATCTCCGGGCCGCTGATTGGCAATCCCGCGAAGTACTTCGCCATCTACAATGTCCCCGGCGGCAAGACGCGGGTCGGGGTCGGCAATGGCAGCACCCTGGCAAAGGACTTCGCCTTCGAGTTCAGCCACGGCGCGAATCCCGACGATACCCTGACCGGGCTGGCTCCGGGAGACAAGATCCTGCAGCTGATGGACCAGGGGACGACCCTTTCGCTGGTGTCCTTCAATACCAACGGAAGCCTCGATATCAGCAAGAACTACACGAGCCCGCTGCTGCTCCCGCAGGTGGGGGAAGAGGAGGCCGATCCGCAGTATGCCTCGATCGCGAGCATCCCCGACGGGTCCGGTCACTACCTCACGGTCCAGAACTCTAACAACGGCAGCACCCAGACCTTCCTGGTCGTGAATCTCGATGCCTCCGGGGGTGTGCGTTGGGCGCGGACATTCTCGATGAATGCCACGCCGCCCTTCAGCACGCTCAGCCACAGCCCGGCGATGCTGCCGGGTCCGGACGGCTCCTACATCTTCGCGCTGGCGGCGACGGAACTCGACTTCGAAACGCTCGCCTACACACAGAAGACGCATCTCATCAAGTTCAACGCGAACGGGACAAAGGCTTGGTCCAACACGCTCTCCGGGGCCTCGCTGATGGTGGGCCAATACTCGCCGAACGGGAACGATGTCTGGCTCACCGGCTCGAAGATTGATCTCTCCGTGGAGCCGCCGGTCATCCAGCCGCTGGCGCTGCGGCTCGGCAATGCCACCGGCCAGGTCTCCGCCGAGTTCCGGCCCGCGGTGGCGCCCGGGACGGGGGCCTTCATCAGCATGATCGCGGTAAATGCGGACGCCGCTTACTTCAACATCCTCGACAGCGCCGCGCCGACCCGCTCGCTGGTCGCGAAGGTGGCTACGGGGTCGGCCAGCGTGCAGGGCTTCGTGCGCAACGATACCTTCACCAGCGGCGCGGCGCTTTCGATGCGGGACACCACGGGTGCGCTGTCCTCGGAATCCGGCGACGGGCTCCGCGTCATCGGCTACAACCCGGGCTTCCAATCGGTGGTGGCCGTGTGCCCCGACTACGCGGCCACGCCCATCCCGCTGCTGACGCCGGCGCTCACCTCGCAGGCTCTGGTCATCGATCCGCAGGCGGCCACCATCACGGCCAGTGCGAGGAACACCGCCCTGACCCCGATCACGCTGCCGATCCATGCGCTCGCCTTGAAGGTGGATCCCTACCAAGCGCCCGTGCCTCCGCTGAAGCTGGCGGTGACGACTTCCCGCAATGCGTCCGGCCACCTGGTGCTCGGCTTCACCGCGCAGGCCGGGGTGAAATACACGCTCCTGCATTCTCCGGACTTGGTCACCGCTTTCCAGCCGGTGCAGACCCTTAACGGCAGCGGGGCTCCGGCCATCTTCACCGTCACGAACCTCTCGGCGGGCAAGGGCTTCTTCAAGATCAGTGACGGGAGTCCGTGAAGGCGATCCGTGGTGAGCAGAGGCGGAAGAGGACTGCATGGCGCAGACCATGGGAAATGCAATGTCGTGGCGACAATTCGCCCTCTTCATTCCGCGGAATGCGGGGGGCGATATCGGGAAACAAAGGATTGCGGTGGTGGAACGGAAATTGCGATGGCGGCGTATGATCCATCAGCCCGCACTCCCCCTGGAACGCAAGCCCTCCCAGCCCTTGGACCTTCAGGCGAGGCATGACCGTCAACGGCGGCTGCGTGGAAGCGTCAGCGATTCCCCGCGCTGCAAGTGGAGCCGATCCGAGTGTGAGATCGGGGACTGGGTGGTGGCTGAAACGGTGGCGGAGTGGTCGAACAAATCGCAACGCCACCACTACTATCCGGCAGGATCCAGCGAGCAGTGGACCTTCCTGCGGGGAACCCGCTGGGAGGAGGCGGGGGAGATGGCGGTGTGGGTGAGGTTTTGAGTTCGCGGTGCGTGGAATTCCCGGACCGGGAAACGAGGCAGCTTCCCCCGCGAATATCAGTAGAAGTTATGCGTAGCGAAGGAGCTTGCGATTTGCCCGTTTTTTAGGTAAGGAAACGGGCGAACGTGCCCTATTCTCTATTGCCTTCCGGGATCCAGCATAGCTTGGAATCCGTGATTGCGACCCCCCAGCTCTCGCAGCGGAAGGTTCGCGCCGCGGATGCAGAGGGGGAGACTCGTGCCACGCTGGCGCTTGTCCAAGGCCTTGCCGAGAAGCCTGAGGAATTATTCTCCATGCTGGTGCAGGCGGTGCTCGAATTTTCCAATGGAGATTCCGCCGGAATCAGCCTGCTGGACGAGAAGAGGGGAAGGTTTTTCTGGCCGGCGGTGACCGGCGGACTGGCCTCCTACATCGGTGCGGGGACGCCCAGTGATTTCGGACCCTGCGGGACCGTTTTGGATCGGGATGCGGTGGTGCTGTTCTCCCACCCCGAGAGGCACTTCACTTATCTGGAACCCATCACGCCGCCGCTGGAGGAGGTGTTGCTGGTGCCCTTCCATGTGGATGGGAAAGCGGTGGGGACGATCTGGGCGGTGATCCACGAGCCGGGCCGGCAGTTCGATGCGGAGGACCAGCGGCTGATGCAGAACTTGAGCGAGCTGGCGTCTTCCGCGTATCGGATCCTAACCACGACCGGTGCCATGAAGGCGATCTTCGCCAAGGCGCTGCCTGCTTGAGGGCGGCTCCGGGCTCCTCCGGATGCTTGGAAATTTGCTGGCCCGTGTCTCTCCGGACCGGCTAGGGTCGCATCATCATGAAGGCTTGGTTGCTGGTTCTTGCCACTGTCTTTTTCCCATGGCTCGCGCTCAAGGCGCAGGAGCCGGATGCGGCCAAGTGCACCGTCCATGTCCTGGCGGACGACCGCTTCGAGATGTTCGTGAATGGCAAGCCGGTGTGGAAGGCGGCTTCCTGGGACAAGGCGGTCTCGCAGGATGTCATGATCCAAGCCGGGGATGTGGTGGTCTTCGCGGTGACGGACGATCAAGGGGGCAAGGGCGGCGCACTCAGCGTGGTGATCGTGCGGGGCTTCGCGGTGGCCGCGACCACGCGGAATTTCCTCTACACTCCGGTGCAGAGTCCGGAGCTGCTCTCCGCGAAGAAGGTGAACGGCTTGAAAGCGCCGGAGTTCTCGCCCCTGCCGAAGATCAGGTCCTTCGGGCTGGGAAAGGAGAGGGAGCCCGCCAAGGCTTGGTCGAAGAACGTGGACCAGGATCATGCCACCATCTACTTCCGGTGGGTCGCGGATAAGTGAGGGGTCTTTAGCCGTTGGATCCGCACGATCCGTGGTTGAATCGCCATGGCAATGGAGAACCACGGATGGGCACGGATGAAAGGCCGCCCGCGGCAGGACCGATTCGCCTGTTGGACACCTATACACCCTTCGGCCCATAGGCAATCCCGCGGGGCGGTGTAGACAAGGGCCATCTTACACCCTTTCACCCACCGTCCTGTTAGTCCCGCCGTTTCCCCGGCACCTCTGTTCCACGCCGCCATGTAGGCAGTGCAGGCCTCCGTTCACTTCATCCGGAAGGCCTTCTTCAAAACCAGCACGGTAATTCCCAATCCTCTTGGGCTGTTCAAGGGGTGGTTATTGTTAGGGCGGATCGCCTGCCGTGATTATATTCTGTTAGATTAACCGGTTTTTAAATTGATCTTATGATAACTTCCAAAGCGGCCCTCCGGGTCTTGAGGGTTCGCCCGTTCCTTGCCGTCCTGTCGCTTGCACTTGCCCTTGGCACGGGCGAGGCCCTGGCCGAGATCAAAGCCTTCACGAGTACCTCGGGAATCACGATCGGTGATGTCGCGGCTCCCACCAAGGCCACTCCCTATCCCTCGGCGATCAATGTCTCCGGCATGGGCGGCTTCATCCACAAGGTGAGCGTGCAGTTGACCGGCCTGACCCACACGTTTCCGGACGACGTTGACGTCCTGCTGGTCGCACCGGACGGCACCCAGGCCTTGCTCCTATCGGATGTCGGGGCCGGCAGCGACGTCAGCAACGTCACGCTCGTGATCGACGACGATGCTGCGAACTACCTGCCGGACGCCGCCCTCATCTCAAGCGGGACCTACAAGCCGACCAACATCGGGAGTCCCGACAACATTCCGGCTCCCGCCCCGGCGATCAGCGGCAACACCGCGCTCTCGGCCCTTGACGGGATCAGCCCGAACGGGGTCTGGAAGCTCTTCGTGGTGGACGACAATTTCGGCGATTCCGGCAGCATCACGAGTTGGACCTTGAACATCGTCAGCGTGGTCCCTGCCGAGCAGGGTCAACTGGTGATCAGCGAATTCCGGCTCCGCGGCCCGAACGGCGCGAACGACGAATTCGTGGAAGTCCAGAACACCACCGATTCCGGGCACACCGTGCAGAGCGTCGGCAGCTCCACCGGCTACGCCGTGGCGGCGTCCGACGGGGTCGTGCGCTTCGTGATTCCGAATGGCACCGTGATCCCCGCCCGCGGCCACTACCTGGGGGTCAATGTCGCCTCGCCCGGCTACAGCCTGGGTGCCTATCCCGCCGGAAACGGGACTACCGCCACCGGCGATGCCACCTACACCACCGAGATCCCCGACAACGCCGGCATCGCGCTCTTCCGCACGTCGATCCCGGGCGATTTCACGCTGGCCAACCGGCTCGATGCGGCGGGCTCCACGACGGAGCTGAAGACCCTCTACAAGGAAGGCACCGGTTACGGGGTGGTCTCGCCCTTCGCCATCAATTGCTCGCTGACCCGGAATCTGTCGGGCGAGGGCACCCGGGACACGGGCAACAACGTGGCCGACTTCTTCTTCTCCGACACCAACGGGACTTTCGCGGGGGCCGGCCAGCACCTGGGGGCGCCGGGGCCGGAGAATCTGTCATCGCCGGTCCGCCGGCGCAGCGGCCCCCCGCTGGTGCGCAGGCTGGTCGATCCGGGAGTCGCGATGACGATGCCGCCGAACCGGGTCCGTGACATGGCTTCCGTGCCTGCGCAAAACAGCACCTACGGTACCATCTCGTTGAGCCGGAAATTCGTGAACTCCACCGGCGTCAACATCACGCGGCTGCGCTTCCGGGTGGTCGATCTTTCGACCTTTCCCTCGCCATCCGATATCGCCGACCTGCGGCCACGCACCAGTGCCGACACGGTGGCCGCGCTGAGCGGTGGCGGTGGCAATGTCACGGTGCGCGGCAGCACCCTCGAACAAGCCGCGAGCCAACCGAACGGCGGCGGATTGAACTCCACCTTCAGCGCCACCTCCGTAGCCGTGGCGACGCCGCTGGCCAACAATGCCGCGATCAACGTGCGCTTCCTCTTCGGAATCCAGCAGAACGGCGCCTTCAAGCTCGCGCTGATTCCGGAAACCCTGCCTGCCGCCGCCACGGGGATCTGGATCATCAGCGGCCACACGATTAGCGGTGCCGGGGATGTGGAAGCCATCGCCGCGTCCACGGCCATCGTCAAGGTGCAGCGGTTTGCTTCGAATGTGAACATCGACCATATCTGCTCCCCGGGGGTTCTCTATCAACTCCAGCGTTCGCTGGATCTGAACTCCTGGACGAATCTCGGCTCGACCATCGCCGGCACCGGCCTGCCCCTGACTTACATCCACGCCGCCGCTGCCGGTCCCAACAAGCAGTTCTACCGCTTGAAGGAGGTTCCTTGAGTCCGGCCTCCTCAGTTCTTCTTCTCCGGGGCGGCCGGAGCATTGCGGCTTCCCCCCGCGGTGGGTGCGGTGGTGCTGCCGCCGCTGGTGCTTCCCGCGGCTTGCCCTCCGGCACCTGCCGGGGGCGTGGACGAGGGCGGCAGGCCGCCGCCGGGAGCCGGATCCGGCTTGGTGTCGTGGGCGCTTGCATTCTTCCCCGGATCATCGGGAGCTTGTCCGTTCGAGGTGCCCTGGGGTGATTCGGGCGCAGGCTTCTCCCCGGGATGGGTGAAGTTGCGGTCGAGCAGTTCGCCCTTCGGCGGCCTATCGCAAGAAGGCAGGAAGGAAGCGATGCAGGCGACGGCAATATATCGGGTTCTCATTTTCGGATGCTCTGGATTTTCAATGGCTCAGCGGCGCAGGAGGACACGGCCCGCCACGATCCCGATGGCGAAGCTGATGCCGAGTGCGAGGGCTGGATTTTCCGCGACTGCCTGGAGGCTCCGCGCTCGCATCGTGCGGGGCGTGGATTGGGCCCGGTTCGTCCACCGTCCGCGCCAGGGAGTCCGGCCTCCCACGGGGAGGGGCAGGATCCGCCCGGACTCGGATCTCACGGAGGCGTCCACTTCCGATTCCCGGTGAATGCGGGGTCCGAAGTTCGAAGGGCGGCGGGTGGCAGCTTCGGCGGTTTGTAGGGAATCCATAGCCTCCCGCTTTCGCAGATCGCGTGCCTTGTCCGGGTGGTGGCTTATGAGGCCGCCAGATCTCTCCCGTGTTCCAGCATGCAGGGATCGAAAACATTCGCCGCGGTCTGCGCCAGGGCCTCCTTTACGGCATGCTCTTCCTGGAGGCTCTGCTCCAGCAGTTGGGCGTCGTCCTGGAATCCGAGGCAGTCCGCGAGCGAGGCGGCGAAACTGTAGGCGGCGATCTCGTAGTGCTTGATCCGGTTGCAGTGGGCGATCAGCAGAAGGTCGATGACCTGCGGGTCCGTGGCCTCATCCAGATGCTTGTCCCCGCCCTTGATGAGGCCCTCGATGGCCTTGCACTTGTCGCTTCCGATCTCAACCCCGTGGCGGCTGAAGATTCCGCGAACGCGGTCGCGCTGGTCTTCGCACTCCCGCCCGTGATCTTCCAGCAGGGACCTGAGGTCCGGGGACGTCGCCCGGACAGATAGCTCCGCGAATGACGGCTGCAACTGATTCTCGAAGTCGTGGATATCCCGTAGCTGGTCGAATAGCAGATCCCTCGGAGTGTCGATTTTCATGGTGATGGAGATGGTCCGGGTTCCTTTCTCCCATCGCATTTTTTATGCCTCCCGGGAAAGGCGTGGCGGCATCAATCTTCCTGCGCGGGATGTCCATGCAGACGGCAATCGTGGCGTCTGCATTTTGCAGCGCCACCGGGTAGCTAGGCGGATGTCCTGGATTCAAGCTGCGCCGCCGCATCGCCACCCGCCGGGCCCAGAAGCACGCGACGCAGAAGGTGGAGATGGGCTTCGATCTCCTCTACCCTGGAGCTTTCGGCGCTTGTGGAAGAGCCGAACTTCGACAGCGATTGGATCAGGCTTCTCCTTTCTTCAAACAGGCGCACCGCCGACCACAAGGTCGCTTCGAGCCGGTGCGTCAGATCGGTCTCCAAGGCTTCCGGGCTGAAGGCGTGCCCGGTATGGCAACGGAAGTGCAGCGAGGTTTCCCCGCCGAGTTTCCAGAGGATTCCGCCGCACTCCGGGCAGGTGACGGCGCTGCGGTCCCCGAGGCCGTCCATGTCCTCAATGGTCATGCGGCCTCCGGCTGCCACCCGTGCCTCGGCCAGGAGTTCAAGCGGGGGATCTTTCCCTTCTCCCGGGCCCTCGGAGACCAGTCTGGCTACGGTTTTGCCAATGGCGCCCAAGGGCACCACCTGGTCAATTTCCACACGGCGGATCGCGGCTGCGGGCATTGAGGGAAATGCTGCGTCGGCAGGGTCCTGAACGACGCACACGCCGCCGCAGCGCTTGATGGCGGCGAGGCCGGCGACGCCGTCATCCAATTCCCCGGTGAGCAGGACCCCGATGGCGCGTCCGCGGTGATGGATCGCCGCCGACCTCAATAGCGCGTCGATGGAAGGTCGCCAACGGTTCTCCCGCGGGCCTTTGGTGACGCTGACCGTGGCGACATCGGCCAAGAGATGGCGATCGGCGGGTGCCACGTAGAGTCTGCCGGCCAGAAGGGGATCGCCATCGGAAGCTTCGCGGCAGTCCCACGCTCCGGCGGCCTGGAGCGCCCGGACGAAGTAGCTCACGGAAGCGTCCGGGGCGACGTGCAGGACCGCCATCACGCAGGCGGGAAGGTCGGGGGGTAATTGCGCGACGACTTCCTTCATCGCGGCCAAGCCTCCGGCGGAGGTCCCGATCGCGATGACGAAGGGCGGCGCGGCGGCGGCTTGCTCGGGGCTTCGGTCCATTGCGGACCTCTTGCAGAATACGTTCCCCGCCTCCGTCCGGCGGCCGATTGGCTGTTCTAACGGCAGGTTCGATGAATCCCCGGAAGCTTGGCCGGCCGAGCCTGTGCAATCTGCCATGCCGGAGTTATCTTATGCACTTGCTGCGATTCTTCCGCCAACGATTTTCAATGGTCCGTGAGGCTGGAACGGATATTGCGACGACGGGAAGCATGAGCGACGACAAAGGAAACACGTCCCAGGACCGCCGCGCCGTGGCCCTCTCCGAAGACCACGAGCGCCGGCATTTCATCGAGCAGTTCGCGAAGGACCATCCGGGCATCACGGAGGGAGCGGTGGAGGAGGTGCTCGACGAAGCCGCCGCTAAGATCGCGCCATCGGAAGACCGGCAGGAGCTGACAAAGGCCGTCGAAGAGGTGATCGGTTCACAGGATCGCTAGGGGAACGGCGCGTTTTTCCCCATGGAATTTCCAGGCCAGGTGTGTTCATGGAGCGGCGGGGCTCCCGAGGATCGTAACATCCGCGGGAGCCCCGGAAATCGTAGAGCGCCGGGATGGGCTCAGGATTCTCTGATCCAGATGGGCGTGTGGCCACCCTGTCCGTCATGGCGGTGGCCGAGGCTGAAGATGCGGATGGCGACGGGGTAGGTCTTCGACTCGCCGGCGGTCGATTCATCGATCCGGACTTCGTAGTGCCAGATGCGGGCCGAGAGGTCCCAACCCGGAACAGAATGGGCGGGCACGCATTCACCGAGGGCGCACTCGCCCGGATAGACACGGGGGATAGGGGAGGGAGGGGGCATGATGGGAATCCTGATGCGCCTGGCGGGGGAACTGCAAGGGGCTTTGGGGCGCACTTCATAAGCGATATGCTTAGAATACAATTGTTGCCGCCACGAGAACTCGTGGGAATTTCCGCGATGCCACTCTCCTACGCGGCCCTTCCAGATCTCGTTGCCGCCATCGACCGTCGGCATATCATCGTCTTTATCCACAAGACACGCGAGGTGAGGGCAGAGCCCCACATGATCGGCCAGCATCGGAAGACCGGAGCCTTCGTTCTGGTAGCTTGGGTTCTTGAGCCCGATGCGCGTTGGGAGAGATTCCGCTTCTGTGAAATCCGCGGATTGGAGGTTGGTTCGGGCGTCTTCAACGGTGTCCGCGAAGGCTTCGATCCCCGGGACCGATACTTTGGGGGGACATTGGCCTGTGTGTCGCAGCGCCGGCGTCACGCGGGATGCTGAAATGTAAATGCTGCCGCGAGGAGGCCGGACTGAAGGTGCTGGAGATGGAGGGCGGGCAGCCCCACCGGGTGTATCCTAGGAGGTCCGCAGCATCGGAACGGCGCTTCCATTCCATCCCCGCGATATACCCCGCCACAAGGACCGTTCAGCCGGGCGGTGCCGGTGGGGCCGTCCGTCGCGGGCGTCGTCGTTGGCTCCTGCGGGGCAATCCCGATTCACCCGTTGCAAGCCGTATTTTTGGCTCTCCGTCAGATTCGCTGAAGCTATTCGAGGAAGCTTCCAATGCGGATCGATGCCCCCCTTTGCGGCGCAGCCGCTTTGGAGCACCTGAACCGCGCTGAAGGGGTGTGGAGCATGGAGTAACTCGAAAAAGAGGTTTTACTGAAAACCAAAGGGTTATAATTCTTGTTGCTCGGGAGTGCGGCGGGCATCGCCGCTTTCGTGCGGTGTTGATTGGAGAACGCCGTCACGAATCCACCTCTTCGTTTTCCCCTTTTGGAAGCCGGTCAAGCGTCCGGCGCCTTCAGGAAGATCCGCAGCAGTTCAAGCGTAATGGCAGGGGCAGGACCAAGGCGAATCCAATACGGCGTTCTCCAGTCCAGATCGCCCTAAAGCGGCGATGCCCGCCGCACTCCAAAGCGGCTGCGCCGCCCTCTTGGGCAGACGTATCGTGATCCATCAGCAAATCTGACGGAGAGCCGTATTTTTTGGGGTGGCCTGTTGGAGGCGGACCCTAGCACAATCTCCCCATGAAAGCGATTTTCATCCTGCTTCTGCTGCTGGCTGCCAGCGGCTGCGACAACCGGAAGAAAGAAGCCCGGGCACCGGAGGATTACCACGAACAGGCGGCGGTGGATGCGGCGCAATCCGGGCTGGCCGCCGTGGTGACGGGGCTGAACCAGGATGCCTTCACCGCCCACAATGAATGGATGCGGGTGGAAACGATCACGCAGGAGCTCGGGCGCGAGCAGCGGCCCAAGGAAATGGAGACGCTCACCAAGGAGCTGAAGGATGCCACCGACGCGAAGGCCGCGGCGGAACAGGTCTACGCGGACCATGTCCAGCGGATCGTGGCCGCGCTGAAGTCGGCCCGGGCGCTGCTGGATGGGGCCGCGATCCCGAAATCCCTCAAGCTGCTGGAAGCGGAGATCCAATCCGCGGAGCGGCTCATCAGCGGCCTGGACGAATGGCGGAAGCGAGCCGACGAGGGCGCCCGCAAGCTTCTCGATACCACGGATTCCGTGGAGAGGCATGATGCCCAGAGGGATTACTACAAGGCCGCCAAACAGCCCGGGGATCTCATCCGGTAGCGCCCTATGGAGCGGGATCCGCTACTTCTTCTTCGCAGGCTCCGGGGCGACGATTCGCTCGATGTCATCCTTCCCTGATTCGCGATCGGGGCCCTTGCTGATCAGGATCTGCTGATCCTTTCCATCCTTCTGGCGGACGGCATAGCCGTAGGGGAAGCCCCACGGATCCACGGGATATTTTTCCATGCACTGTGCCCACCTTTCCGGGATGGGTTCTTTCGTGGGCTTGGCGATGAGGGCGTCCAGGCCTTGCGCCACGGTGGGAAGTTGCCCGGCGAGGTCGCGGTAGGCGAGGAGCGCCGCTGCGATCGCCTTGAGATCGGCAGTCGCGCTGGCGCGCTTGGCCTTGGCGGTTGAGTCCACGACGGCCTGCGGCGGCGCGGGTGCCGGCCTCTTATCGGCGGCCAGGAGGGGAAGCGCTGCCGCGAGGAGGAACAGGAGGGTGGAGGAGGTCTTCATGAGTGGTGGTATCTCTCCGGAGAAAGCCGCCGGGCAGGGGATCTGTCGGCACCGGCCGCAGATCGGGCCGCGGCGGGGCTAGGCTGACACCCTAGGCAGCGGGCTTTTCGTGGCCCTTCCTTCCTCCGCCTTCGCTTGCCCGGAGTCCTCACCCGTCCCTAGGAGCCCGTCTCGATCAGACGGAAGGATTTGGCCTCTTTTACCTTCGAGGGCCCTTCAAGGATGAGGAGCTTTCCCGAGTGGGCGGTGAAAACCTTGTCGAAGCGGGCATATTCCGAGCCGTCATCCAGCCGCAGGGAAAGGACGTTCTTTTCCACGGTCCACTTCGAGCCCTCGTCGAATCTGCCTCCGCTTAGCTTGCCCCCGGCGGCGAAGGTCAGCATCGTGCTGTCTTCCCGGGGAGGATCGAGGAAGCGTAACTCGAATTTGCGATTCGAGATACTTGCTTCGGTGATCATGCCCTTGGCTCCCGGCGTGACTTCATAGGCGACAAACTTCCCCTTGTTGTTGTTGAGAAGGTGAACCCCGCTGAAATCGACAAGCGGGCCGTTCCATTCCGCATCGCGGAACTCGGTGGTAGCCTCGCCATCATCGCGGCGGAGCAGGAACTTGCCGTTCTTGACCTCCCATTTCGCCTCATTGCGGCTGGCTCCTTCATCGATGGTGCCGCCGCCTTTCAAGGACAGGATCCTGAAGTAAGTGAACTTGCCGCCGTTTTCCTCACCGAAGACAAAGCGCCGGCCGCGAAGCATCTTTTCCGTGACCTCCTGCGTCTTCTCCCCAGCCTTTTCCTTCTCCGCCTGAGCCCGGGCGGGGCTGCCGTTGCTCAGGACCGCGGCGAGCGCGATGAGGGGAAGTGTCTTTGGAATTTTCATGAGCGGGATACTCAAGCGGGAGTTCTCCAGCCGCTTGTCCGAAGCACTCCAGACTAACTACGGAAGCGGTCAATTTAATACCGCCGTGTCGCATGGCTCCGGCGCTGCACCAGCCGGACCTGCGGCGCGTTCCGCGGCCCTCTTCCTCCGCCCCGCGCGCTTCACGGTGCCGGGAGTTTTCTTTTTTCACCAGCCACCCACCATCGCAGGATGAAACCCGCCCTGCACCGCTCGCTGATATTCTGGTCGGGCATCCTCGTGATGGGGTTCATCAGCTGGGCGTGGCGGGATTCGTTGAACACCCGAACGAACCCCATGTGGGGGTCCTGCATGATTGAGAGCGGGGCCGGCGCGCTGAGCTTTACCTATCGCCCCTCCGGGCGCCGTCCCGGATGGGAGTGTTTCCGGAATGAATTCAGCAAACCTTCTTCAGCCCTGTTCCCGCCTCCGCATTTCATCCGGGGCGGTATCGACCACGCCGACCTCAAAACGCGGCAGCTCTACTTGATGAAGTACGATGTGAAGGAGCTGCGGGAATTGAATGCGATGAACATGATTTACCGGACGGACCGCGACTGGCTGGTCTGCATTCCCTATTGGATGATACTCACCGGCTTCACGATCCCTTGGCTGGGCCTCCTCCTCTGGCGGGCCAAGCGGAGGAAGAGGGCCGCGGGGCTCCCCGGCGTCGGCGGGTCAGTCCTTGAATCTTGAATGGTGAGATGAATCGGAGGCCTTCTCAAAATTGAAGGGCAGACCCCATCAAGCGGCGCCAATGCGGAGGCGGAGAGGATCGGATCGATGCAAAGAAAAACGGACCCGGCCGCGGGGAGGCGACAGGATCCGTTTGGTGTCGTCAGTGGGGGCTGGCAACGGCGGGTATGTAGGGAGAATTCCCCACAGGGTCAATGGATTTAAATGCAATCGGGAGAACTGCGGAGTTCTTTATGCCATCCCTGCCTCGGTAGGCGAGGGGAAGACGGCGCGCATCTTACCCGGTCACGAACTGCCAAAGCGCCGAACCCGCTAATATCGCCAGTGCGACAAACAAGGAGATGAGCACGACGCTTGCCTCGAATTGGTGTGGAGGGTCCGACTCCCAGGACCGGCAGAATTGGTGGGATGATTCCGGTTTCATGGGGGAACTTATTCCGCAAAGCCATTCCCCGCACGCTCACGACACGTTCGGCGGGGCCAGTCCTAGAATCTTGAATCTTGAATGGTGAGATGAATCTGGAGGCCTTCTCAAAATTCAAGGACTGGCCCCGTCGATGAGACCCCGTTCGACTCGAATCCCACCAAGCCCAGCAGATGAACCCCAACACGAGGATGCCGGACCAGAACGCGACCTAGCGATGCGGGGCAAGCTTCACGATGTTAGCCGGGGGCTTGCTGCCGCTTCCTTCTCTTCGCTCGCCAGGCTAGCAACCCGAGCCACGGAACCGCGACGGAGAGGAGAATGAGCCAGTGCGGGATGAAAGCGATCCATGCACCTGAGCTCTTGATCCCGGAGATATTCCAGTGGATGCCGCGCCATGTCTTTAACTGGGCGTGTTCATCCCAGAAGGCCTGCGTGGGTAGCGTGTTGCCGCCACGGCGCAAAAACGGCGCGGGGAAATACTCCGTTTCAATGTCGTTGGGCGCTTGCTGCCCGCGGGCGAATCGGGGGGTGTTGCCCTTGGGTATGTAGGTGAACTCCATGGCCGAAGGCGATTGCGTTGCGTTCACGCGGAACAATTCAACGCGGCTCCAATGCGACTGGGAATCCCGCCACAGCCAGCAAACGAACCCGATCACGAGGATGCCGGACCAGAAGCTGACCGAGCGGTGGAGGGCGAGCGTCATGCGCCTAGGCTTGGCAAGCGGAGGAGGCTTGGGCGAGAGCAATCATTCGGGGTCATCGTTCGGGGTCAGGCCTTTAGGCCTGACCCTAGGACAGACCCCATTGATGCGGCTGCCGGCATGACGTCCAGATCAACAATCCCACGCCCTCGGCGGGGTCAGTCCTTGAATCTTGAATCGCGAGGTGAATCCCAGGGCTTTCTCAAAAATCAAGGACTTCCCCTCTCGGCGGCATGAGGCCAACTTTGGCGGTGAGTCGCATTGCCACCGGCGGCCGCTAGTTCCTCTTCAAGCTTCTTCAGTTTGGCCGTCGCTCTAACCGCAGCAGGATGGCTCGGTCTGAATTTCCTCAATGTTTCGGCAAGTTGCACCCGGTGGCTTTCCAGCCGCTTTTGAGCGAGAACCGCTTCACTCGGGCGTTCTCCGGCCTTTCCACTTCGGGGCGGTTCGCTTTCCGCCGAAGCCCCTTTACCCTCGGATTCGCCAGGCTGTCCATTTGGAGCGGAGGCATGCCCGGACCTCACGTCAGATCTCCGGAACCCTGTTTCGTTCCGGTTCGACGACGGTTCGATGGCTTTGATTACCGCGAATATCGCGCAGCCGAGCAGGCCGATTCCAACGACCGCTACTGCCCTTCGAGCTGGAACTTTACCATCGTGCCCCACATTCAAAATCCTGGCTGCAGCTTTGGATGGCGTCCAGAGGGAACCAGTGCCTCACGGTGCCGGGGCTATTCTTCTGCGGGGGCAGCCCTTGAATCTTGAGAGTGGTCGTGAGAACTCGCACGAAATTCAAAATTCAAGGACTGACCCCATCGACTGATCTGGGGAATGTTCACATGAACATTTTATATCGCCAAACTCGGTTGAAAGAAGGTAGGATACGTCGCTGCCGAGATGGGTAGCAGTTTGGAACGTGCCATTGTGACGACGATCAGGCTTGCACCTCAACAAAACTGGATTCAGTTCTGCCGCACGTAATCGAACTTTTCGGAAGCGCATCGAATGTGAAAATTCAACTTCAGACGTCAAAAGGAAACGACGTGTTCAATCACGCCATGGGTGATTTATCTCCCGGTCAGCTAATGCATGCGAAAGAAATAGCTAAACCTTGGCCTCTAGTGAAAAAAAGACGCGATGCGTCAACCTGTTTCAATTGTCACGGTCTGACATTTGGAGGGCGTCGAACTTGGATTTCTGGATCAACCGAGGTCGCTAGATGTCTAAGTGACGATAGATGGCATGAGGTGCTTCCTGCTGATTCTATCCCTGGAGATATTGTGGTGTATTTTGATGATGCTGGAGACGCGAGTCATTCTGGCATAATCGTCGATTTTAATCATATGATGAATTTGCCTGTAGTGTGTTCAAAGTGGGGCTGGGCAGGCGAGTTTATACATTTGGTTAGTGAGGTGCCGAAGGCTTACGGGCATGAGCGTAAATATTACCGATGCGGTCTATGAGGCTATTTCGAAAATCTGCCATTAAGGATTTGATTGCGGATTTCATAGTCTGTAACACGCCTAAGAGTTTGTTTAAGATCGTGATATCTTCTGGTGTATACAAGCAGATGTCGCAATTACCGCTGCCGGATCTTGTGGCATTATATGAATTGATCGCTGCTAGAAATAGGACGACTTTTGCGTCCTTGGCCGTGGCAAGCGCAGTGTTGATTTCAATTTATTCAAGGGATGTTCCTGGTGATATTATTGATTGCAAACTGCTTTCGTGGGGTGATTCACTTCGGGATATTGCCATTTCTTCGCGGAGTTCTTTCAAGATAATAACACTTGATGCAGCTCTCCCCAAAATTTCTACGCAGAGATCATCCGGCATCTTTTTGGTGTCGAATCCTGCTTCGCACGAGATTAATCCTCAAAAAATAATTATATGAATCCGCGTTTGGCGTTGGTGGCTCATGATATAGTGATAGCGGCGGACACTGGGGTTCCGTCTGCATTCCATGTAATGGAAGGGATTGTTAGTGAAAGTTACCCTATGTTTCTGCCGATGATTGCCTTTTTGACGGTGTGGCATAAGGAAGAAGGTGATCCCGACGAAGCGCGGGGGGCGATGGCGGTTTCATTGGATGATGAGCAGCTTATTAGTCAGGATATGGATCTCACGTTCTCTGGTTCGAATGTTGCTCGCCTCGTTGCTCGCCTTCAAGGTCTCGTGATTCCTCATCCGGGTGCTCTGAAATTTAGTTATAAAATTGGGGATAAGGAGGCGGCGTATACGGTAGACACCTCCTCCCGTGCGAACATGACGGGTGTGACTAATCCTGCCCCTGTGCCTCAGGGGTGAAGGTGTTCTCATTCAACAGTGTATTTCAAAAAAGCCCCGCCTCTTTCGAGGCGGGGCTTTGTTCCAAAGGGGGAGGGACTCGGGTGAACGAATCCAGTTGTCAGCAGTGAGAGAATGTACTGCCGCCCTTGCGGTCTTCTTGATCGATTATTCGCCGAGGCCGAAGCGGACGAAGCGCTTCACTACGAGGGTGTCGCCGACTTCCTTGGCCTTGGTTTCGACGAGCTTCTTGATGGTGGTGTCGGGGTCCTTGATGAAGGCTTGCTCGAGCAGCACGGCTTCGGCGTAGAACTTGCCGATCTTGCCCAGGACGATCTTCTCGATCATCTCGGCGGGCTTGCCTTCGTTGGCGAGCTGGACGCGGTAGATGTCCTTCTCGGCTTCGATGATCTCCTCGGTGATCTCGTCGCGGGACAGGCCCTTGGGCGCGGCGGCGGCGATGTGGAGGGTGATGTCCTTAACGAGGTCGCGGAACTCGTCCTTGGTGGCGGTGTCGCCATTGGCGGCGCTGACTTCGAGCAGCACGCCGACCTTGCCACCCATGTGGATGTAGTGGGCGATCGCGCCGCCGTCCTGGAGGTCGAAGCGCTCGAACTTGCGGAGGCGGATGTTTTCGCCGAGCTCGAGGACCTTGGCCTTCACGAAGGTGTCCACGGTGCCTTCGTCCTTCTTCACGGCCAGCGCTTCGTCCAGCGTCTTGGCATCGGAAGCGGCGAGGGTGTCGGCGATGTCGTCGACGAACTTCACGTAGTTCTCGTTGCGGGAGACGAAGTCGGTTTCACAGTTCACTTCCACCAGGATGCCGGACTTGCCATCGGCGGTGAGGCGGGCGGCGATGATGCCTTCGCTGCCGCCGCGGGAGGCCATGTTCCCGGACTTCACGATACCCTTCTCGCGCAGGTACTTCACGGCGGCGTCGATGTCGCCATTGGTTTCGGTGAGTGCCTTCTTGCACTCCATCATGCCGACGTTGGTCTTCTTGCGGAGTTCGTTGACGAGGGATGCGGTGATCATGGTGGTGATGGGAAAAGGAAGTTTGCGAGGTTTCAGTGTTCAGTTTTCAGGAACAGCCTGAAAGGCGCTGGTGGGCGGGGCTTGGTAGGGAAGATGAGACGTTGTGAGAACAAAAACGCGGATCGGCTTTGTGAAAGGCCGGATCCGCGGGGAGAGTGCCGGCTGCGGGGGTGAGCCGCAGCCGGGGAAAGGTGACGGATCAGCCCTTCTTGGCGACGACGATGGCGTCCACCAGGTTTTGCAGGATGATGCGGATCGAGCGGACCGCGTTGTCGTTGCCGGGGATCGGGTAGTTCACGATCGAGGGGTCGGCATTGGTGTCGACGATGGCGACGATCGGGATCTCGAGGCGGCGGGCTTCGGCGACGGCGATGGACTCGCGGGCGGAATCGACGATGACGATCGCGTCCGGCTTGCCTTCCAGGCCGCGGATACCGCGGAGGTTGCGCAGGAGCTTTTCACGCTCGCGGCCGAGGGCGGAGAGTTCCTTCTTGGACATGGCCTTGAACTCCGGCTGCTTCTCGATGGTTTCGAGCCACTTCAGGCGCTCCAGCGATTTGCGGACGGTGGTCATGTTCGTGAGCATGCCGCCGAGCCAGCGGTGGTTCACGTAGAACTGGCCGGTCGCTTCAGCGGCCTCGCGGACGGCGTCCTGGGCCTGGCGCTTGCAGCCGACGAAGAGGATCTTCTTGTTCTTGCCGGCGAGGTCGGAGAGGAAATCCGAGGCCTTGTCCAGGCAGCGGACGGTGGATTCCAGGTTGATGATGTAGATCCCGCCCTTGTCCTTCATGAGGTAGGGCTTCATTTTCGGGTTCCACTTCTTGGTCTGGTGGCCGTAGTGGACGCCGGCGTCCACCATATCGCTGATGAGTTCGTTGATCATTGTGATTCAGTGTGTCCCGCCTTGATTCAGGTCGGGCGATTCTCGGAAAACCCGCCGCTTGTGAGGTCCCTTGTGGTCTTCCGTTGGTGCTTTGGCGGCGTGCGAAGGGGCGGGTTGGATAGGGATGGCCGGGGGGCTTGGCAAGGGAAAAGGGCTGGAAATGAAAGGCGAACATCGAACATCGAACGCCCAACATCGAACTTTGAATGGAAAGGCAGGGAGGGATCCGGAGCGAACGAAACGCGGAGGCGCAGAGGTCGCGGAGAGGATCGCGGGGGGAAAGGCGGGACGATGGATGACCCGTGCCCTTGGGATTCCTCCTACTTGGCGTTCTTGGCGTCTTGGCGGTTACTTTATGCACCAGCCCGGACTCCGAATTTGGAATGGAAGGCAGGAGGGCACCAGATCCGGGTAAATGGGAACGGCTGAACTCCCACGGGCTTCCCTTCCTCCCTCCCGTGGCCATCATCGCCCCGTGAAGCCCGGCCTGCACCGCTCCATCATCTTCTGGTCCGGCCTCCTGGTGATGGCCTTCATCGGCTGGGCGTGGGCGGAATCGCAGCAAGGGAGCAGGTACCTCGTAAAAGACCGATGGTCTTCTGTCAGCCTCGCCTCCCGGCTGATCGTCGAATACGATGCTCACAGTCCTGGTGGCTCCGAATGGAAAGCGGGGTTTGTGGAAATAGGGCAGATGTCGGATAGGGCCCAAACTTTGTCCCGAATCCGGTTGGGCTGGCCTCGGTTCATTCGCGCTATCGGTGAGCAAGAGTCCTTGGAATTCGCGCAGTTCGGAACCATCGCAGGCCGGCACCCGGATCCCGTGGAGGCATACCACCGTGAGGAATTTGACCTCTTCCCAAATCGGGCGAATTGGACTCTCTCGTTACCCTATTGGCTGATCCTGCTCACCGTGGCGCTACCATGGTCCGGCCTGCTCTACGGGAGGCATCGTAGAATCCGCAGGGCCGCCACCCGGGCGCCCGTGCCGCCGCCGCCATGATCTGCGCTCCGGGCGGCCACCAAAACAGCCGCTCTTGAGAGCGGCTGTTCCTCGGCTATGAAGATCCGCCGGTGTGCGGTGCACTGCGGTCACTTCACTTCTCCGGCATCGCGACGCCGTCGATCCAATGGATCACGCCGTTGCTCGCGGTGACGTCGGTCTTGATGACCTTCTGTCCGCCGTAGGTGACAACCCCGTCTTTCACGACGACGGCGGCCTTTTCACCGGCCGCGGTGGTGGCTTCCATGGTCTTCACATCGGCGGCCATGACCTTCCCCGGCACGACGTGGAACTTCAGGATCTTCTGGAGCTTCTCCTTGTTCTCGGGCTTGAGGAGGTCTTCCACCGTGCCCTTCGGCAGCTTGGCGAAGGCCTCGTTGGTCGGGGCGAAGACCGTGAAGGGACCCTTGCCGGAGAGGGTCTCCACGAGGTCGGCCGCCTTCACTGCCGCTACCAGGGTCGTGAAGTTATTCATGCCGGACGCGGTCTCGACGATGTTCTCCTTTTTCATCTCTGCCGGCGCCTTGTCCTTGTTCTGGGCGAGAAGCGGGGTGATGCCGGTGAAGGCGAAGGCCGTGATGGCAAGGGTGGCGATTGAATTTCTCATAGTATTCGATTCTTGGGTCAGTTGCCCTGATGGGCGTGGTCTCAAGCTACGGGGGGAGTGAGGCTGCGCAAAAAACAGACCGGGCGAATTCCCCATGGAGGCATACGCTTTGAGTGAAAGAAGCCGCGGAATAGGATCCGGAGCGGGCAGGGGACGCGGGAAAGCTGGTCTAACAGATTCACCTTCCGGGCCGGGCTGTTGCTCCTGCGGGCGCGGCGGAGATCGACAGCCGGGGTTCCGCCGGATAGCGATGCTGAAGCATCATGAAACCGCGTTTGCACCGCTCCGTGACCTTCTGGTCGGGCATCCTGGTGATGGCCTTCATCAGCTGGGCGTGGGCGGATTCGTTCCGTGGCGGAACTTGGGTTCGTTATGGCCTGTGGTCGGCAACGAATTCCAATGGGGGTGTGGAAGTCGGGTTTATCGACACCCCTGTACCGGCACCGCTGGCAACCGGATTGCGCACGGACTATGCCACTCGCTTTTCAGTCGTGGTGCTGCCAGCTCCCCAATGGACCCGCGGCAAGGACTTCGAATTGGAAGATCAAACCAAGGCCCGCTGGTTTGTGGAAAAGTTGAGGGAAATCACGAGCTACCGTGAGTATCTCGCGCACCGGATGTCGTTGTGGCCGGAGAGCAGTTGGGGCCTGTTCCTTCCCCACTGGCTGATCCTGCTCGCCGTCGCGCTGCCATGGTCCGGCCTGCTCTACTGGCGGGCGCGGCGGAGGCGGAGGGCGGCAGGGCAAGGGGCAGTGGCCTAAACCTCGCCCGTCCGGGGCTCCGGAATCCTCCTCCTTTTCCTCCTGTTCAAAAAGGACGACGGGAGAAGACAGGGCCGGTGTCGTTCTTCTAACAGGAGGAAGAGGAGGCGAAGGAGGAAAGGCATGACTCTGATCCTCTCGTGCCGATGCGCTGACAGCCCCCCTGGGAGCGCGGGGCACTGCCCGGCAGAGCGGTCCCTTGGAGCCCTTTTCCTCCAGGGGGCCGCATCGCCGCGGCGGCGGTATCCATTCGACCCCTTGCGATGCCGTCGGCCACAGGGACCGTTCTGCGGGCCGGGTGGCTCCGCGGTCCCAAGGGGGGCCGTCCGTCATTGGTGACGTTGGGATTGTCGGCAGTCGCATTTTTTCCTTGGTCAGCTTTCCAGGCGATTTGGAATAGGAGTGCCGATGAGCCAGCAACCCGAGCGCGACCCCGCTTTCTCCGCCGAGGATGACCTCCTCGGCGCGCAGATCGAGGAATTGCGCCCGGCGCTCAAGGGCTACGTCCTGTCCCTCCTCCCGGACCGCGATGCCTGCGAGGATGTGGTCCAGGAGACCTGCCTCTTCCTCTGGGACCGGCGGGGCGATTTCGAAGCGGGCAGCAATTTCCGCGCGTGGGCCTTCAAGGCGGCATGGTTCAAGGTCCTGACCCACCGCCGGGAGATGCAGCGGCGGAAGCTGGTCAGCTTCTCCGAGGACGTGCTCGAGCGGATCTCCCGGGCTTCCCAGGAGTTCTCCGAGAATGTCGATCACCGGCTCGCGGCGCTGAACCATTGCGTGGCCAGCCTGCCGGCGGAAAGCCAGCGCCTCCTGCAATTGAGATATCTCGATAAGCTGTCCCTGACGGCCCATGCCAGGAACCTCGGCGTGAAGCCGAATCAGATTCAGAAGAGCCTTTCCCGGATCAGGATCGCCCTCCGCCAGTGCATCGAGAACCGCCTTCCTTCACTCCATGAGTAGCCGTCCGCCCCATCCCAAGCTCCGCCTATTGGTGGATCGCCTCCACGACGGCCCGCCGCTGTCGAAGACGGAGGTCGCCCAGCTCGAGGAGCTGTTAGAGGACGATGACGCCCTCGCCTACTACATCGCGGTGAGCCATCAGGAGGCCCTGTTAGAGTCGGTGATCCCGCAGGACCGGCCCTCGCTCATGCCGCGTCCGCGCCTGGCCCGCTTTCCCCGTATCGTCTGGATGGCGGCGGCTGCGGTGGCGGCCTGCCTCGTGTTCGCGCTCGGGCTCGGCTTGGGCCGGCGGCTCGACCGGCAGGTGGAAGATCGCACGGCATCCACGGATGCCGCGCCCGTCCCTCCGGCGCGGATCACCGGGCTGGTCGGCGTGGAGTGGACCGATGAAAGCAAGCCTCACCAGATCGATCTGAATCCCGCTTCCAACCAGATCTCCATCAAGTCCGGCCTGGTGGAAGTGACCTATGCCAACGGTGTCTCCGTGACGCTCGAGGGCCCCGCCGTCTACGAGGTCGCGGGGAATGAATCCGGGCGGCTCCAGAAGGGCAAGCTCTACACCACGGTGCCGAAGGGCGCGGAGGGCTTCAAGATCCACTACGCCGGCGGCACGGTGGAGGACCTGGGCACCGAGTTCGCGATGGACGCGCTGCCGGATGGCAGCACCGAGGTCGGCGTCTTCTCCGGCAAGATCAAGCTGCACTCCTCCGGCCGGGACGCGATCACGCTCTTCGAGAACCAGTCCCTGGTGCAGTCCGCCGACGCGGGCGAGCCGCTGCAGAACGTGCCCCTCGACCGGAAGAAATTCGTCCCGAAACTCCCCGCCCGCGACTTCCGCTGGGAGGTGGCTTCGCCCGACGTGCAGGAGGTCTCCTTCGACGTCACGCACCTGCTGTGGAAGCCGGCCAAGTACCGGGCCGTCTTCAAGTGGATCAACGGCCCCGACGCCGCCGTGGTGCGGAATGTCAGGCTCTTCCGGGATGACAAGCTGGTGGCTGCGGACGACCATAGCGGCAGGACCGGGAAGCTGCGCTTCGTCTCTAACAATATCTTCGCCCTCGATGTCTTCCCGGGCAGCTACAGCCGCGGCCGCTGGACGGTGGTGGCGCAGATCCAGACCCTGAACCGGAAGGGCGGGGGACTCGAGAACGACCCCGTCGCGATCGGCAGCCAGGGCATCCTCCAGTTCGAGGAAGGCCTGGTCACCGGAGCCGGACCGGATCAATTCACCGGCCGCTGGAGCTACCACCACATGGGGGACCTTTTCGTGCGCGAATTCCGCGCGGATGGATCCGTGTCCTTGAAGAGAAACGGAGTGGCCGAGGATAGCTCCTGGAGCGGCAGCCGCTGGAAGGTGGAGAACGGGATCCTCGATGTCACCCTGCCGGACAAGATGCTGGTGGAGCGCCATGTCTTGCGCGATGCGAAGACTTTGATCTTCACCAGCAATCCGTACGAGAACGCGGTGAAGGAGGAGGGGGAGTAGCAATGCCAATCGATGCCCCCTTTGCGGCGCAGCCGCTTTGGAGTGCGGCGGGCATCGCCGCTTTTGGGCGCGTCCACCCGGAAATCGCCGCATCGAATCCATCCTTCAGTTCTCCCCTAAGCCGACCCTCCCGCCGCCCCCTTTGCGGCATCGCCGCTTTGAACGGGCTGCCGCGGCTAATGTGAAGTGGAGATGCTATTCGTTCGTCGGATCCGGCTTCACGGTCGGGGATCAGCGAAAGGTGGATTCGACATGGCGATCTGTCCGGAAAACCCGCAGGAAAGCGGCGATGCCCGCCGCACTCCAAAGCGGCTGCGCCGCCCTCTGCTAGGCCGTGGCGGGTTGGCCGCGTTTCAGGCCGAAACTTTTTCCCGCAAATCCGGTCAGCATCACACCGGAAGGGGAATAAAGCCGCGTCAGATCAAAACCCCGATCCCAGATGCAATCCCTCAAGTCTCTCATTTCTGTCACAGTGCTTACCTGCGGCCTGGCGAATGCCGCGCTGATTTCCCACTACACCTTCGACGAGACCAGCGGCCTCACCGCGGCGGACAGCGGGAGCGCTGGGGCCACCGGTGCCATCGGTTCGAATGTCACCCTCGGCACGCCCGGCGTGTTCGGCACGGCGTTCACCTTTGTCAATGACGCGAGCCAGAACGGCGTCGTGGACATGGGGAATGCCGCCACCTTCGCCGATCTTAATACCAGCCAGGCACTCACGGTCTCGGTGTGGCTGAAGTGGACCTCTTCCACCGACAACCGCGACACCGCGGTCTTCCTGGGAAGCAGCAGCGTCAGCGACCGCTATCTCGACATCGGCACCACCGGCGGTGTGAATACCGCGAACCTCGGCGGCGTCTTCGGGCGGAATCGCGCTGGCGCCACCTTCCCGGATATGATCCGCAGCTCCGGCCTGAACGATGGCCAGTGGCACCACATCGCCTACACCGTGGATGCGGTCACCGATGTCACGCAGCTCTACATCGATGGCGTGCTCGCCGGCACCACCACCACGCCGCTCTTCACCTTCCCGGCCTTCAATAATTTCGAAGTCGGCCGCCTCGGTCGCAGCGCCCCGACGGACGCCTATGCGGGATCGGTCGACGAGCTGCGCATCTACGACGCCGTTCTCTCCGCCGGTGAAATCACCGCGCTGGCCCAGGGCCCGGCGGGTGATCCGGGAATTGCCGTGGCGTCCTCTTTTACCTTCACCAACAGCGGCGCGGCGGAGACCTTTTCGATTCCCTTCTCGAATACAGGAGCCACCCAGACGCTGGTCCTGACGGCGCCCACCCCGGTCACGATCACCGGATCGGACGCGGCTTCCTTCACGGTCTCTTCTTTCGATAACAACCTCGCGCCGGGTGCCGCGGGGGCCATCGCCCTCCAATTCACCCCGGCCACTCCCGGCTTCTACGCGGCGACGCTCACCATCGCCTCGAACGATGCGCTCCAGCCATCCCGGGAGGTCGCCATCGAGGTCGAAGTGACCGACCCGATCGCCGGGGTCTCTCCGGTCGCCATCGACTTCGGCAGCTTCGCCGCAGCTCCCGGACCGCAGACGAGCACGCTCACGATCACCAATGATGGCGGTGCCCAGGACCTCACGGTGTCCAATCTAACAGTCACCGGCAGCCCGGCCTTCACCGTCGATGTGCCGCTTCCGATCACCGTCGCGCCGGGCACCAGCACCGGCATCACCGTGACCTTCACCCCGGGGAGTGCCGGAGGGAATTTCGCCGCGAATCTGGAAGTGACCACCGATGGCTACAACCAGCAGGTGTTTAACATCCCGCTCACCGCCCAGGTGAAATTCAGCAATCCGGACGCGACTCTTGTTTCCCTCTTCACCTTCGATGGCGAAGCCAATGTGGGCGACGACAGCGGCCCCTCCAATCACGACGGCACCGCGGTCGGCGACGCCAAGCGGACCAGCTCCGCGCGGATTGGCGCAGGTGCCCTGCTGCTCGATGGTGCGGGCGATCTGATCGATCTCGGCGTGGGATCCGGAGCCACTTACGGGCCGCAATTGATTGCCGACTCCGATGGCTTCACCGTCGCCTGCTGGGCGCACGTGCCGGCCGCCACGGTGGTGGATCGCACCCGCTTCTTCTCCGCCTATGCGAATGGCGCTTCCGCTTTGAGCGAAGGCTGGGGCGTCGGGCAGCGCAATACTTCCAGGGCTCTAGTAGGAACCACCTATGGCAAGGCCGACTATCTCACGCCGGTGAACGTGGCCCCCGCGCCCGGAGCCTGGCATCACTACGCCTACGTCTTCCGGAATGTCCCCGTGAACCGCGTGGACTTCTACCTGGATGGCGTGCTGGTCGATTCCCGCACCACCACCGTCACCGGCTTCACCGATCCTACCACCGTCGGCTTCGCGATCGGTGCGCTGGGCAGGGCCACGGCCTTCGAAGGCTTCGAAGGCCGCCTGGACGACCTGCGGATCTACAACCGCGAGCTGCCGGGCAGCAACATCGCGGACCTCTACAACTCCGCTCCGGAGCTGGCGGGCTACGCCGCTTGGGCGGGCTCCTACGGCTTGGATCCGGCAGGCGACGGCTTGCCTTCGGAAGACCCGGACCGCGATGGCATTGCCAACTCCGTCGAGTTCCTCCTCGGCTCGAGCCCGGTTTCCGGTGCCTCGCTCCACCTCCCCGTGGCTAGCGAAAACGCGGGCGGCTTGAGCTTCGGTTACCGCCGCGAGGTCGCGGCCCTGGAGGAAGGCTTCGTCGATCAAGTGGAATACTCCGACGTTCTAACAGGAGCCAGCTGGGTGACGGCGGTGCACAATGTCGGTGGCGTGACGATCAGCAGCATCCTGGCCCCTGATGGAGAAACCGAAGAGGTGACCGTCACCATTCCCGCGACGGCCGGCCGGATCTTCGCCCGGCTCAGGGTGACCACGCCGCAGTAGGCAAAAGGCAGGGACCGCTCTCCGGGCGGTCAGGCTGGGGGCGGCCAGGTGGTGTTTCTCTAACAGGAGGGAGAGGAGATAAAGGGCTCTCCGTCAGGTTTGCTGGAGCCCCTTCGGGAAAAGCTTCCAATGCGGATTCGATGTCCCCTTTGCGGCGCAGCCGCTTGGAGTGCGGCGGGCATCGCCGCTTTCCTGCGCCGCGTGCCGGAGAACGCCGTTACGAATCCATCCCCTCGTTTTCCCCCTTTTGCAATCCTGCCAGCTGTTCCTTCACCTTTGGGAAGATCCGGAGTTCAAGCGGGAAAACAGGGGGCGACGTGGAGGCGAATTCAACGCGGCGATCTCCAATCTGCACCGCAGGAAAGCGGCGATGCCCGCCGCACTCCAAAGCGGCTGTGCCGCCCTCGGGGGGTAACGTGTCGTGATTCATCAGCAAACCTCACGGAGAGCCGGATAAAGGAGGAAAGGCATGACCTCATCCCCCCCGTGCCGACACGACGGACAGCCCCACTGGGAGCGCCGGGCACCGCCCGGCAGAGTGGTCCAAGACTGCCGGGCGCATCTCTAGGTCTGCAGCACCGAAGCGGCGCTTTCCATCCCCTCCCCGTGATATGCCCCGCCACAAGGACCGTTCTGCCGGGCGGTGCCCCGCGGTCCCAGTGGGGCCGTCCGCCGGTGATGCCGCCGGGGTCACCGGGCCGACACCTTTCTTCCATCACACGGACAGCCCTCCGAAATCAAGGGTCGGCAACCAGATGCCTCCAACTCACCGGGATGTCATCGACCGGCCAATCGCTGGTCAAATAGACACTGCCGGCCGGATTGGTCTTCGCCTCATCAAAGCCGGTCTTCTCTCGCAGGACTTGCGTATGGAGGTTGTACTTGAAGCCGAATTGTTTAAAGTCCTCCGCGCTTGCCGGGACGATCTTCATGATCCTTCCGCGCCCCACCAGGGAACCCGTCGTGGAAAGATTGGATTTCACATACGTTTCAGCGAGAACTGCCGCCAGTTCCGCCGGGAGTACCTCGCCGAATGTCTCCTTGATCTGCGCGACGATCGCCGCCGAGGCATCGGCCGAGAGGGCAGGCACCTCGAGAACGAGGTCTTCGCCCGGGGCGCTCGTGACCTTGAAGCTCTTGCTCTCCAGCTCATGCACCCGGTCGAATACCTGCAGCAGCGCGGACTTCAGCTCCTCCGCCTTCGTCTCGGGGAGACCGAGAGCCTCCCAATCCGCGGGCAGCATCTCGAAGTCATAGTCGAAGAGACGGAGGTCGAGCTTCCGGATCAAGGCGGGGTTCTGGCGGGCCAGTCCATCGAGCGCGAGAAGCACGTCGACCTTCTTGTCGGTCTTGGGCGCGCGCTCGCCGGGCTTGGTCGCGCTTTCGCCGATGGAATCACCGGCAGCACCGCCACCCGCAGTCCGGCCACCGGCTTCCGCGGAGGGCTGGCTGCGATCACCACCTGGCTTGGCGCCTCCCCATGCGAGAAGCACGCCGACAAGCAGCCCGATGAAGAATGAGGAGACGATTTTCGCAGACATGGGGATGCTCGTTTCACGGGGCGTCGCTCGCAAGCCGGTCAGAACCCGCCCCGCTCCGCCGGATTCATGGCTAGCTATCTATCTCCCGAGGATCGCCGGGACAAGCTCGCGGGTGAGTGAGCGGGGAGGGGATTAATCCTCCTTCTCCTCCTCTTCATCCACCCAGGCATAGAACTCGCCGAACTCCACACGCTCGTTCGCCTTCGCCTCGCGGATTAAGAGGGCCGCCTCCTCACTCTCCGGATTCTCCCACTCTACCTCATCGTCATCGACCAGGAAATCGATCTTGGTCAACTGCATGAAATTCTCCTGCAGGGAGTCCAATAGCATATCCATCGCCTCCTCCTCATCCCGCGCGGGAATGTAGCAACGCACCGCCGCCCCTACGAAGCGTTCGGGATCGATCTGACAACCGGCCAGGGGTTTGATGTGAATGGCACCTGCGAACATTGGCGAAGTCGCAGCAAGATAACGCGCGGGTCAAGGGGGGGCTAACATCATCCCTCGCCTGCCAGCGATTCGAGCCGTTCGATCGCGTCGCCGATCAGTTGTTCTCCCGCAGCTGTGTTCCAAGGATCAAGACCCGCCGTGATCGTAAGCGGAGTAATCTCGATCCAACCAAAAGATGTGGAGAACCTCCCGGTCTCTATAACAAAGCATCCGGCATTTCTCCCAATATCTGAATCCCAGAATTTTCACGTCTTCGCTCAGGTTGGGAGGGATGGCCGAAGCGGTGATTTCGTCTCGCGGAAGGATTTCAGATCCTAACCCTCCCCGGTGCGCTTGCTTGATTTGAGCCCACGTAAGGCTAGCTAACTTCCTCAGGGTTTCGGCAAATTTCGCCTGTTGTTCTTGTGAGCAGACGGAAACGCACCCGTCCCCTCGCAGCAACTTCAAACAAAAAAGCGGGTGCAGAGATTCGGGGTTGGGAGCAACATTCTCAGGAGCTTTGATGCTTCCTTTGGACGGCTGCTTCTTGGGGCTGAAGCGGGCCATGCTCTCAAGCCGTGAGGTATGCTTTGAAGAACCTTCTCATGGTCTCTGTATTGACCAATTTGGAGCCAGTGGCTTCAGCTTCTTTATACGGCAATTCGTCGTGAGTCATTTCTCGGAGCTTCCAAGCCGAGAACTGGCCGAATTCCTGATAGACTTCCTCAACAAGATTTCTCTCTTCCTCAGTGAGATCATCAGGTTCGCCCTCCGGGCATGGGATGGGGTTCCCTCCGAACTCCTTGTATTCGCCATACACCCTGCGGACCACCGGCCCGTGAGCCCAAGCTTCAACATCATCCGCAAAGAGAGGGGCATCCTTCAATGCGAGATGCATCCCTTGGCAGTAATAGAGAAGCTTCTGAAGCTTGAGATTTGAAACCAAGTCTCCTGCCTCTTCGCACTGAAGAGCCAGCAAATACCGGGCGACTTGGGAGGCGTTGGCCATGCCGAAGTATGCGCTATTGAACAGTATCCGCAAGATTTTAGCGAAGATGCTTAATTCTAACCCTCCGCGTTCCTCCGCGACCCCCTGCACCTCCGCGGTTCAATCCCCGTCTTCCCACGATCACTGATCACTCGGCACTTCATGCCAACTCCGCGCCCTCCGCCGCCGAACTACCCGAATGAGGAGTCACTTTCCTGTGCCATTCGTGGAGCGAATGCTTGGGCGCTGGTATAGTTCGCGTTTCAAATGCGGATTTTCCGATTTCTTCGTGAAGTTCGCACCTCACGTGCTGTTCGGGGGCGGCCCGGAAGTCCTGCTCAGGGGGGCTTTCCGGGTCCTTAGATCGAACCCCAGACCAACCCGTGACCCCGACCATCTCTCGCAATAGCACTCGCAATAGCATCCCGCTTCGGGCTGCCATCGTCGCCCTCTCCATCCACACCGTCGTCGCCGCTGGCGGCGTGTGGACGAATCCCGCCGGCGGTTCCTGGGCCACGCCCGCGAACTGGAACGGCGCCACCATCGCCGATGGCACCGACTCCCTCGCCAACTTCAGCACCCTCGACATCGCCGCGAATGCCGTGGTGACCCTCGATGGCGCACGCAGCATCGGCTTCCTCAGCTTCGCCGATGCCACCACCCCGAGCAACGACTGGTCGCTCACCCCCGGCACCGGCGGACCGCTGACCCTCGCCACCAGCGTCGGCACCCCGGCCATCGGCGTGGCCAGCCAGACCGCCACCGTCGGCGTTCCGCTCGCGGGCGTGCAAGGCTTCATCAAGAGCGGCGCGGGCGCCCTCGTCCTATCCGGCGCGAATACCTTCACCGGGCCCCTCTCGGTCACCGGCGGCATCCTCCGCGCCGGCAATGGCGACGCCCTCGGTGCCCCCGGCACGGACAACGAAACCATCGCCTCCAGCGGTGGCACCTTCGATGTGAATGGCACCGCTCTCAATGTCACCGAGATCGTGAGGATCTCCGGCAGCGGTGTCGGCGGCGCGGGCGCGCTGGTGAATAACGGCGCCGCCCAGCAGAACGCCCTCAACCGCGTGGTCCTCACCGGGAATGCCACCGCCGGCGGCGCTGCCCGCTTCGACATCCGCCCCGGCACCGCGCCCACCCTCGATCTCGCGGGCTTCACGCTGACCAAGACCGGCACGAACCAGCTCAGCCTGGTCGGCACCGCCATCACTCCCGGGAACGTCGTCATCAACCAGGGCATCTTCAGCGTCGAGACCACCAGCACCGCGAATACCTCCGGCTCGATCACGGTCAACAGCGGCGGCACCCTGGGCGTCTATGGCAATGCCATGGACGTGACCATCCCCGCCACCCCGGTCCCCATGTTCATGCGGCCCATCGTCTCGAACAACGGCACGATCAACAACCTCGGTAGCGACGCAAACATCGGCGGCACCGTGGCGATCGCCACCGGCACCACGCTGAACCTCACCGGCTTCAATACCACCCACATGCGCGGGGTCATCTCCGGCACCGGCAATGTTCTCAAGACCGGCGGCGGCACCTACTCCATGGTGGTGAACAATACCTATGTCGGCAAGACGACCGCCACCTCCGGCTACTTCGGCCTCCTGGGAGAGGGCGTCTTCGGCCCCGCTCCGGCGACCTTCCAGGCCGACCAGCTCACGCTCGACAATGCCGGCATCTGGACCGTGGCCGGCGGCTTCTACGTGCCGAATGGCGGCCCGAACTTCACCGGCACCCGCGGCATCACGCTCGGTGCGGGCGGCGGCTACTTCGATGCCTACGGCGGTGCGAATTCCCGCGGCCGCATCGGTGCCGGCAGCGTCATCAGCGGCCCCGGCAAGCTGATCAAGAACGGCGGCGGCTACATGGATGTCAGCGCCGCGAATACCTACGAGGGCGGCACCCAGATCAATGGCGGCCCGGACACCGCGGATACCATTCCGAATGCGGCCATCAATCTCTCGAACTACGCCGGCTTCGGCACCGGCCCGATCACCTTCGGAAATACCGGGGCGATGAATGGCATCCGCTTCCTCGCCACCGGCACCCTGCCGAATAACATCACGCTGAGCTCGGCGATCGGCGGCAATACCCGCTTCGTGGTCGAGGGCGGCTCCACCGCCACCATCGGCGGCCTGATCGAGGGCGGTGACTTCAATGGCGGGCAGTTCCAGGTCGGCGGCAGCACCGGCACCCTCATCATCCCGGGTGACCAGACCTACACCAGCGATACCGTGGTCAATGGCGGCGGCAGGCTGCTGGTGGACGGCCAGATCCTGGCCTCGGACTTCATCGTGAAGACCACCGGCGCGCTCGGCGGCAGCGGCACGGTGCGCCTCCTCACGCTTGAGGAAGGCTCTTCGATCATCGCTTCCACCCCGCCTCTCAATGCCACCCTCGGCGTCTACGCGGACAAGACCGACAAGGGCGTCAGCATCATCGTCCCGGGCGGCTCGGCCACTCCCGGCCTCAAGACCGTCGACGTCGTTTCCTATGGCGATGACGTGGAGGGTCTGGCCCCGGTGATCGAGAATTTCAATACCGCTGCCTACCGCGGCGCGAGTGTCGCCGATGACACGGTGAACAACAAGATCACCATGAGCTACACCAGCTCCGTGCTGACCTGGAATGGCGTGGGCCCGGTCTGGGACGCGGCCACCACCGCTTCCTTCCTGGAAGGCGATGGCAAGTTCTACCAGGGGGATGCAGTGAACTTCACCGATCCCGCCGCGGCATCCACCGTGACTCTAACAGGGCAGCTCCTGCCTTCCGCGATCACGGTGACCAATACCACGAATCCCTACACCTTTAGCAATACCGGCAGCATCTTGACCGGCTCCCTGACCAAGAACGGCACCGGCATGCTGGTCATCACCGGCGCGAACAGCTACGCTGGCGGCACCACCATCAATGGCGGCACCATCTCGCTCAGCCTCTCCGCAGCCGCATCCGGTGGCGGCAGCCCGGGCGGCCTCGGCACCGGCTCCGTCACCGTCAATACCGGCGGCCTGCTGAAGCTCTGGATCAACAACGGCGCGACCACCTACTACAACTTCCCGATCACGCTCGATGGCGGCCGCATCCTCGGTGAAGACGGCATCAACGTGCTGAAGGGCGGCGTTACCCTCGCGGCCGGCGGCGGCACCCTCTCCCCGAAGTGGAATAACAAGAACATCGTCGTCGATAGCGTGATGAGCGGCCCCGGCAAGCTCACCGTCTTCCGGGAGACCCCGGGCGGCGAGGCCGGCACCGCCGTCATCCTGAACCAGGCGAACACCTACCTCGGCGGCACCGATCTCTTCTCCGGCGTCCTGCGCGCGGCGTATAGCGATCAGGCGCTCGGCAGCGGTCCGCTGACCTTCACCGGCAGCGCCACCTTCGGCACCGCGGCGACGGGCAGCGACCGCACGATCGCGAATGACATCGCGATCACCACCGGCGTCACCGCTTCCTTCGATTCCGCATCCTTCCCGCTCACGCTGAATGGAAGCATCAGCGGCCCCGGCATCCTGACCATGGCCTCCGGCGGCACCGTCGCGCTCGGCGGGAACAACAGCTACGAGGGCGGCACCAACTTCAACAGCACCGGCAACCTCCGCGTCGATAGCCCCGGCGCGCTCGGCACCACCGGCACGCTCAGCTTCGGCGGCGGCTTCCTGATGCACTCCGCGGGCAATACCACGGACTACTCGGCGCGCTTCTCCACCGCAGTGAACCAGGCGTACAAGGTCAACACCAACGGCCAGAACATCACCTGGGCAGCCCCGCTGACGAGTGTCGGCGGCAGCATCACCAAGACCGGCGCGGGCACGCTCCTCCTCACCGGCGCGAGCACCTACAACGGCGGCACGAATGCCCAGGGCGGCGTGATCGAGACCGCCCTGATCTCCGATACCGGGGCCACCCCGCTCGGCACCTTCGCCACCGCCGGCGGCAGCTTCCTGAGCTTCAGTGGCGGGACCTTCCGCTACTCCGGCGCGGACTCCGTCACCACCGCCCGCTACCTGTGGAATGACCAGACCAGCGGCACCTTCGATGTGACGAACGCGGCGGCGACCGTGACCTTCAGCGCCACCGCCGGCAGCACGATCAACAAGCCCTTCGCCAAGACCGGCGCGGGCGGCCTGGTCCTGTCCCTGCCCATCACCGGCGCAGCTACTACGGTCACCGTAACCGGCGGCGCGCTCACCCTGAACGGCACGAATACCTACACCGGGGACACCAGCGTCGCCGCCGCCAGCCTGACCCTCGGCACCGCCAGCCTGGCGAATGCCGCGGACCTCCGCCTCGGCACCGGCGGCACCGTCACCCTGACCCACGCAGGCACCGACGTGATCGATGAATTCTACATCGATGGCGTCGCCCAAGCCGCCGGCACCTGGGGCAGCCCGACCTCCGCCGCCACCCATAAAACGGCGCGCATCACCGGCACCGGCCTCCTCAGCGTCACCACCGGCGGCAGCGCCGGCGGCCCGACCTACGAGGCCTGGGCCAGCACCGCCGGCCTCACCGCCCTCAACAACGGCAAGACCGTCGATGCCGACTTCGACGGCCTCGATAACATCACCGAGTTCGCCCTCGATGGTGCCCCCTTGTCCGGAATCCGCGGCGGCAAGATCGTCTCGAAGATCGCCACCGCCGGCAGCGAGCAAGCCCTCGTCCTGACCCTGCCGGTGCGCACCGGAGCCACCTTCACCGGTGACAACACCGCGAAGACCTCCGCCGCGATCGCTGGCGTGATCTACAGCATCCAGGGATCGGCCACCCTCGACGGCTTCCCCCTGGAAGTGCTCGAAGTCACCGGCACCGACGCCGCCGCCATCCAGACCGACATGCCCGACCTCTCGACCGGCTGGACCTACCGCACCTTCCGCGTCGCCGGCCCCGTCACCGGCGCGGACAAGAAGTTCATCCGCGCCGTCATCACCGAAGGCTGAGGTGAACATCCGTTAGATCAACTCCAAACGCCCCGGCGCCCCAGCGGCACCGGGGCGTTTTCGTGTGTGGCATCAGCCGCCGCCCCGCCGCCGTGGCCTGCTGCCAAGGGCCCTGCAAAGGCGCCCCCCCTAACAACTCCCGCCCCCAAGGGTACGTAGTCCCGCCTTCAGGCGGACGAAGCACCAAGCGATCCCCCCATCACCCCCGCGTCCCGCCCCACGCCTGCCCCCCGGGACCGCGGAGGCTCCGCCCCGCAGAAGCCACCCTAACAGCTCTCTCCATCTCGCAAGTAGAACAGACATCGCCGTCGCCCAACTCCCAACTCCCTTCTCCTCATTCGATGTTCGATGTTCGATGTTCGATGTTCGCCTCCCGCCTCTTCGTCCCGGCCATCCGGAAAGGAGATCACTAATCACTAATCTTCCAATCATAAATCGGTCTGTGTCGCTGCGCTGAAGAGGAGGGGCGCTGGCGCGTGAGGCGGAGGCCACCGGAGCGGCGCGATCCACGCGAAGCGCCCTTCCGCACCTCTTCCCGCACAGCGGCAGTCTGATTTATGATTAGAAGATTAGTGATTAGTGATTCTGCCTTTCCCCCCGCCTCCCGCATTCCGCTTCCCCCCGCCGATTCCCCCCTATCCTCCGCCCCCCAACACCATGGCCATCGAACGAATCCTCACTCACCCCGGCAGCTCGCATAAGGACGAGTTGCTCGCCTGCGCCCTTCTCGTCGCCGTCCACGGCGTCGAAGTCATCCGCCGCGAACCCACCCCCGAGGACCTCGCCGACCCCGCCACCGCCGTCATCGATGTCGGCGGCGAGCACGACCCGGCGAAGAACAACTTCGACCACCACCAATTCCCCGCCGACCACCCGCCGCTCTGCTCCGTCAGCCTCGTCCTCCAGCACCTCGGCCTCTATGAGTACGCGCGCAGCTTCTGCGATTGGCTCGAGCCCGCCGAGTGGTTCGACACCCGCGGCCCGAACGCCACCGCCAAGTGGCTCGGCGTCGAGCGCGATATCGTCTCGAAGCTCAATTCTCCCATCGACGTCACCCTCCTGCGCCGCTTCGCGAAAGCCAGCCGCCTCGGCCCCGGCGATGTCATCTGGGAAATGCTCCGCTACACCGGGCAGGACCTGTTAGATTATCTCCGCTCCCTCCGCCAGCGCCTCGATGCCATCGCCGCCCAGGCCGAAATGTGGACCGTCGCCGGCCAGACCGTCCTCTTCCTGCCCCGCACCGAGCCCATGCCCGACGAGCCCTCCGCCGGTCTCGGCCGCTACCTCGAATCCATCGGCAAGGACAAGGAAGTCACCGCCACCGTCTACCCCGACCGCCGTGGCAGCGGCTACGGCCTCTCCCGCCACAACGACGCCCCCGCCTTCGACTTCACCCGCATCGAGTCCCAGCCCGACGTCCACTTCGCCCACGCCCGCGGCTTCGTCGCCAAGACCTCCGCCGCCGACCGCCGGAGACTCGTCGAGCTGTTAGAGACCGCACGCGTGGACGCCTGACGCCCACAAGCACCGACCCCTAACAGCCCGCCCCCAAGGGTACGTAGTCCCGCCTTCAGGCGGACTTCACCGGTAGGATCACGCCACCCAAGTGCCTTCCGCGGCCCCGCCGCCGTGGACTGCGTGCAGCCTGCTGCCGCTGTCCCGATTGCAGCCTGCTGCCAGGGCCACAGCAAAGGCGCAGCAAGGGTAAGCCCACGCCTCACGGACGGCTCTTCCCCTGGGAGCGCGGAGCCACCGGCCCGCAGAATGGTCCCTAACCGCCGTCATCTTCTCCCGTGCCACCCAAAGTGGTCCCGGGCCACCCCAAGTGCGTAACTGAGGTGTGCTGGATTTCTGGACCAACAAACTCCAGAATCCATGTCCATGAATCCCAAGCCACGCAGGCAATATACCGAGGAATTCAAAGCCCAGGCCGTCGCGCTTGCCGACACCGGCCGGTCCGTCACCGAGATCGCCCGCGAACTCTGCATGAGCGCCAACCTCCTCCATGGCTGGAGACAGGCGGCAAGGCGCGCGCAGGGCGGCAGCGAAGGCCCGCGAGCCGCAGGCGAGGGGGACGCAGCGGACGACCTGCGCGCGTTGCGCCGCGAGCTCGCCCGCCTGCGCCAGGAAAATGACATTTTAAAAAAGGCCGCGGTCATCCTCGGGACCAGTCCCCGGCCGGACTCCGCGCCATGATCGGGGAAATCCACCGCGCCACCGGCCACGGCATCCGCCGGATCTGCGAGGTCCTCGAGCTGCCCCGCGGCAGCTACTACCACGCCGCCGCACCCACCCCCTCCAAACGCTCGGACAAAGCGGCCGGCGATGCGATTGAAGAAATCTTCAAGAGCCACCGGCGGCGCTACGGCCACCGCCGCATCTGGCACGAGCTTGCCGGGCGCGGCATCACCTGTGCGCCCGCCCGGGTCCGCAGGCTCATGGCCGAGCGCGGCCTCAAGGCCATCCAGCCCAAGACCTTCGTGCCGAAGACCAGCGACGGCCGGGCCGACAAACCCTCGCCCAACCTCATCGCGGGAAAGGAGCTGCCCGACCGGCCGGACCAAGTCTGGGCGGGCGACATCACCTTCATTCCCACCGCCTCCGGATGGCTTTACCTCGCGGTGGTCATCGACCTCTGCACGCGCCGCATCACCGGCTGGTCGCTGGCCCGCCACATGCGCGCCGGGCTCGTTGCCGATGCTCTCGCCCAAGGACTCGGCTCGCGTCGTCCGGCCCTGGGCCTGATCTTCCATAGCGACCGCGGCAGCCAGTACGGAAGCTGCGAATATCGCGCCATGCTCTCCCGGGCCGGCATCTGCCAGAGCATGTCGGCACGGGCCAACCCCTACCACAACGCGTGGAGCGAATCGTTCATGGCCACCCTCAAGAAGGAGATGCTGCAGGGAGGCTGCTTCATTGACGGACAGGACGCCCGGACCGAAATCTTCAGTTTCATCGAGGGCTACTACAACACCCATCGCAGGCACTCCTCGCTCGGCTACCGATCCCCGGCCCGATTCGAGGCCGAACTCATTCCGTCCAACTAACCAACAACCGGTCCAAAAATCCGTTGCATCTCAAACAAGGTCACGCCCCCCCTGGGAGCGCGGAGCCACCCGGCCCGCAGAACGGTCCCTAACAGCCTGCAGCATGAAAAGGCACGCAGCCAAGTCACGGCGCTCTCCGCTCCCACCACGCCGTGTCCACTACTCCTCCCGCTGCTTCTGCGGGGCAGTGCCTCCGCGCTCCCAGGCGCTGACGCGTTCGCCCCCTCAGTCCGTCGCCACCCGGAAGTAGCGGCTCGGCTGGTTCTCCGTCGAGTAGAAGCGCTTGATCACCTCACCCTGGCCGGAGATGTTAGACTCCAGCGTCGCCCAATCCTCCAGATTCGCCGAGCCCTCGATCCGATAAACCGCACCGGCCGCCGTGCCGAATTGGATCTCCACCGCCTGGCGGATCGTCAGCGGCTGCTGCGGCGGGCTCACCGGCACCTGGATCGCCTTGCGGATCACCTGGCTACCGCCCGCCACGATCATCCCGCTGAACGGGTGGATGCTCTCCAATGTATAGGCAATCCCCGTGTCTTCCTCCGTCCATGTCGTCGCGTTAGGGGAGCTTGCAAGCCGTCCGCCCGCACCCGCGGCATAATACTTCCCGTCCGCGAAGGCGATCGCGTAGACAGGGAAGGGCAAGACATTGCCCGTCGTTTCCGACCATGTGATCCCATCCGCCGACTTCCACAGGCTGGTCGGGGTGGAATTGATCCTGGGGGTCACCACGAAGCCACCGGCACCATGGCCGATCGACCGCGGTTCGCTCGCCGAAGTGACATGGAGTTGCCAAGTCATGCCATCGCCGGAACCCAGCACAAAGGTCCCGCAGGTCGCCACGAACCTGCCATTGGCGAAGTGGATCCGGGCGTCCGCATCATTCACATCCGCCGGCACCAGCGCGCGGTACCAGGTGAGCCCGTCCGACGAATAATAGATACCCGCCATCCCCCCGGTGCAGGTTGCCACCAGCAGGCCATTGCCATAGGCGATGTCCGTGGCGAAGAGGTCGGAGGCCACGAAAGACGGTGCCGCGCTGCCATTGATGCGCCGCAATTGGTTATCGCCGGCCACGATCCAGAAATTGCCGCCGCCAAAGCACACGCAGCGGCCGTTTCCCCCCAGTGCGGTCCAAGTGATCCCATCCACGGAGCTGTAAACGCCGCCCTGCGTCCCCGTGCCCACCGAGATGATCCGCCCGTTCCCCGAGGCCATGTCCAGCACCCGCTGCGCCCCCGTCTGCACCCAGCCCTGCCCCCGCACCGGCAGCGCCAGCGAAAAGGAAAACACACCCCCGGCAAGGGCTAACAGAAGCAGCGGGACGGCACGCGGAGTCATGGGGAAGGAAGGGCAGGGAAGGGGATAGGGGGGCAACCCAAGCGATCGCAAGGCCCACCCTCTTCGAAATCCCCCGGGAGTTCAAGGGCAGCGTGGAAAATGCCACGAACAGGCGGCCCGGCCCTAGGGTCGCCGCCTGCGCGGTCCCTAACAGTCCGCCCCCAAGGGTAAGTAGTCCCGCCTTCAGGCGGACGAAGCACCGGGAAAGCATCGTTTCCGGAAGGTCCCCGGAACGGAAGCCGCGCAGCGGCCGTGGACTGCGGCAACAGACTCTGCCCCTTACCCACATTTCCGTAATGCCTCACGGACGGCTCTTCCCCTGGGAGCGCGGAGCCACCGGCCCGCAGAACGGTACCTAACCGCCCGCACTCCGAAGAAGCCGGCAACCACGCTACGGCGCTTTCCGTACCAGCCGTGTCGTGCCAGCGCAGCTCAGGACCGTTCTGCGGGGCAGTGCCTCCGCGCTCCCAGGCGCTGACGCGTTCGATCCTTCACGATGTGGATAACGGGCAACTCCTGCTGCCGTGAAGCACGCGAGATGGATCACCCCTCGCCCGCCTCGCACGCTCGCAGGGTGGCGAGGGCGGATTCGAGATTGGGCGAGCCGAGCTTGGTTAAGATTTCCACCGCGCGCCGGGCATGGGGCAGGCCCTCCATCGCCTTGCCCTGACGGTGCAGGGATTTGGCGAGGCGGTGGGAGTCCAAGGCAATCAATTGCTGACGTCCGATGGCCTCGGACAAGGCGAGGGCTTCCCGGGCCAGGGTCTCGGCCTCCGGCCAGTCCTCTCGGTCCAAGGCAAGCACCGCCAGATTGCCGGTGTAGGTGGCGATACCCTCGGCGTATTCGGTGTCACGGGCCACCCGCAGCGCCTCCCGGTAGGCTTGCTCCGCGGCCTCGTAGCCGCCCGAAAGGCGCTCGATATCGGCGAGGGAGTTCAAGTCGCTGGCCACGTCTTCGCTCTCTGCAGAGAGACCGCGGTCGAGATCGAGCGCCTCGCGGAAGACGGCGGCGGCAGCGGGATAGTCCTCCTTTAACTGGTGACCCATACCACTCAGCTGGAGTGCGGCGGCGCGCTCGCGGGCACCGGCCCCGGATTTCTCCCAATGAGCCGTTGCTCGAGCCGAGGAGGACAGCACTTCCTCCGCCTGGCCGCTTGCGTGACGAACCCAGCCTGCCTGATAGGCCCGCCAGCCAGCATTGTCGTCATCGCCCACCGCCAAGGCCTTGGCCTCCGCCTGGCGGTTGAGCGAGAGATGTTCATCCCAGCGACCGGTGAACTCCAGAAAGCGAAAGAGCGCCCCGCACACTTCCTGCAGTGTGTCATTCGGCCCGGCGAGGAAGAGCGGCAGGGCCGGGGCCACGCTGTCCCAAGCGGCATCCAGCAGCGGAAAGCGGGCGTATTCCTCGTAGCCATTCTCCACGATCATCGCATAGGCGCGCTGCTCCAACCGATCCCCCGTTTCCTTCACCACCTCCGGCCGGTGCTTGCGCAGGAAGTCCGCGACCATCGGCACCAGGGCGAAGGCCTGCAACTCCTCCGAGGGGACGGCCAGCGATCGGTTGACCAGACTCTGCAGGGCCAGCCGACAGGGCTCCTCTTCTTCCATCCCGGCGACGGTCGCGATGTGATTCACCTTGGCCGCCTGGGAGAAATAGGTGAGTGCGGTGATCGCCTTCATTTCATCCGCCGAGAAGTCCGCCACCAGATCACCGAAGACGAATTCCAGCGGGTCATTCCCCTTCGGACAGGAACGCAGGAAGGCGATGGCATCGGTGAAGGTCAGGCAATGGCCGCGGCCGATCTGGCCGGCGGTCCAGCGCAGTAGCAGCGGGCTGCCGGCGGTCTGGGTGTAGAGGGCGATGCGCTCGGCCTCGCTGGTCTTGGCCAGCTCGCGATTGTGGGTGGCTAGCTCGGCCAAGGTATCGAGCGCGGCGTCCTGGCTGAGCTTTTGCAGGATCAGCTCCTCGGCCCCGGAGCCGATCCGGCCGCGGCTGGTGAGGATGGCCTTACAACCGGCCGGCAGCTTCTTGACGAAGGTGATCACGGTGCCGCGCTCGCTCCGCTTGAGGCTTTCGAGATTATCTAGAAGCAGCAGGGTCCGGGTGTCGCGCAACGCTTCTAACAGGAGTTGCGGGCGCTGGTCCTCCGCCGACTTCGCGATCTCCGGGTGGCCGAGCTGGCGCGCGAGTTCATTGAAGAGCTCGAGGATGCCCGAGAGAATGAAGCCGCTCAGGTCCCGCTCGCCATCGTCATCGAGCTCGCGCGTCTTGAGGCTGATGAAGACGATGCGCCCGAAGTCCTCCGGCGAAGCATCGTAAGCGGCGCGGACAGCCAATGAGGTCTTCCCCATGCCGCCGGGGCCATCGATCAGCGCACCCCAGGTGCGGCTGGCGGGGTCGAGCGCATCAGCGATTTTCCGCAGCTCCTCCTCGCGCCCGAAGAAGGGCTGCAAGCTGGGTAGATTGTGGGGAATGGTGGTGGAGGGCTGTTTGGCGCCGTCCGGCTCTTGCTTGGCCGGCGTGACTCGCGCGACCAGTTCACGCAGGGCCTCGCTGACGAGACGTCGCAATTCCTCAGGGGATTTGAACTGTCCCCGGATGCGGTTCTCGGTAGAGCGCTTCTTGAAAACGATAAGCCTTTTCTGCGCGGTGGCATCGGCCTCGATATCCTTCGCAGTGAAGTGGTGGTCAGGATGAGCGGGGAAGATCAGTAATTCCCTAAGCTCGCCGCGCTCCTGGCGTTCCAGGGCACGGTCGAACTCCATTTCCGTGATCGATACCTCCTTGCCGTCTGGCACCCAGCCGTAGCGAAAGGCGTAGATGCCGATGTAGACGTCGGCTTGGTCGACCATCTCCAGGGAAACCTGCACCGCCGTGGCATCGCGGGCCGGGAGATGCTCCATCCCGATCGGAAAGACCCCCGCGGAAAGGCAGGCCTGCATGACCGCCGCACGATGCTCCGGCAAATCGATCGCGGTGCTGCTGATCATTGCCGTCAATTGGCCGGGTTTGTGCAAGACGGGGGCCTTGCCGGCGGGGGGAGCTCCAGACATGCCGGAGACAAGCAATTCCCCGCCGGCTTGGAAAGCACGGAAGGTGAAGTGTTGGCATCCCCCTCACCCCACCAACCTCTCCCGACACCCCCTTACATGCACCCCCAGCCCCTCCACGATCCGCCCGATCACCGGATGCTCAATCCCCCTCGCACTCACCTCATGCGCCGTCTCCACCGCCACATCCGGCAAACGCTCCGCCATACCACCGATCAACTCTAACAACGCCCCCGCCGGCATCCCGAGCCCGCGCGCACAGGCAACCCAATGCTCCCGCCCGATCGCCCGGATCCGATACTTGCTGCCGATCTTCATCGCCAGCTTCGCCTTGTGCGGATCGATATCACGGGGATAGGGCAGGGCGCTCGCAAGATCATAGAGCGGGGCCAGCCGCACCTGCCGCCGCGCCGCGATCAACAGGGAGTAGTTCTTGGCGTGGGCATCCGTCCCGGCGATCAGCCAGTTGAAGGCCAGCGCCCCGGCGAAGAGCGCGACATCCTCCCGGGGTGCCGATGACACATCACGCAGAAGATCGGCGATCGCCCTGGCGGACGGCCCCCCTTCGTTCTCGTATTTCTGCCCCGGGCGGACCCCGAGCGCTTGGCAGAAGTCCTCCTGGTGGATGCGCCGATAGCGTCCGTCCTCTTGGAGCGTGCGGTCATAGCGGGTCACCACGATCACCGGCCGGCCGCCGGGGTGGATGACCGTGGAGTCCGGCACGCGCAGGCCGAGGCCGCGGGCCAGCGCGAGGCAGAAGTGCTCGTTCTCCGCATAACCGGCGAAGCGCTCCGCAGAGGGCTTGAGAATGTGGGTGGTGGGAGTGTGGCCGGACGGCACGCCCCAGCGGCCATCCTGCGGATTGCGGTAGAGCGCTGTCTTCGGCTGCGCTCCCGCCAGGCTGAATTGCCCGCGGTCCGCGGCGTTGCGGACGCTGCCGTGATTCTCTAACAAATTCTGGATGCGCCCGGCCAAATCTTCCTCTGTGAGCCATTGGATGTCGCCCTGCGCGCCGGCACCGAGCAGTTCGTCTTCCCGGGCATGAGGCACGAATTGCACCGCCCCGGCGCAATCCTCCCCGACATGCCAGAGCAGCTTGAAGGGACTATGATGGGAGACATGGTAGCGCCGTCCCCACTGCTCGAGCACCTGGGCGTTGTCAGGGAGCAAGCCGCGCAAGAAGGGATCGATCGCGGCGTGCTCGTGTTCCACGGCCACCAGCGGCATGGAGAGGGAAAGCGGATAGGCCCCCTCGTAAGCCTGCCACCCGGGATCGTAGCGGAATTGCAGCCGCTCATGGTTGCGCCGGATCCGGCCCACCAACCGGCCCTCGGCGATGACGGAGAGTTCTTCGCTCATGATGGGGAAGAATCGCCGAGGAGCAGGCGGTTGAGATCGATACCATGGTCACCCGGCTTTGCAGGCGCGGGAGCGGAGGCCGGGTCCACGGCGAGCACCAGACCGAGCGCACGCAGCGTGTGAAGCACCAAGCGGAGTTCCACAGTGGATTTGCCCTTCTCCAGATCGATGATCCATTGGCGGCCGACGCCCGCGCTTGTCGCAAGATCCATCTGGCTCATGCCAAGCTGCTTGCGGCGGGAACGGACCAGCGCCGCCAACTCCCTGACCGTTTGGACTTCCATCCCGACACATTAACAAAGTAACCGTTCGCCGACAATCCCAAAAGTAATCGTTCGCCGACATTTTGAAATGTCGCCGCTCGCCTACATCGTCCGAAGTGGTCGATCGGCGACATCAGCCGCCTTCCCCCGCGCCCCTCTCCGCGGCCTCTGCGCCTCCGCGTTTCGTTCGCCTCAAAACCTTGGCGACCTTGGCGTCTTGGGGGTTCCTCCTTCGTCATCCAAGCGGCAAAGGACGGATCAACATCCAGCCTCCTCCATCCCCGCGCAGCGCAGACCGATTGATGATTGAGACATTAGTGATTGATGATTTCCAGGAAGATCCCATCCACCCGTCCCCCCTCCATCGTCTGCACCTCCGGGAACTCCTTATTCAAGGACCGCAAAACCGGCACCTGCCCGAACCCGTTCGCCGACTCCTCCCCGGCCTTCGCCTTGCGATACCCGAACTCCTTCAGCGTCGCGCCGTGGCCGTCGTTGTACACCACGATCGTGCCCTTCTTCGGGAAGCCCTTGTCCTGGAAACGCTGGACCACGATCGTCGCGCCGTCGGCGATCTTCGGTTCCATCGAGCGGCCGCAGACCTTCAGCGCGTAGTGGTCCGCCGGATACGCCTTCGCCGTCCGCACCGGGGCCGGCTCGATCGCCGCGGAGATCGGCGCACCCGCGGCAATCCCGCCTAACAGGTCAAGCCAGTGCTCTTCTCCAGCGGCTGTTCCCTTCGATGTTCGATGTTGGACGTTCGATGTTCGATGTTCGCCTTTGCCTTCCCTTCTTCCTTTCTTCTCTCTTATCCCGCTCCCCGCCAGCGGCACGATGTTAGACGATAAGGTAGCCACTCCCGGACTCATCCGCTCCACCTCCTCATCGCAAGTGCGGATGATCCACTCCTCGATCGTCAGCCCCTTCGCCAGCGCCGCCCGGTTGTAGCCGCGGAAGGTATCCAGATCCACCTCCACGCTGAAGACCTGCGCTGCGCGATCGCTGCCCGCGCGTTTGGCTGCCGCTTCCGCCGCCCGGTCATCCGCCATCAGCCGGCCGATCAGCGAGAGCGTCCCGGCCGGGATGTCCTGGCTCGCGGACAGCCAGTTATCGACCGTCCGCTTCTGGATCCCGCCGCACTGTTGGCCCAGCCAGGCGCGGTCGTGTCGATGGGCCTTTAACCAAGCTTTAATTTCGTCCCGGGTTGGATGCATGCCGGAAACTGCATGATTTTATGCGGCATGCAAACATTTTCCATGTGAAAATGCATTTTGTTTTGACGATGTGCATCTGAACATGCAGTAATCATGCATGTCCCGAGTGCACGATCCGAACGCCGAACTGGTCCTGGCGCTCCCGCCGATCGCCCTGAGCGAGCTGCGGGAACCGACCAAGGACTACCTCCTGGCCAAGGCCAACGCCGGTCACACCCCCCTCGAAACCCTCAAGGAGCTGCTCGACCGCGGCGCGGAAAGGGAGGGCTTCTGGAAGGACCGGGGATCAGGAGCCGGGGAGCAGTCCCATGAAGCGGAAGGCAAAATGCGAACATCGAACATCGAACGCCCAACATCGAACATCGAATGAAAAACAGGAAGGCAAAGGGCAGAACCCCGAATCAAAAGCCTCTGCGGTAATCCCTGCCTTTCCTGAAAACTGAACACTGAAAACTAGCAAACTCCCTGCCTTTCCACTCGGCACTCTCTTATCTTCCCATGACCACCACCCTCACCCTCGAAGGCAGCCCTGAAACCCTCCATGCCGAGGTCCACGATGGCGAGCTCTACCTCTCCATCCGCGCCCCGCACGGCCGGGTCCAGCGCGTCGCCAGCATCGATGCCGCGCTCGGCCGCATCTTCCCGGAATACCCCTTGGTGCGCCGCCTGCAAATGGCCGCGCGCCTCACCGCATCCCTGGCGGAAACGCTGGAGGTGCAATCGAGATAAGGCGGAAGAAATCACTAATCACTAATCTTCCAATCATAAATCAGACTGCGCTGCGCGGGGCAGGGGTGTGGAGGAAATGCTTCGCGCGGATCGCGCCAACCCCCACGCCCCGCCCCACGCGCCAGCGCCCCTCCTCTTCAGCGCAGCGACACAGACCGATTTATGATTAGAAGATTAGTGATTAGTGATTTTGTCTTCCCACTGCATACCGATGAACACGGACGGGCGGAATCATTGGCGCGGGGCTTGCGGTGGCGGCTCCCGCACCCCGCGGGGGCAGGCCTCCCGTCCGTGTTCATCCGTGTGCAGGGCTAGGTAAGCCGAACGGTCCCTAACAGCCCCGAATCCAAGGGTACGTAGTCCCGCCTTCAGGCGGACGAACGAGCCAAGCAGGGCCGCCTTCAGGGGGGATGCCCAGGCAAGGTCATCATCCCCCGTGCTTCGTCCGCCTAAAGGCGGGACTACGTACCATGTCTCGCGCTCCCGCCGGGAACCACTCGGCCCAACGCCATTTCTTACCAACCATCAACCCTCAACTCCCAACTCCATCAACCACATGAACCAGCCACCTGCCATCTTCGATCTCGAAACCGCACCCGACCTCGACGCCCTCCACCGCCTGACCCCGCCCTACGTCCCGTCCAGCTCGAAGTCCTCCGCCGATGCGGAAGCCGACTACTGGCGCGCCGCACGGGCGAAGGCCACGCTCAATCCCGCGACCTCCTGCATCTGCGCGATCGGCCTGCACTTCCCCGGCGAGCAACCGCTCCTGAGGACAGGCGATGATGAGGCGGAGTTGCTACGTTGGTTCTGGCGGCTCTTCGAGAGCTGGGGCGGGAACTTCGCCTACTGGTCCGGGAACAATAGCAAGGGCTGCTTCGATCCGCGCTTCCTCGTCGTGCGCTCCTGGGTGCGGCGGGTGCCGGTGCCGCGCGGCGCGTATGGGAAGCCGCCGGGCTGGTCGCTCTCCGCGGACAAGTGGATCGACCTCGCGCCGCTCTATCTCATCGGCGCGGAGGCCAATAGCTTCTGCAGCGCGAACACCGCCGCCAAGACCCTCGGCCTCCTCGGCCTGGACTGCGGCTGGGGCGCGATCCGTGACAAGAACACCCTCGCGGTGAAGGCCGCCGGCTTCCACGAATGGCTGGCCAGCGGGGACCCGGAACGCCGCGAGGCCGCGCTCGACTACCTGCGCAATGACCTGGCCATCGAGCGCGCGATCGCCGATGTGATCCTGTCCGGGAAGGAGGTGGCCGCATGATCGCGGAGCTACCTCTGCCGCCCGCGGCCTATCTCCCGCGCGGCCTGCTCGCCGAGATCGAATCCTCCACCCCCGCGCTCCGCCTGGATGGCGCGGACGTCGAGTTCTCTTCCGAGGTGCTGTTAGAGCATGAAGGCCAGCAATACCTGGTCAGCACGCCGACCCGCAGCCTGCCCGCCGCCATCCGTGCCGCGGTGGGCAGATTCCCCGGCGCCACGGTCCTCACCGCACGGCGCAGGATGGTGGTGATTGAGGAAGAAGAAATCACCGGTCACTAGTCGGCGCCGAACCTATCGCGCGGCACCGGCTCCAAGGGTACGTAGTCCCGCCTTCAGGCGGACGGACGGTCCAGAGGGTGCCGCCATCGGGGAGGATGCCCTCGCGGGTTCATCATCCCCCGTGCTTCGTCCGCCTGAAGGCGGGACTACGGACCATGCATCGCGCACCCGCCAGGGACCATTCCTTTCACACATGTCGTCTTATAGCGAAAAACTCCGCGATCCGCGCTGGCAGCGCATGCGCCTGACCGTCATGGGGCGCGATGACTTCGCGTGCCGGGCCTGCCGGACCACGACGGCGACGCTCAATGTCCACCACTCCCACTACCGCAAGTCGGCCGCGCCCTGGGACTACGCGCCGGAGCATCTGGTGACGCTCTGCGAGCCCTGCCACCTGGTGGCCGAGGAGCGCCGCGAGCGGATACTGAAGGCGACGGCGGAGCCGGCGGTGCAGCTCGCGGTGCTTCACCTCGCGCTGCTTCTCGCCGGTCGCAGCCAAGCCTTCGCCCCCGGCTTCCGCAAGGTCCTGGAAGCCCTCCTGCGGGCCATGCAAGCGGAGCTGGCCGCCCGCCAGGCCCTGCGCTCCGGGGGCGGCCTGCAAGCGCTGGAGGAGTCCATGTTAGAGACGCGCCGTCATCTCGCCGCGATCCATGCGGACCTGCTCTCAAAATGACGAATTCCGAGTTTCCGAATGTCGAATGAACTGTGGGGGGGAGAATGGGGTGCCTGGTCCCGGAATCCGTGACCCCCTTTTGCGGCGTAGCCGCTTTGGAGTGCGGCGGGCATCGCCGCTTTCCTGCGCTGCCTGCCAGAGAGCGCCGTAGTGAATCCACCTTTCCCTCTTCCCCTATCCCGCCGCAATCGCTCTGGCCCGATGGGTGAGGGGACCACGCCGAGCCGAATCCAACACCGCGATCTCCGCGGCTCACGCGCCCGAAAGCGGCGATGCCCGCCGCACTCCAAAGCGGCTGCGCCGCCATCGTGGCTCATCGCTCGTCCTATCTTCACCGCACCTTTTACCACACCAATCCCGACCTGATACCATGAACGGTTACCTTCAACTCCAGCGGAACTTCTTCAGCCACTCGATATGGCACGAGAAGCGCGAATTCTCCCGTGCCGAGGCTTTCCTCGATATGCTCCAGCTCGCCGTCTTCACGAGGACGAAGAAGATCGTGAAGGAAAGCATGCTGGTGCTTGAGCCGGGCCAGCTCTGCGGTTCCATCCGCTTCTTGGCCGGACGCTGGGGCTGGGGTGTGAAGCGGGTGCGCTACTTCCTGGCCATGCTCGAGGCTGAGGAACTGATCACGCTGGGAAAGGAGTCGAAAAGGGCACACTTCGGGGAGGTGATAACGATCTTGAACTACGGTGCTTATAAAAACGTGCCCGCGGAAAAGGGCACACTCACGGCACACTCGCGGCACACTGACGGCACACTCACGGCACAAATAGAAGAAGGGGAAGAAGGGGGAAAAAGGAAAGAAGGGGGAATTTCTTTTGCACGGGACGGAGCAAGCTCCTGTCCCGTGCCGGAGCTGGGGTGGTCGGCGGAGAAGGGCTTCGCGGGAATCACGGAAGGGGACCGCAAGCAGTGGGCGGAAGCGTATCCGGCACTCGACATCGCCAGCCAACTGGCACGGGCCGCGGAGTGGCTGAAGGCGAACCCCCACCGGCGCAAGAAGGCGGTGCGGCGCTTCATCACGAACTGGCTGGCCCGGGCGCAGGAGCGGGGCGGGGACCGCGTGCCGAACAGGCCCGGGCTCCCGGGGACGGCGGCGGCGGTCACGGGGGCCGGGGCGTTTCCGATGAGGCTGGGGATCGGGCCGGGGCCGCTGCCGCCGAATGCGGTGGTGACGCCGCAGGGCTACATCGTGCGGCGGGCCACTTGAGGGGGAAATGACGAATTCCGAATTCCCGAATGCCGAATGAAGTGTGTGGGGAGAATGACGAATGAAGAATTTTCGAATGTCGAATGAAGTGTGTGAAGAGATGAGTGATATGAACCCGACCTTTGATCCCCCTGATTCCGGACACACGCCATTCGTCATTCGGAAATTCTTCATTCGTCATTCATCCCGCGATCCCCTGAACGCTTCCCCCAATCCTTTACCATGAATCTAGTACCCCACGCTTTCGGGCCGGAGAAGTCGGTGCTGTCCTCGATGATGAAGTCGCGTGCCTGCCGGGCGCGGGCGGCGGCGGGAGGGATCGGGGAGGAGCATTTCCACGTGCCGTCGCACCGGGTGCTGTGGCGGGTGCTGCGGGACCACGATGTGAAGGAAAACGGGGCGGAGGTGGATCTGGTATCGCTGGTGGATGCGATGTCGATCAGCGGGGATCTGCTGGCAATGGGCGGGCCGGGGGGGCTGGCGGAGATCTACACGTATGCGCCGCACGATGCGCATTTCGAGCGGCACGAGACTCTGCTGCGGGAGGCGCTGGCACGGCGGACGGCGATGCTGCACGCGCTGAAGATCGCGGAGGATGCGGCGGGCGCGGCGCCGGAGGATCTGACCAAGGCGCTGTCCGATGCGCTGGCGGTGACGGCGGGGGCGCTGAAGGCGGGCAGCCCGATGGTGACGGCGGCGCAGGCGGTGGAGCGGCTGGCGCTGCGGCTGCAGGAGCTGGCGGGGGCGGATGCACAGGTGCCGGGCCTGGCGACGGGGCTGGGACCGATCGACCGTCTAACAGGCGGGATGTGGCCGGTGGAGTTGTGGGTGGTGGCGGCGCATACTTCCGGGGGGAAGTCGGTGGTGCTGCTGCAGGCGGCACTGACGGCGCTGCAGGAGGGGAAGCGGGTCTTCGTCGTCTCCCTGGAGATGCAGGCGGAGGATCTGGCGGGGCGGATGATCGCGAACTTGAAGAGCATCCCGGCGGGGACCTGGCGGCAGCCGAAGCTGGCGCACAAGGACATCCTGATCCGGGCGCGGCAGGGGATGGAGGAGCTGCGGGAGATGAAGCTGACGATCGACGACCAGGGCGGGCGGACGGTGGAGCAGATCGCGGCGCTGGCGCAGGCGGAGATCGACCGGCACGGGAAGCTGGACCTGATCGTGGTGGATTACATCCAGCGGATCGAGAGCCGGCGGCAGAAAGACCAGACGCGGGCACAAGAGTTGGGAGATATCTCGAAGCGGCTCAAAAGCATGGCGATGAAGCTGCGGGTGCCGGTGATGACGGCTTCCCAGGTGAACGACGGCGGGCAGCTCTTCGATTCAAGGGCGATCGGGCACGATGCGGATGTGGTGCTGATCGTGGAGAAGGAGGGCTTTATCCGGGGGGACAAGGTGCGGAACGGGGAGAGGGATCAGCACTTTCCGCTGAGGCTGGATGGGAGGTACCAGAGGTTCGTGGAGTGGGAGGGGGAGAGGGAGGCGAAGCACTAATTACTAGATTCTAATTACTAAACGGGGGAGGGGTGCTGCGGTGGAGAGGAGGGGGCTGGTGTGTGTGGGGCGGGGGCTGGGGGGGAGGGCGTTTGGGGTGATGGGGGATCGTTTGGTGCTGCGTCCGCCTGAAGGCGGGACTACGCGCCCTTGCGGGCGGGAGTTGTTAGGGGGGGCGCGGGGGTGGTGGGGGAAAGGCAGAATCACTAATCACTAATCTTCTAATCATAAATCGGTCTGTGTCGCTGCGCTGAAGAGGAAGGGCGCTGGCGCGTGGGGCGAGTTGACCCGGTTGGCGCGATCCACGCGAAGCGCCTCCCCCACCTCTTCCCGCACAGCGGCAGTCTGATTTATGATTAGAAGATTAGTGATTAGTGATTTCTTTTCCGGATGGCCGGGACGGGAGGGGCGAGGCGGGAGGCAAACATCGAACATCGAACGTCCAACATTGAACGTCGAAGGAAGAGGAAGGGAGGGGGGCGGCGGCGATGTCTGTTCTTATGGCGCGATGGAGTGGGATGCCGGGGTGGCTTCTGCGGGGCGGGGCCTCCGCGGTCCCGGGGGGCAGGCGTGGGCCGGGGCTTTGGAGAGGGCGTTTGGGGTGAGGTGGGATGGTTCGGTGGCTTCGTCCGCCTGAAGGCGGGACTACGTACCCTTGGGGGCGGGAGTTGTTAGGGGGGCGCGGGGGTGGTGGAGGGGAGAAAGGCAGAATCACTAATCACTAATCTTCTAATCATAAATCGGTGTGTGTCGCTGCGCTGAAGAGGAGGGGCGCTGGCGCGTGGGGCGGGTTGACCCGGTTTGGCGCGATCCACGCGAAGCGTCCTTCCCCACCCCTTCCCCGCGCAGCGCAGTCTGATTTATGATTGGAAGATTAGTGATTAGTGATTTCTTCCAGACAGCGGTGGTCATGGGTCCCGGTGGCGGGGGATGAGGATTTGAGATTTGAGATTTCGGATTTGAGATTTCGGATTTGAGATCCGGGATCCGGGATCCGGGATCCGGGAGGGTGGGGAGGCGTTGGATGAAGTGGAGATGAAGAAGCGGTGAAGGGGAACGTGGTAAGTTTGCCGGTGGGGCGCGGGGAGGTTTCGGGGGCTTGGAAAGGGTTGACTGCGGGGTGGCTGTTCGGCTGGGGTGGGGAATGATTCGTTCCTCCTGGATGCTGTTTTTTTCGATGGGCCTGCCGGTATGCGTGTGCGTGTGCGTGTGCACGGCGGGTGATGTGTCGGTGCCGGTGCCTTCGCCTGAGCCGCGGGTGGAGCTGGTGACGGCTTCGCGCGGTTTTCCGTCGGAGGCGAGATCCCTGGCGGTGGCGGATCTGGATGGGGACGGGGATGGGGATCTGGTGAATCTGCCGGAGGGGGATGGCTCCATCACGAGTGATCCGCAGGCGTATTGGATGGAGAATCTGGGCGGGCGGGATTTCGCGCCGCTGCGGCTGGTGCATGTGGCGCCGCGGAATGGCGGGGCAGAGGTGGAGAGGCCGGCGGTGATGAATCTAACAGGAGATGCGAAGCCGGAGATCTTCGTGAGCCGGCTCTCGGCCGCGGGGCGTGAGCCGCTGGCGCTGACGCCGGATCTGGCGGGAAAGGGGCCGGCTCCGGTGGCGGGCAGGTCATTGGGCGCGGCGGCGGCGGCATCCCATGGTGTTTGGTCGACGGTGGATCTGGATGCGGACGGGCAGGGGGAGTTGCTCTTGATGACGGGGGAGTACACGGGGCCGGAGAGTTACGTGTCGAAGCTGCATGTCTACGACCGGCAGGGGGACGGGAGCTTCGCGGAATCGGCGGTGGTGCTGGAGGTGGAGGGTGCCGTTTTTCCGACGAGTTATGAGGCGGTGGATCTGGACGGGGATGGCGATCTGGAGTTGAGCCTGGGCTTGGATTACAGCCGGCTGGTGCTGGAGCGGACGGGGCCGCGGGCCTTCGCGGGGGAGCAGGTGTGGATCGAGGAGATCGAGGGCCACAGGCCGTGGGTGGATCTGGATGGGGATGGCCTGCCGGAGGCGGTGGGGACGAGTGGTGGCTGGGCGGAGAATCAGGGCGAGCTGAACTTCGATTGGCAGGAGGGGCCGCCGACATTGGCGGCGTTTGCATCGGCGCTTTTCAAGGAGATCGAGCGGCGGGCGGGTCAGCCGGCGCTGCTGCATGCGGTGGTGCCGCGGGAGGATGGCGGCTACGAGTGGGTGAAGGTGCCCTTCGGGACGGTGGAGCCGGTATCGCGGCAGATGCTGCCGGTGGATGCGGCGGGCAGTCCGGCCTTCCTGCGGATGGCGGATGTGGATGGGGACGGCCAGTTGGACCTGATCTACCGGTATGAGACGCAGTCTAACAGCGTGCTGCCGGGCCATGTGCTGGCGGTGGCGTGGGGTGCGGCGGCGGGGCCGGTATCGGCGCATGTGGTGCATGCGGGGCCGGGGGACGGGCACGGGGTGATCACGGGGGATTTCAATCGGGACAAGGCGATCGATCTGATCGCGGGGCCGGATGCGCTGGGGCGCTACGAGCTGCGCTTCAATGCGGGGCGGACGCCGGAGAGTGCGCCGGTGGGGACGGGGGAGTGGCTATCGCTGGAGGGTCTGGAGATCCCGGGGCTGACGCTGGAGATCCTGGCGGCGGGGCGGATCGATCGGGACAAGGTGCTGGACCTGGTGTGCGAGTATTCGCGGCCGACGGGCGGCGCGGCAGGCACGGGCCGGGAGCATGCGATCGTGGTGGTGCGGGGGCGGAAGGATGGGTCCTTCTACAAGCCGGTGCTGCCGGCGGACGCGCAGTTCATCGCGCAGGGCTTTTCCGCGGAGGGGAGCGAGCTGGTGGATTGGGATCGGGACGGGGATCTGGATCTGGTGGGCGGCGGGATCTGGCGGGAGAATGTGAAGGGGATCTTCCCGCCATTGCAGCGCTTGCTGGTGGAGCTGGGGAGCGGGACGGATTTCCTGGGGAATCCATTTACGATCGGGGGGACGGTGACGGGGGATCTGGATGGGGACAAGCGGCCGGATATCATCTCGCTGGTGTGGGGCGAGGGAGAAGGCGGGACGGGGCTGGGTAGCGGGCTGCCGAAGAAGATGCTGATCGCTTTCAACGACGGGCGCGGGGGCATCGCGCAGACGGTGGAGCTGCCGATTCAATTGGCGGATCGGGACGCCCTGGGGAACGGGGTGATGGGGAGCGCGGTGGTGGCGGATCTGAATGCGGACAAGCTGCCGGACTTGTGGATCCGGGAGTTCGAGGGGTTCGATTTCCTGGGCAATCCGCTGCCGGTGCATCGCTGGCTGCGGAACCCGGGGCGGGGCTCGCGGAATGTGGCGGAGTGGGTGTCGCAGCCGCTGGGGACGACGGTGCTGCCGGGGGTGGCGCTGGGGGACTTCGACGGGGACCGGAAGCTGGAGTGGGTGAGCCCGGATGGCTTCCTGAAGCCGACGAAGCAGGGGCCGCTGGTTTCGGATTCGTATGACTTTACGGGGGGAGTGACGCTGGGGGTGAGGGACTTCACGGGCGGGGTGGACTATGATGCGGACGGGGATGTGGATTTCCTGATCGGGGGAAAGTGGGCGCCGCTGCTGGTGCTGCTGAATCCGAGCGCGGATGGATTGAAGAAGCGGAAGGTGAAGGTGAAGGGGGTGAAGTGGGCGGAGGCGGTGAGGTGAGAGGTGAGAGGTGGAAAGGCGGAAGGCAAACATCGAACATCGAACGTCGAAGGAAGAGAAGGGAGCGGGGCGGAGCCTTTGACCGCTTGTTGGAAAGTAAAGTGGTGGTCCATCTCCGCTGCGCTCCGGTTGCGGTCCCGGGGGGAGGCATGGGGCGGGACTTGAGGGTGGCAGAAAGGCAGAAAAGGCGAATGCCGAACGTCCAACGCCGAACGCCCAATGTTGAATGGGGAGAGGGTTGGCGGGGGAGGATTAGGGATGATGGGGGGATCGCTTGGTGCTGCGTCCGCCTGAAGGCGGGACTACGTACCCTTGGGGTCGGGCTGTCAGGGTGGGTGCGCCGGGGGTGGGGCGGACATCATTGCTTGATGGCCTTCCTGCGGCGGGCGCGCCAGAGGAGGAGGGCGGACCATGGGAGGGCGGTGGCGAGGAGGATGAGCCAGTGGGGGAGGAGGGCTCTCCAGGTGCCTTGGTCCGCCCTCTGCATGAGTTCGGCGATCTGTTCGCGGTAGGTGGTTCCGGTCTTGAGGATGGGTGTCTCGCTTCGCAGGCCTTGGCCGCGGGCGAAGAGGGGCATGGGGAAGGGGTCCGGCTTGTCGATGACGGCACGGGCGGTGTCCGTGTAGAACTCGGGCTTGGCGATGGGCCGGTGGGAGATGGACAGAGTCGAGTGTGCTTGGGAGACGGCCCATCGGTCCCACACCACGGCCCCCAACCGGATGCGGGAGTAGTGTCATGCCCAAGCGATGAAGGCGATGAGCAGGAGGCCGGACCAGAAGGTGATGGAGCGGTGGAGGTGGTGCTTCATGCATGGAGGAGGAGAAAGAGGCGGGACCTACTCCGCCGCTACGAAGGGAAAACATCGAACATCGAACATCCAACATCGAATGAACAGCCGAAGGAAAGGCAGTCGGCGGCGGCGCGGCGGCTGGGGATTCACCGGCAGAGCTTGCAGCGGAAGTTGAGGAAGTTTTCGGGGTAGGGGCGTTGAGGGGAGGATCGAAGATCGAACGTCGAAGGAAAGGCACTTTTTCCTTTCGGTTCGGCTCGACTTGATAGGGGGAATATGTCATGCTCGCGGCATGGGTTTGGTGGAGGTTCTGCGGAACAAGCGGAAGGCGCTGCTGAGGGATGATGAGGTGATCCTGCTGCTGGTGCTGGCACGGCGGCCGATGCGGGCGCGGGATCTAAGGGAGGGGTCGAAGCTGCCGGAACGGACCTTCTGGCGGGGCTTCGAGGCGATGCAGAAGCAGGGTTGGGCGGAGGTGGTGGCGGCAGGGCGCGGGGTGAAGGGGGAGGGACGGGGGAAGTGCTCGCTGTGCCGGCTGACGCCGAAGGGGGAGGCGGAGGTGAGGCGGCTTTTCGGGGGAGTGGGGCCTTCGCTGGGGTGGGGGGGAGCGGGGGGTGTTATTTGGAGTGATGGGGGTGGGGCGAATCATCAATCACCAATCTTCCAGTCATCAATCGGACTGTGTTGCTGCGCTGAAGAGAGGGGAGAGGGATTGGTGGAGATTCTGGGGCGGGGGATGGCTACGGGTGCCCTGTCAGGGCACGGGACTTGAGTTGGGAGATCGCCCCGTTGGGGCTTTTGAGAGGGGCGAGGCGGGGCATTCGGGATGGGATGGACGGGACGCTTCGCGTGATGCGGGAGCGCGGTTCTCTTCCGCGCAGCGACTGGCTGATTGATGATTGAGAGATTGATGATTGGTGATTTCTTCTGAAGATGGCGTATCCTACGAAATATAAGATGAGTTACCCCAATATGGCGGCGGTGATGTGCCGGCTGGGGGCGACGGATGAGGATCTGGCGGAGGCATTCGGGGTGGCGGTGTCGACGCTGAACGGGTGGAGGAAGCGGCACGCGGGGTTCGCGGAGGCGCTGCGGGCAGGCAAGGGGGTGGCGGATGAGGCGGTGGAGCGCAGCCTCTTCGAGCGGGCGACGGGGTTCGTGCACGAGGAGGTGCATGTCTCGACCTATCAGGGGCAGGTGACCTTGACGCCGGTGCGGAAGCAGTACGCGCCGGAGGTATCGGCGGCGGTATTCTGGCTGAAGAACCGGCGGCCGGAGCGGTGGAGGGAGAAGGCGGAGGCTGCGGGCGGTGGGGTGAGGGAGGGATTGGAGGGTGTGATGGAGAGGATAAGGGGAAGACAAATCACTAATGACTAATCTTCTAATCATAAATCGAAGTGTGTCGCTGCGCTGAAGAGGGATGGGTGTGGAGTGCGGCGGCACGGTCTGCCCGTTACCCACATTTCCGTGACGCTTCACGGACGGCTCCTCCCCTGGGAGCGCGGAGCCACTGGCCCGCAGAATGGTCCCTTGCGGTTGTGGACACGGAAGGGTAAGCAGCCAAGCGACGGCGCTCTCCATCATTCCCACGCGATGTGTAGCGCTGCCAAGGTGGCTTCTGCGGGGCAGAGCCTCCGCGGTCCCGGGGGCAGGCATGGGGCGGAGGCGCTGGGGTGGCTCGCCTTTGCAGCGCCCCTCGCAGCAGGCTGCATCGGGACAGCGGCAGCAGGCTGCGCGCAGTCCACGGCGGCGGCGCCGCGGAAGACAGGCAAGTGAGGCAATGGCGGTCTCCACTATCTCCGCGCGATGGGAAGCGCTGCAGGGGTGGCTTCTGCGGGGCAGAGCCTCCGCGGTCCCGGGGGGCAGGCATGGGGCGGGGTGGCGGGGAGATGTGGCATTCTCCCGTGCTTCGTCCGCCTGAAGGCGGGACTACGTACCCTTGGGGGCGGGCTGTTAGGGGATCATTCGGGTCGTGGGCGAGTCTTCCTCTTCAGCGCAGCGACACCGTTCTGATTGATGATTGGAAGATTGGTGATTGATGATTTCTTCTACTATGACTGACGAACAATTATTGGCGGATCCGATGTGGCGCTTGCGGAACTTGTATCAGTGCCGCCTGGAAGGAAGAGGGACGGGAATTCCGTTCGTGCCGAGGCCGGAGCAGGAGATGATTTTCAGGCATCTGGTGGAGACGCCGCTGGTGCCCGCGTATATCGTGAAGTCGCGGCGGCTGGGGCTTTCGACGGGGATTTGCACGTTCCAGGCGGACCGGGCGGTGTTCGAGAGCGGGTGGCGGGGAGTGCTGATCGACCAGGATCAGCAGGATGCGACGAAGAAGATGGTGGAGATCATCCGCTTCGCGGTGGATTCGCTGGATCCGGAGTTCCTGAGGCATATCATTTTCGACAAGCGGAATGATTCGGAGTTGCGGCTGCGGGTGCGGGGGGAGGATGAGCGGAAGGATTCGGTGATCTTCGCGCTGACGGGGCATCGCGGGGGAGATTGCAACTTCCTGCATGTGTCGGAGTGGGGGCCGATCGCGGCGACGGATGCGAAGCGGAGCGGGGAGATCCGGGCGGGGGCGCTGCCGGCGGCGCGGCTGGGCCGTAAGGTGATCGAGACGACGTGGATGGGCGGGAAGGGCGGGGATCTGTGGGAGCTGATCAAGCCGGTGCTGGAGAAAGATCCGAATGCGGAGGGGGTGGTCTATTTTTTCCCGTGGCACGATGATCCGCTGGCGGTGAAGACGACGGGGGAGCTGACGCCGGAGACGGAGGAGTATTTCCGCGATCTAACAGGGCGGCTGGACGGGAAGAGTTTCTCCGCGGAGCAGCAGAAGTGGTGGACGGGGAAGAAGCTGGAGCAGGGGATGTTCATGAGCCGGGAGTATCCATCGACGCTGGAGGAGGCGTTCCGCTCGCCGGTGGAGGGGGCGGTGTTCGCGCGGCGGATGGATGAGGCGCGGGGGGAGGGGCGGATCCGGCCGTTTGCCTGGGATCGGGCGGAGCTGGTGCATACGTTCTGGGATCTGGGGAGCATGCGGAATACGCGGGTGGCGTATGTGCAATTCGTGGGGCGGGAGATTCACGTGATCGACCACGATGACGGGAGCCTGGAGATGACGCCGGCGGCGCGGGTGGCGCACATGGAGAAGAAGGGCTACTACTATGGTCACCATTTCATGCCGCACGATGCGGCGGCGCAGGAATTCGGCGGGAAGAACGTGCAGCAGCAGATGAACGAGGCGGGGCTGGAGGGGGTGCGGATCATCCCGCGCTGCCGGGAGATCTGGCCGGGGATCAACAAGCTGCACGAACTGCTGCCGCGGATGGTCTTCCATGCGGAGAAGTGCGCGCGGCTGGTGGCGGCGGCGGAGCAGTACCATACGCGGAAGAGCCCGGTGGACGGGCATCTAACAGACGTGATCGTGCAGGATTGGAGCACGCACGATGTGGATACGCTGCGGATGATGGCGGAGGCGATGCTGAACGGAATGACGAGAGAGGAGGTTGTTCGGGTGAGGGCTGACTTGAGGGGAGATGGGAGGGCGCGGGCGGGGGGGTATTCGCGGGGAGGAATTACTAATTACTAAGCACTAATTCTTAAACGGAAGGCAGGGAAACATCGAACATCGAACGTCCAACATTGAACATCGAAGTGAAGAAGAAGGATGAATCGGGGCTCTTCCCTGGCCCCCTGGTCCTGGTTGCTGGCCCCTTGGCTTCGCCGTTCGAGAGGGCGGCGCGGGCGCATCTTTCGCTGGGGAGTGACTGGAGCTTTGCGGAGGTGGTGGAGGCGCATGCGGGGTCCGGGTATGTGTTGGTGACGCCGGAGGTATTTCTGTTAGGGCGGGCGGTGAATTCGGATTGGAGCGATGCGGAGTTGTGCGATCCGCATTTGTGGAGCGCGGAGCCGGATTGCTGGCATGTGTGGCTGCTGGCAGGGGATGCGTCGCGGGCGTGGGGCTTGCTGCCGTACGAGCTGCCCTGGGTTTCGTTTCACCGGCGGGGGAGGTTGCGGGTGCTGCGGGAGGAGGCGGTGCGGCGGATGACGGTGTGAGGGGCGGGAGGGAGTTTGCTAGTGTTCAGTGTTCAGTTTTCAGGGAAGGCATGGAGTACCGTGAGGGGCACACGAAAAAGCCCGGCGATGCTTGGGGGTATCGCCGGGCGGGAGGATTTGGTTTTTTTAAGGATAGATGGCTTCAATAGCGGTATTCGAGGCCGAGGGTGATGAGGTCAATCTCCTTGTCGGCCACGGGGGTCTCGCCCTTCTGATATTCCAGGGTGAGGCCGGTGTAGTCGGACATCCACCAGGTGAGATTGGTGGAGAAGAGGTCGGAGTAGCCGCCTTCCCCGCCGAGGGCGTCCAGGAACTTGTAGTTCACGCTGAAGACCAGCGGCGTTTTGCCGAACTGGCCTTCGTCCTTCTTTTTGCGGAAGAGGCCGATGTCGATGCCGGTATCGAGGCCGACGCGGAACCAGTCGTCGCCTTTCTTGCGCTTGGAGTAGATGCTGGTTTCGTGGGTCTCGCTGTAGTCGACGAGACCGGTGAAGCGGAGCCGGTATTCGCCGGAGCAACAGGCATTCCAATCGTTGAACCTGAAATCGCGTCTATCGCCGGACGCGAAGGGAGCGTCGATCCCGAAGATGCCACCGGTGTAGGTGAGGGCAAGGGTGCTGCCCCAAATGGCACCGTCGAAATCGGTATCGGTCTGGTAATAGGGTTCGATGATCGCGTTGAAGGCCCTGGCCTTCGCGCCGCCGACGCGATCGAAGTATATGGGTAGCGCGAACTTGAGTTCATCGATGTCCGTCTTCCCTATCTCCTGTTTCTCCTGGAGATTCCAACTGACGGAAGGCAGGAAGGCGAGACGGGTGCTGTAGCTGAGTGTCTCGCTGGTGCGGATGATGGGGATGTAGACGGCACCCTCCGAGTTCCACGCGCCGCTGCCGTCTTCGAGGCGGTTATCGCTGAAGCTGAGCTTGGCCCCCTTGGCCTTGCTGATGTCAGGGTCCGGGCCGGAGGTGATGATGCTGCCCAAGCCCTCCCGGATGCTGGCGGTGCTGCGCCGGATGCGGAAGGGCCCGGCGGAGAAGGAGGTGACGGGATTGTCCAGGAGTTGAATCTTCTCCTTGGCCACCCGTTCTTCCTGGACGAGCTTATCGCGGACACTGGGGCCGTAGGTGACGGTAGTCTTGGTCTTGTCGGGATTTACGGCGGTGCGCTTGATCTTGATGAGGGGCTCGGTGAGGAGGGGGATTTTTTCCCTACGGGGCCTGTCATCATGAACCTCGAGATCGGTGGCCTTCCCGTACTTGCGCCGGACGGCGTCCTTGTCCCAGGGAGGCTGGCCGAGTGTGCCCCTCAGTTCCGTGAGGTAGTAGCCCACGATGGTCCTCTTCTGCGCGGGCGAGGCACCTTTCGGGGCGGCGAGCTTGAGTTCGTCGAAGAGGTAGCCGACGGTCTCCGATTCGGTGATTTTCGGGCCTTTGGCGTGGTCGTTGATCTCGGCAGCATCCGCGGCGCCGAGGAGGAGGAGAAGAAGGGAGCACTTGGGGGTGGCGTGCATGGCTGATCGGAGTTGGATGGGTGGTGGCGGTTAGGAGTCAGGCCTGTCGGCACCTCGTGAAGATGGCATTGTCGAGCTTGTTGAGAGTGTCTGCTTTTTCCAAGGCGCTGTCACCGATGCCACCCTCATTGATGACATCGTTGAACCACTCGAGGTTGATCGGGCCCTTCAAAGCCTTCCGCCTTGTCGCATCGAGAAGAGTTTTATGGGGGTCGGTGTGCTCGAGGTTGAAGCCATAGACGGAATAGATCATGGCACGGGTCCGGCTTTCGACCTGTGGGAAGGTGATTCCCGCGGGCCTGCTGTTCTCGGTCTTGAAGAGTTTGCTCCCGGCCCCGCTCCGGAAGTCAATCGTGGCCGTAGGTGATTCCGAGGCGGCGCAGATCTCCATGTGCTGGAGGACGGCCTTGATGAAGATCCCCGGGGTTGCCTTGATAGCGGCCTTCTTGGCGGGGGCTTTTTTCGCTGCGGCCTTCTTGGCAGGAGCTTTCTTGGAGGGCTTTTTTGCGGACATGGGAATGGTGGTGTTCCGGTGGTTTTCTTTTTTTGTGCCTGTAACGAGGCAGGATGGGGAGGATCCGCGCGGCACGGAGCGGTGGGGGAGGTTTCCGTATCTTTATACGGGTGCCGGTTATCTGCTTGTATGGAAACGGGGAGGGTTTGGCAATCCAATTCATCTTCGGATGTGTTAAGTTTCCCGCTTGTTAGTTGCGGGTCTGCGATCGTCCTCGAGATCTGAAATTTGAAATCTCAGATCCGAGGAACTTGGCAGTAGAAGAGTTGTTGGCGGGAGAGGAGAATGTGGGGGTATGACTTCGCCAAAATCCGTGATGCCTACGAGCCCGCCGCCGCCACCTGCACCGAGGGCCAGTGATGCGGCGGAGGGGGCCGATCGACTTGAGGAAGATTTGAGGAAGAAAAGGAGGTCGGTGGCTTCTTCTTTTCTGGGCGGGAGCTCGATGGGTGGCGGGACGCCGGGGGGACTTCTTTCCTGGGGTGAGGCGGGGATGCTGGGGTTTTGAAAGGCAAACATCGAGCATCGAACGTCCAACATCGAACGTCGAATGCTGAGTGGAAAGGCAGGGGTGGGTTCGGGGCGGGAGGGTGAGGAGGGGGTATCTTGGATCTGAAATTTAAGATCTGAGATTTGAGATTCGGGATTCGGGATTTGAAATTTGGAATTTATATATGATGACGGGAGAAGATGTGATCAGGACGCGGGAGGAGCTGGCGGGGTTGCGGGCGCCGTTCGAGGGGCATTGGAATGAGCTGGCGGAGATCTTCACGCCGTTCCGGAGGATCGGGCAGGATGCGCCGGATCTTTTGGACTCGGCGGCGATGTTCGATAGTACGCCGCGGCAGTCGGCGCAGATTTTTGCGAACGGGTTGTGCTCGTTGATCGTGCCGCGGGAGGAGCAGTGGTTCGAATTCGTGCCGGAGAAGGGGCTGGGGGAGGATGATGAGGCGCAGAAGTGGTACCGGGAGGCGAGCGAGACGGCGCACGGGTATCTGGAGGCGTCCAACTTTTACGAGGAGATGCAGGAGGCGCTCTTCGAGAGCGGGGTGCACGGGACTTGCTCGCTGTATTGCGGGGAGCTGGATGAGAAGGGGGAGTTGTGCTTTCTCAATCAGACGGTGGGGACCTACTATATCGCGGAGGATGCGAAGGGGCGGGTGAACGTGCATGTGCGGGACCTGTCGCTGACGGCGGACCAGGCGGCGGATGAGTTCGGGAAGGAGGCGCTGCCGCGGAAGATCGCGGGGATGGTGGGGACGCCGCGGGGGATGAGCGAGCGGCATGACTTCGTGCACCTGGTGGCGAAGCGGCGGGGAGATGTGCCGGAGGATGCGCCGGAGAATCTGAAGCTGCCGTACGTGGATCTGGTGGTGTGTGCGGAGGATAAGGCGGTGGTGCGGAGGTCGGGGCTGAATGATTTTTCCTTCGCGGTGCACCGGTATGCGAAGCATGGGAAGTGCGTGTACGGCTTCGGGCCGGGGGCGCTGGCGAAGGGGGATTCGCGGCAGCTTTCCTTCCTGAACGAGCTGGCGGACCTGGGGACGGAGAAGGCGGTGTTCCCGCCTTTGCTGGCCTCGGCGGATCTGGAGGGGGAGATCGCGCAGGGGGCGCTGGAGGTGACGTACCGGGATCCGAATAGCGCGGGATCGGACGTGCGGGAGTTGCATTCCCAATCGCGCTATGATATCCTGAAGGATCGGCTGGCGGACAAGAAGGAGATGGTGCAGCAGGCCTTCCATGTGGATCTGTTCAAGCTCTTCTCGATGCGGTCGCGGGACCGGGCTCCGCTGACGGCGACGGAGGCAAACATGATCGCGGGGGAGAAGTTCACGCAGTTCAGCCCGGTGTATGGGCGGATCATGAACGAGATGATCGATGTGGTGCTGGCGCGGGTGTTCGCGGTGCTGTTTCGGGCGGGGAAATTCGGGGAGGCTCCGGAGAGCGTGAAGGGGTCGCAGGGCGGCGGGCGGATCCGGTATAAGAACAAGATCGCGCTGGCGATGCAGGCGAAGGAGAACGGGTCGCTGAGCGAGTTCTTCGGGCTGCTGATGCCGATGCTGCAGGTGTTTCCGGAGATGGGGAGGCTGATCCTGAATGCGTATAACCCGGAGCTGATGGTGCGGGATCTGATCCGGAACAGCGGCCAGCCGGAGCGCTGGCTGGCGACGGTGAAGGAGATGCAGGCGCGGGGGGCGGCGCAGGCGGAGGCGATGGCGGAGCGGGCGCAACTGGAGAATGCGGGGATGGCGGCGAAGGCGGGGATGGGGGGAGGAGATGCCAATCACTAATCACTAATCTTCTAATCATAAATCAGTCTGGCGCTGCGCGAAGAGGGGGCGCTGGCGCGTGGGGCGGGGCTGTTTGGGGGCTTTGTTGGAGGTGGGGGACGGGTGATGGGCTCGTCCGCCTGAAGGCGGGACTACCTACCCTTGGGGGCGGGTTGTTGGGGTGGGTTCGTTTGGCTTGGAACTTTGAATTACATATGAGTGCGATTACGGAGAAGCAGGCGGTGCAGCGGGAGGCTGCGGCGCGGAAGCGGGCGGAGGAGGAGGCGGATATGCTGCTGGTGGCGCGGTTGTTTTCGACGCCGGACGGGGAGCGGGTGCTGGAGCTGATGATGCGGAGGTTCGGGGTGCTGGCCCCGCGCTTCGTGCCGAATGAGAAGGGGGAGCTGAGCGCGATCCGGGCGGGGAAACGGGACGGGCAGGCGGAGGTGGTTTTGTGGGTTCTTCAATGCTTGAGGGTCGGGGGGAAGGAGAGGGTGAGTTTCGGAGTGTGAGGAGTGGGAAGGCGGAATCACCAATCACTAATCTTCCAATCATAAATCGAAGTGGCGCTGCGCGAAGAGGGAGGGCGCTGGCGCGTGGGGCGGAGATCTGCGGATGGCTGCGACTGATGCGCCAGCGGTCTTCCTGCCTTCTTCCCGCGCAGCGGCAGACTGATTTATGATTGGAAGATTGGTGATTGGTGATTTCCGGATGGCCCGGGCGGCGGGGAGGGGGATTTAAGATCTGAGATTCGAAATTTAAGATGAAGAGGTACTATGAATGAAGTAGCATCACAGGAAACGGTGGCAGCTCAGGAGCCGGTGAAGCCGGCGGGCGGGTTTTTCAGGGAGGACCTGGTGGCGAAGGAGGGAAAGCTGGCGGAGGGATGGTCGGGGAGGTTCGAGGAGATGGGGCTGGGGCGGCTGGCGGCGAAGGGGGCGCAGTCGAAGGATGAGGCGTCGTTCTGGAAGATGCTCGATGATACGATCGGGCACGCGAGCAAGAAGATGGTGAGCCGGCCGGGGGAGGGCGCGGCTCCGCAGGAGCTGTCGGAGTACCCGGAAGCTGGTGGATGCGCCGGAGGCGGCGGAGGCGTATGGATTCAAGCCGGAGAAGCTGCCGGCGGGCTGGGCCTGGGATGATGCGGTGGCGGAGGAGGTGCATGGCATCCTTCACAAACATCATGCGCCGAAGGGGCTGGGGCGGGAGTTATCGGATTTCTATGTGAAGACGATGGAGTCGCAGGCGCGGGAGGCGCGGGAGGTGGTGGAGGGAAGGATCGCGGGGCTGGCGGAGGAGTCGCGGGCGCGCTTCGCGAAGGAGTGGGGGGAGGATGCGGAGACGCGGCGGGCGGCGAATGCGGAATTCGTGAAGGCAAGGAAGATCGACACGCGGGATCCGATCGTGCGGGCGGCGCTGTCGCATCCGGAGATCGTGAGGATGATCGACGAGGCGCGGCGTGCGGCGAAGGAGGTGCCGCTGGCGGGGGTGGACAAGGAGGTCTTCAGCGGGAGCGCCTCGCCGCGGGAGCAGGCGCAGGAGATCATGAGGGGGGATCGGAATTGGACGAATGATCCGGTGAAGGTGAGGAAGGTGGGGGAGTTGTATGGGGGGAAGAAGAAGAGGTAAGGCGGAAATCACTAATCACTAATCTTCTAATCACAAATCGGTCTGCCGCTGTGCGGGGGGAGGTGAGGAAGGGCGCTGGCGCGTGGGGTGGTCCGCACAGAGGACCGTGCGGACCACCTCTCTTCGCGCAGCGCCACTTCGATTTGTGATTAGAAGATTAGTGATTAGTGATTAGTGATTTTATCTGAAGTGGCGGCTTGGCAGTAGAAGGCGGGAGGGGGTTTAGGGCATGGTGGGGATGCGGCTTGGAGGATAACCGGGTGCTCTTTGCGGAGCGCGAGGCCCTCGGATGAGAGCTGCCCGGATTTGGACCGTGGCGACCCTGTGATGAACGGGTGAATCGCGAACCAGGAAGATGGGATGTGGGGTTCCACGGTCGCATGGGGCGGCAGGTGGGAGGTTTCCCCGCATCGCGAGATTCAACTATCACGATTTATCTAACATGGCCTTTGACAGCAATATCCCGGACGGGTTTCCGGCACTCTATGACGATCAGTGGCGGATCGAGTTCCAGCAGCTTTCGGCGCGGCTGGCTCCATTCGTGACGATCGATACGATTCACGGGGAGGGGAAGCGCTACCAGCGTCTCCCGAAGGTGGCGGCACGCCAGATCACGACGCGCTTCGGCGATACGAATCCGGACGACATCGATGCGGAGTACCGCTGGCTGTATACGAACTTCAAGGACAGCGCGCATATCCTGGACCGGCGCGAGCAGATGCAGCTGGGCAGCGTGGGCTCCCCGCATGCGGCGATCATGCGGCTGCAGATGGCGGCGGCGCGGCGTGACCAGGATGCAACGCTGATCGCGGGGATCGCGGGGACGGTGCAGTCCGGCAAGACGGGTGGCACGGCGATCAGTTTCGCGAGCGAGTGCGCGAGCATCGGGGCGACCTTCGTGGATGCGGGGACGCCGGTTTCGAGCGGGCTGACCTTCGCGAAGCTGCTGGAGGTTTCGACGCTCTTCGGCCTGGCGGAGGTGGGCGGGCAGGATGCGGAGAATACCTACCAGGGCTGCGTGGTGGTGACGCACCGCCAGATCAAGGACCTGCTGCGGGAGGAGAAGCTGACCAGTGCGGACTACGGGATCCGGCGCTTGCTGGACGGCCAGGTGGTGGCCTTCGCGGGGCTGGCGATCAAGGCGGTGACGCCGGATCTGCTGCCGCACAATGCGGGCACGGACATCCGGACTTGCTATGCCTTCGCGCGGGAGGCGGTGGCCTTCGGGATGGCGGAGAATCCGGCGGCCTTCGTGGACGTGCTGCCGACCAAGCGGCACGACCTGCAGCTGCGGACGGAGTGGGGCTGGGGTTGCACGCGCCTGGATGGCGACGGGGTGATCGAGATCCTGTGCGACGAATCGCCGCCGGTGGCCTGATGGCGGTCTAACACGAACCGAGGGAGACAAGGAGAGACTATCATATTATGGCTACGATTCAATCGACACAACGGATCGCCCAGGTGGCGGCGGGGGCGGACTTCAACGACCGGATCAACGACAAGCGCACGATCGAGGGGGCGGTGCAGTTCGCGTTCATCGACGTGCCGATCGCGACGGACAATGTGGCGACGAACGCGATCGATCTGATCGAGTTGCCGCTGGGGGCGATCGTTTACCCGGAGCTATCGCGCTTCCATGTTCTGTCCGATCCGACGGACGGGGTGCTGACCGGGGACATCGGGGACTCGGGGGACGTGGATCGCTACAGCGACGGGGCGAACCTGGCCGCGGTGGGGGCGGTGGAGTTCCTGGCACCGGCGATTCCGGACGGGTTCACGAACCGGCACCAGGTGACGGCGGCGACGCGGCTGGTGAAGCTGACGCTGGCGACCTTCACGGGGGTGAAGGCGAATGCGACGGTGCGTGTGGTGCTGGCTTATAAGAGCCTGTGATGGGTGGGGGGCGGCGCTTCTTTTGGGGAGTGCCGTCCCTTTTCGTTCGAATCACTAACCACTAATCTTTTAATCATAAATCGGTCTGCGCTGCGCGGAAGAGGGGGGGAGGGGCGCTGGCGCGTGATTGGGGGGCGTGCGGGTGACGCGTCAGCGCCTTACCTCTTCGCGCAGCGCCACTTCGATTTATGATTGGAAGATTAGTGATTAGTGATTCTGGAATCAGGGGAAGGCTTGGAGCCGGGTTTTTTGGCGAAGGGAAAATACTATGATCACGGAGACGGATTTGGCGAATCGGGCGCTGGGACATATCGGGGAGATGAGGATTTCCGATATCAATGATGTGGAGGGCAAGGCGGCGCGGACTTGCAAGGGGTGCATCGGGCAGGTGATCGATGAGACGCTGCGGGAGCACCGGTGGAATTGCGCGATCGCGCGGGCGACGCTGAGCGAGCTGGCGGAGGGACCGGGGCACGGGTTCGGCCATGCGTTCCAGCTGCCGGGGGACCTGCTGCGCCTGTTAGAGGTGAACGGCGAGGCCTTCGAGGCATCGGACGAATTTTACGAGGTGGAGGAGGGGAAGCGGTTGCTGACGGATGCGAGCCGGGTGCAGATCCGCTATGTGCGGCGGATCGCGGTGCATGAATTCGATCCCCTGTTAGGGCGGGCGGTGGCGGCGGCGCTGGCGGCGGAAATTTGCATTCCTCTGAATCTGAACGTGCAGATGCAGGCGCAGCTGGAGGGGCTGAAGCTGCGGGCGATCGGGCGGGCGCGGCAGGTGGACGCGATCGAGACGGGCTCGCGCGAGAACCGGCCGCTGGAGCGGCTGCGCGGGCAATCGCCGCTGATCAATTCCCGCGGCAGCCGCCGTGAACCCCTGCGCTTCCGACTGCCATGAAGACGATCGAGCGAAGGGTGAGCTTCAACGGGGGCGAGTTCAGTCCGTGGACGGATCCGCGGATCGACATGGAGAAGTACCGCACGGGCTGCCGGCGGCTGGAGAACTTCCGGCCGGCGATCTATGGCGGGGCCTTCTCGCGGGCGGGGACGCTGCTGGTAGGACGGCAGGCGAACGGGGCGGCGAGGGCGCGGCTGGTGCCCTTCGAGTTCAGCGCGGAGACGAGCCTGATGCTAGAGTTCACGCACCTGGAGCTGCGGGTCTTCACGGCCGGGGCGGTTCCACAGGTGCCGCTGATGACGACGGCGGCGGTGGATGAGGCGTCCTGGGCAGGCGGGACATTCTACAAGCGGGGGACCTGGGTGAACTACACCGGTGGCGGGCCGCCGCGGGGGACCTACGTTTGCAAGGAAGACCATATAGCGGGTGCCACGCTCGCGGAGCACATCGCGAAGTGGGGGACGCCTTTCACGGCGGGATATTACACGGCGTGGGCACCGGGGACGGCCTATGTAACGGGAGATATCCGGATGATCGAAAGCGGCGCGAACGCGGGGGTGTGGCGGTGCGCGGTGAGCCACACGAGCAGCAGTTCCTTCGCGACGGATCTGGGAGCAGGGACGCCGAAGTGGGAAGTCCGCGCCGAATTCAAGCGGGCGACGCCGTATGAAGCGGAGGAGCTCGACGAGCTGCAATTCGCGCAACAGAACGACCTGATCATCATCACGCATCCGAAGCATGCGCCGCGGGTGTTATCGCGGTATGCCGACAACAAGTGGACGATCGAGCCGCTGGTGCAGGAGTGGCCGGCGCTGCGGGACGAGAATATCACGGACACGACGCTGACGGCGGGCGCGGTGACGGGGAGCGCGATCACGATCACGGCGAATCCGGGGATTTTCAATAGCGGGCATGAAGGCACGCGCTGGGTGATGCGGCACCGCCGGAAGTCGCCCTACAAGGTTCTCGCGTTCAAGGATGCGCTGCTGAACGCGCTGTCCGGGAATTTGTTCGTCCTGGGAGATTGGTCGCTGACCTGCGTGACGGGGGCGGGGACGGGAAGCTGGGAGGCGGTGGCGGTGGTCGAGCGATCCTATAACAAGGTCACCTGGGAGACGGTGCGGAGCCTGGTGGCGAGCCGGACGGACCGCAGCGGGATCATCACGGGCACGGAGATCGACCCGTGCTGGCTGCGGGTGCGGCTCGATGCGATCTCGGGTGCGGGCACTGCGCCGGACCATGGGAAGTACACGCTGGAAGCGGTGGATCCGGATCACTACGGGATCTTCGAGGTGACGGACTACTCGAGTCCGACGAGCGTGACGGCGAAGGTGATCTTCGAGATCGAGGGGGTAGTGCCGACGAAGGATTGGGCGGAGCCGGCGTGGAGCGACTACCGCGGGTGGCCGCGGACGGTGTGCCTCCACGAGACGCGCCTGTTCTTCGGCGGGAATGCGGCGCAACCGCAGACGATCTGGGGAAGCACGATCGATGATTACTATAACTTCCGGTTAGGCTCGAACGATGACATGGCGCTGGCCTTCACGCTGGCGCAGCGGGCGGACTCGATCCAGTGGCTGGTCTCGCAGGAGGCGCTGCTGGTGGGGACGGCAGGGGCGGAGGGGCCGGTGGGCTCGCGGGAGCAGGACAAGGCGCTGAGCCCGGTGAACGCGAAGGCGGGGCGCTTCTCCCAGACGGGCAGCGCCTTCATCCAGGCGGTGGCGGTGCAGGATGCGGTGGTCTTCATCAACCGCAGCCGGCGGAAGGCGTGGGAATTCGCATTCTCCTTCGAGGCGGACGGCTTCAAGGCGAACGACCTGACGCTGCTGGCGGAGCACGTGGCGGACGGGGGGATCCGGCAGATCGCGCTGCAGCGGAAGCCGGATCCGGTGCTGTGGGCGGTGGATGCATCCGGACAGCTACTAGGGGTGGCGTACGAGCGCAGCCAGCGGGTGGCGGGATGGTTCCGCTACGTGACGGAGGGGACGATCGAGAGCGTGGCGGCGCTGGGCGGGGATGGGGAGGAGGACCAGGTGTGGATCACGGTGCTGCGGGCGGGCGGCAGGTTTATCGAGCGCTTCCAGCCGGAGCGCGGGCGGCTTTTGAAGGAGGGGGATCAGGCGCACCTGTGCGGGGCGGATGCGGCGGTGATCCGCGAGGGCGGGCCGGCGACGGTGATCGGCGGTCTATCGCACCTGGAGGGGCAGGAGGTCTGCGTGCTGGCGGATGGCGCGCCGCAGTCTAACAGGACGGTGGCGGGCGGCGAGATTGTCCTGGATGCGCCGGCGGCGGTGGTGATCGCGGGGCTGCCCTTCGCGTGTTATTTGCAGCCGACTTTCATGGAGACGAATGATCCGGCATCGGTCTCGAAGGTGGCGTGGAAGAATATCCACCGGGTGACGCTGGAGCTGTGGAAGTCGTTGGGCTGCTCGGTCTCGTGCAATGGCGGGGAGACCTGGGAGCGGGTGGAGTTTCTCCAGCAGGGGGATGCGATGGATGAGGCGCTGCCGCTCTTCACGGGGGTGAGGGAGCTGCTGGTGGAAGGGCGGAGCGAGAGGCAGGTCTCGCCGATTCTGAGGCAGGACCAGCCGCTGCCGCTGAATGTGCAGTCATTGCATGTGTGGCATGAGATGAACGGGGCGTGAGCTTCAGTATGCGCGTGGGGACCGACATGCGTTGAAGCCGACGCGCCTCGCTTAACAACATAACTTTTGGGATTAGCGGCGAATGAGCATGTTTTATATCGGGATCGTCATGACGTCGGTCAGCGCGCACATCCAGGTGGAGAGCTCGCGCGGCGCGGCGAAGGCGGCGGAGAAGACGGCGGCCTACAATGCGAACGAGAAGCGCAGGCAGGCGGTGCAGGAGATGGAGGTGGCGGGGGAGAACGCGCGGCGCAAGCAGGGCGAGAACCAGCGGCTGCTGGCGCAGTTGCGCTCGGCGAATGCGGCCTCCGGGATGACCATGGAGGGCTCGCCGCTGGCGGTCTTCGGGGATACCGCGCTGCAGTTGGAGCGGGACATCCTCGACCTGTCCTTCGATGCGGAGAACCGGCGCCGCGCGCTGCTGGCAGGGGCGGCGCTGGATGAAGCGGAGGGCGCGAACCAGGCGGGCGCGCTGCGCACCCAGGGGCTGGCCAGCGCCGCGGGGACGGTCGCTTCCGGGGCGGCGAGCGCGGGCAACGCGGCCGGGTGGTTCGCGCCGAAGGCGGAAGAGGAGAAGCCATCTAACAGCACGAAGGGAGGCAGCTAGATTTCATGAATTTACCAGCAATACGATATTTGCAGGCGGGGCCGATGGCTCCGGAAGCGAGCATGGCGAACGCGGCAGCGCCGGCCCGGGCGATGGGGGAGTTCGGCAAGGTATTCGAGGACCTCGGGCAGAAGGGCTTCCTGATCGCGGAGGACACGCGGAAACAGAGGGAAAAAGAGAGGGAGAGGGAAAAGGAGAAGCGGGCCCGGGCGGGCCTACCCGAGGAATCGGAACACGGAGCCGCCGCCCCGGACGGCCTCGGTGAAAAGGCGGGCGGCGTGATCGCGACCATCCGTGGCCAGCGGGTGTCGAGCATCCGCTCGGAATTCGCAGCCAACGCTACCCGCGAGAATCAAGAGTTCAATCAGCGGGTACTCGCCGCCGCCGACCCCGATGCCCTGGATGCGGAGCGCGACAAGCTCCAACGAGAGCAACTAGCACGTGTGGACGGCCTCGTCATCCCCCTGGCTGCCAAGCAACAGCTCAAGCAAGATCTGATCGAGAACGGCAGCAGCAACGCGATCGCCTTCGAGCGGAACAAGTATGTCCGCATCAACCGCGACAACGATGCACGGCGGATCGGGGCCGTGAGTACCTACGCCAAGCTGGGCAATGTGCAGGGTGTGGAGAGGGAGTTGGCGGAGATGAAGGCACAGGGTGTGTCCGATCCCGACCTGCAGACCGCCCGATCCGCGGCGGAGGAGATCATGGCGGGCGATGAGATGGAGCTCGAGCCGAACTCCATGATGGCGCTGTTGGAAGACAAGGACTCCGCCGGGAGCTACCGTCATTTCCCCGCGCTGGCGGAGGAGGGGCGCAAGCGGATCCTGGCCCGCGGCCGCGAGCGCATCGAGGAACTCCGGACCCGCGAGTTCGATGAGGTGGAGCAGCGCTTCGTCCAGAACCTCGCCGGATCCGGCGATATCCAGGGGAAGGCCTATCTAACAATTCGCGAGCGGAACGCCTGGAGCCGGCATTTGGCAGGCGATGGCGACCCCGCCCCGGAGATCCGGAACCTTGCCTGGCGCAAGGCGGATGCACTGCGCCTGGCACGGCAGGATCCGGCAATTGCGAACCCCGCGTATCGCCAGCGCTACAATGAGGCGCGTGCGGACCTCCTGGAGAATGCTTCGCCACGGCATCTCGGCGAGATCCGCGGGGAGTTGGCGAGGCTTTCTCCCGAGGGCCGGGATCCGGAGCAGATCGGGCTGAACCCGCGCGATCCCGCGGAGCTCAATGCCACCGCCCGCCGCCAGGTGGACCGCGCCCTGTTAGGCGGTCTGATCGCGCCTTCCCATGCGGAGGACCTGCGCATCGCCGCGCGCCGCTTCATCGCCGGTGGCCGGGATCTGGGGGAGCCGGAGGTGGCGGATCACGTCTCCGGCCTCGTCGCGAACCGTGCGGCGATCGCGTTGAAGGAGCGGATGAGCGGGGCGCTCTTCGGCGAACCCGGCAGCGGTGCCGCGTTACGCCTGCAATTGGCCGACGTCTCTCCGAACTCCGATACCCCTAATACCAGTCATGCCGTCTGAAGTCATCCCAGGGACCGCGAATTTCCAAGGCTTCGCGCAGGATGCCGACCGCAAGTACCTGGAGCGCGAGATCCGGCGCTTCCATGAGGGCGACGAGCACGAGAAGGCGCTCGATGCCGCCCTGGCGGAGGAGGGTGCCCGGAGTCGGGAGCAGAAGGATATCTCGATCCGGGGATACCTGGGGAACATCGGCCCGGAGGAGCAGGCTCGCCGCAAGGAGGCGCTCGATGCGCGGTCCCGCGAGCCGATTCCCCTGCTTCAGGAAGCGAAGGATCGCGAGTTGGGGCGTGCCTTTTCGGACAAGCTGCCGGTTTTCCAGAAGCTCTTCGGCGGGGTGGAGCAATTCGATGCGGCCTATGCCGAGGCCAATCGCCAGCAGCTCTACTTCCCCTTTGCGGACAGCGTGGGTGCGGAGACGGACCGCCGGATGATCGCCAATATGATGTTCTACGAGGCGGCGACCGGTAGGAAGCTGCCGGACGACCGGAACTGGGACATGGAGCGCAGCTACTACGCCCGCGCCCGGCTGGGCTGGAAGGCCGGGAAAGACGAGATCATCGACGAGGGCACCTTCTATCAATTGGCCGGCGGTCTCATCGGGAAGGAGATGCAGGACCGGACCAAGCGGGATGAGATGTATCGCGCCGGCCGGCTCTCGGCCCTGAACGGCAAGCGCTATCAAGAAGCCCACGCCTATCTGGAAGGGATGACCGGAGCGCGCGCGGGGGATTTCGAGCCCGCGCACAAGTCCGGCTTCGCCGAGGTCCACGCCCGCTATCGGAAGGAGGAGTTGCGCGCGATCCGCCCGCTCTACGAGACCTTCGCGGAAGCGCTCAATCTAACAGGAGTGGCGGACGTCCACCCGGGGGACGCGCGGGACGCCTTCGGGATCTACTCGCGCGCGGATCAGGAGAGCCGCCTGCGGATCCTCTCGGGACTCGCCGTACTGGCGGAGGAGGACAAGCAGGACGTCACCGGCTTCATGAACCGGATCGTGAACGCGTGGAAGGATGGCAATCTCTCGCTCTACGACGGGCTTTCCGCGGCCGACATGCGCTCCAACGTCAAGGGGATCGATTGGCTGATCGAGAAGAACGTGATGCCGGCGGATGTGCCGGAAGGCAGGGTCCCGGGGCCGGAGGACACGGTCGGCTGGTGGAAGACGGACTGGGGCGATCATGTGAGCCGGATGGCCGCGCTGCGCCGCGACGGCGGCTTCGACCGGAATGGCATCCGGGTCCAGGCCGAGCGGCCGATGACGCCGGCCGAGCGCGAGCAACTGCTGGGCCAGCGGGGCCTGCTGGACGGCATCGGGAAATTCGTGGCGGATGCCGAGGCCTCCGGGATCCGGATCAAGCGGGACCTGGATACCGGCAAGCACGACGGCCTGCGCGACACCCTGGGGGACGGGGTGGTGATGATGAGCGGTTCGGTGCCGGAGATGGCGGTGGCCTCGGCCGCCGGCGGGGCCATGCTGCCGGTGCTTTTCGTCAGCCGCTACGAGCGGCGGCTGGCGCAGTTGCGCGCGGAGAATCCGGAGCTGGGGGAGGAGCGCCTGACCGGCACCGCCTTCGCCTCGGCGCTCACCGATACCGGGCTGGAGCGGCTGGAAGTGCTCATCGCCGGCGGCAAGCTGCCGGCGGTCCGGGGCGCGCTGGGGAAGCTGGGCGGCGGTGCCGCGAAGATGGAGGGCAGGCTGGCGGCTCTCACGGGGCGGGCGGCCGCGGTGGGGCAGAGCACCCTGCGCGGCGGTATCCGTGGCTCTGCCGCCACCGGCACGGAGCTGCTGCAGAATGTGGCTCCGGAGGGGTGGAAGTCTTTGGCGGCGGCGCTGCAAGAGGACATCAAAGGCGCGGACTGGGACACCGTCATCGCACGGGAGGAAGCCGCTCTGGGTGACACCGCGCTGGTCTCCTTCGGCTTCGTCGCGGTCTTCGGCGTCGGCCGGCGGGCGGTGAACTATATCGATGAAGGAAGCCTGCGAATGCTTCTAACAGACCCGCACGCGGTCGGACTGACCGGCCTCTCCCCCGTCGATGTGAAGCGGGTGATCGAGACCGCGCAGCACGATTCTGCCGCCGCCGCGGACCTGGCCAAGCAGGCCGCCGATACCACGCCGGTGGCGGAGCGCCGGGAGCGGCTTCTCATCGTGCAGGAGCAGATGATGCAGGAGCAGCAGCAGGTGCAGACGCAGCTCACGCAGCAGCGGCAAATGCAGCAGACGGATCAAGAAGACCCAGGGCAAGAGACCCGCGTGGACTCCGTTCTCGATGACAGCCTGCCGGAAAGCGGGCCGTCCCAGGGAACCAAACAAGTGATTGCAGCCAACGGCTACCGATACCTCGTAGATCATCTTGAGCGCCCCGTAAGGCTCAACATGGACGTGGTGAACAAAAAGAGAAACGCCATAAAGGGCTGCAACAGGGAGCGGGGGAGAAGACCGCTTGTCCAGCGATGAGGGAGGCCATTTAGCTGCTAGCCGCCACGATGGGCCGCGCATTGCCCTCAATCACGTTGCCCAAGATGCGAATCTTAATCGAGGAGTGTGGAGAGTGATGGAAGACCATTGGAGCAAGCTGGCCGCTGCAGGGAAAAGAGTACAGGTGGAGACGGACATCTACTACGAAGGCGAATCTCTTCGGCCTAGCAGGTTTGAGGTGAAAGTCACGGTTGACGGGAAGTTCCAAGGACGCCTAGAATACTTCAATAGGAGGGGTGGCAAATGAGTAAAAGAGTAGAAGAGTTGAACCATCGGATCCGGCTGAGCCTCGATAAGGATATCGGGAGTGCGTATAAGGCTGCTTGGATCAGTGCGAAAGCAATAGACGGGGTTGCTTCGGTGGATATCTACGTAGAAGATCTCGATGGGAATTTTCGTTTTTGCCATCGCGGCCGCGAACTCAGTTCACTTGCTTACGAGTTGTGGGAGGAATCCAGTGCAACCGCCGAACGCTGGAACGAGATTACCTTCAAAGCCGTGTTTGGAGATCCCGATCTGAAGATTGAAGATCGCAGGGAGCTAAACGAGGAGGAGTTTTTCGATACGGCGAGGCGCGACGAATGGGTTATTGCCCACCTCGGCAATGTTGAGGTCATCTATCCGGACTAGGGAGGGTCAAGCAGTAAGGGTGGCTCTTGCGTGAACTTCCGGCAAGAGCAAGGAAGAGGCCGTCGGTGCTGGTGATGGGTTAACTTTTGAGGTGTCCATTGAGGCTTTTCCCCTCTCCGGTGGAGTCCTTAAATGGCCTTCGCGGGGGCGAGCGGCGGGGCCATGCTGCCGGTGCTTTTCGTCAGCCGCTACGAGCGGCGGCTGGCGCAGTTGCGCGCGGAGAATCCGGAGCTGGGGGAGGAGCGCCTGACCGGCACCGCCTTCGCCTCGGCGCTCACCGATACCGGGCTGGAGCGGCTGGAAGTGCTCATCGCCGGCGGCAAGCTGCCGGCGGTCCGGGGCGCGCTGGGGAAGCTGGGCGGCGGTGCCGCGAAGATGGAGGGCAGGCTGGCGGCTCTCACGGGGCGGGCGGCCGCGGTGGGGCAGAGCACCCTGCGCGGCGGTATCCGTGGCTCTGCCGCCACCGGCACGGAGCTGCTGCAGAATGTGGCTCCGGAGGGGTGGAAGTCTTTGGCGGCGGCGCTGCAAGAGGACATCAAAGGCGCGGACTGGGACACCGTCATCGCACGGGAGGAAGCCGCTCTGGGTGACACCGCGCTGGTCTCCTTCGGCTTCGTCGCGGTCTTCGGCGTCGGCCGGCGGGCGGTGAACTATATCGATGAAGGAAGCCTGCGAATGCTTCTAACAGACCCGCACGCGGTCGGACTGACCGGCCTCTCCCCCGTCGATGTGAAGCGGGTGATCGAGACCGCGCAGCACGATTCTGCCGCCGCCGCGGACCTGGCCAAGCAGGCCGCCGATACCACGCCGGTGGCGGAGCGCCGGGAGCGGCTTCTCATCGTGCAGGAGCAGATGATGCAGGAGCAGCCGATGGGGCAGACTGCGATGAAAGATGGAAATCCGGCAGATCCCGGCGATTTCACGATTCCCGCTGATAGCGATCCGCAATTCGAGGATTTAGGCGACCCCGGCGATCCCGGCGCGGTCTGGGCCGACGCTATCAAGCTCCAGCAATTGATCGATCAGACTCAGGCTGCGGGACGCTTCAATATTTTCGACGAGGGAGCGGAGTCGGTGGTTTACCCACTTGGTAAAAATTGGGTTTTGAAGAAAGTAAACGGCCTCATGGACAATACGCTTCCCAGATGGGCTAACGTGAGGCATGACAAGGAAGCACTCGTTGACCGGGTGGAAACCATTCGTGCGCTCGACGGACTGAAAACTTATGCTGCCCTCGCCAGCGGCGGAGAGCTGCTGATCGTCCAAGAGCGTGGCACTCCAGTCACACCGGAAGATTACAAATCTATTGTTCTCAAGGAGAAGGGAGATCCGGCCAAGCAGGGAAAATTCATTGTCACGATCCGGGGTCGGCGCTTTCTCGTAAGCGACCTGCATGACGGGAACTTCCTGAAGGATAAAAACGGAGTGATCCGGGTTTCGGATCTTCTTTCCGGCGAGATTAAAAATGCAGGGAACACGCTCTGGAATGCAGGACAAACGCCACCCGATCTCGATTCGAAAAGCAAGTAGTGCCAATGAACGCGGAAGGGAATTCGATTTGAAAGCCAGAATCGGGAGACTATGATATTGCCATGAACGAGAATCCGGAATCCGACGAGAAAATGTTGCATGATGTCGGCGAGACGGACCGTGAGTTCCGTGAGCAGCAAGAGCAGCGCCGTGCAGCACACCGGGCGATGAGATTGAATCCGAACCCCGATGTAATCGAGTGGGCCAAGAATCTTAGGATACTGCCTCCGCCCTCCAAGGAGTCGAAGGAGGGCTAAGAGTTCGCGGCGGGGAGCTTTGAGGCGATGACCGGCGCGCGGGTGGATGACCCGCAGGCTTGGCCGGTGCAGCGCACTGCCTACGCGCGGGCCCGTCTCGATTGGCGGGGGCACCCGGGCGAAATCATTTCGGAGGAGGTTCTCTACGATCTAACAGGGAAGCACCTCAAGCAGGAGGCGGCGGACCGCGCGAAGTCGGAGCAACTGCTGCACCAGGGCGTGCTCGGTGCCTTGAACGGCCAGAGCTACCAGGAGACGCGGCGTCACCTGGGTGTCATCAGCGGCGGGCGCGAGGCCGAATTCGAGCCGGCGCTCAAGGCGGGCCATGCCACCGTGCTGAAGGAATTCCGGGTGGATGAACTCACTGCGGTGCGCCCGCTCTACGAGGTTTTCGCGGAGTCGATGCAGCTCACCCAGGTGCAGAAGCTCCACGAGGGCGATGCGCTGGATGCCTTCACGGTCTACGCGAAGTCGGACCAGGCAGGGCGGATGCGGATACTCTCCGGGATCGCCCTGCTGGCGCGGGAGGACAGTGTGGATGTCACGGACTTCTTCGAGCGCTTCGGCGATTCCTGGTTCAAGGGGAATCTTGAGATCCACGGGGGGCTCACGGCGAACCGCATGCGGCGGAACCGGGAGGCGCTGGACGAATTGCTGAAGGAAGGCGTGCTGCCTGCAGGCATCCCGCGCGGCGGCGTGCCGGACCTGGAGGGGATTCTCTTCGGAGAAGGCGGGGATTGGCAGGACCGGTATGACCGGCTGGCCAACTGGCGTTCCGAGGTCCTCTTGCCCGGTGAGGACGAAGGTGGGGAGAACATCGTCCAGCGCCGGATGACCGCGGAGGAGCGCACGGTGCTGGAGCAGCAGCGCGACCAGATCGAGGGCATCTCGAAGTTCTTCAGCGATGCGCAGGCTTCCGGCATCCGTATCAAGCACGACGCGGAGACGCTCGCGCACCGCGGCCTGCTCGACACGCTGGGCGACACGGCGGTGATGATGGGCGGCTCGCTGCCGGAGATGACCATGGCCGCGGCAAGCGGCGGGATCCTGTTGCCGGCGCTTTTCACCAGCCACTACGAGCGGCACCTCGCCGCACTGCGTGCGCTGAATCCCACTGTGGCGGAGGCGCGGCTCGCCGCCACCGCCTTCGGCGCGGCGCTGACGGATACCGCGCTGGCCCGCTTCGAACTGGTCTTCGCCGGGGGCAAGCTGCCGCTGGTCCGCGGAGCGCTGGCGAAGCTGGGCGCGGCGGAGGGCAAGCTCGGGGTTCTAACGGCTCGTGCCGCAGCCGCGGGCGGGAAGCTCGCGGCCACCGGCCTGCCCGGCAGAGCCGCGGTTAACGCGCTGAAATTCACCGGTCGCGCCACCGGGGCCGTCGGCACGGAGGTCCTTCAGAACGTCGCGCCGGAAGCGTGGCAGGCCGTGACCCATGCGCTGCACCAGGAGATCCGCGGCCCGGAATGGGACACGGTGGTGGAGCGGGAGCGCGCCGCGCTGGGCGATACCGCGCTGGTCTCGATGGGCTTCCTCGTGATCTTCGGCGGCGGGCGGCTTGCACTGGAGTCCATGGGGGAAGGGAAGCTGCGCGGCCTTCTAACAGACCGTCGCGCGCTCGCCCTCCAGGGCCTCTCCCCGGCCGATGTTGAGATCGTGGTACAGACCGCGCAGCATTCTCCCGCCGCCGCCGCGGACTTGGCCAAGCAGGCCGCGGACACCACGCCGGTGGAGGAGCGCCGGGAGCGGGTGCGCATTTCTTGGGAAGAGATGATGCATGAGCAACAGCAGGTGCAGACGCAGCTTACGCAGCAACGGCAGATGCAGCAGATGCAGCAGATGGAACAAGGGAAGAGCGATAACGGCACAGCTCCGCGAGATGTCCTCCTCGAAAATTCATCAGAGCAGGATTCGCCGCGTCCTGATGTCAACGGTGAGAATGCCGCCGAGGGCTTGCTCCAGTCGAACAGTGAGCAGAGAGAGCCTGCCCCTCCGGAAAAGAAGCCGGATCAAGCAGACAATGGCGCCCGAGGTCCGACCGATGGGGAAGCGCTGCAACCTGTGGCGCATTCCGATCTCTCATCCCCGTCTGCCAATGGCTCGTCACAGGAACACAAGGGCCCGGCGAGCGACATGCTTCCGGGAGCCTTTGAGAAGGATCGCGCTACCCTCGCGGACACCTTGGGTGACCGCGCCGGAGACGGCCTGACGGATGAAGCGAAACAGGTGGAACCAGCCGCGGAGTGGACAAAGCATCCCGGATTTCAGAAGCCTGCGGATGATAAAGGGCGTTTCCTCGGCGAAATCGGCAATTCGTCATTTGCCCTTTCGGATGATACTGCGGATGCAGTGGGACTTCCACGGGGTTCATCGATCCCTTGGAGGGAAGGGATTCCGGACTTCGTCGGTCATGTCGTTCCCGGGCCGAGGGGGATACCCGGCACCTTCAGCGTTCCCGGCCTGACCGGGGTTCATAAATCAGACCGCGAGCTGATGGTCCGGCAAATGGCGGCGGTATCCGGGATGTCCGGGAATGCTGTTAAGCGCTGGCTTAAAACCGCCCACGTACACCTTCATCATTCCGGTGGCGACGGTGCCCAGATTGTGCCTAGAAGCTTGCACGAACTTCATCACTCCGGTGGAGCTCAACAACGTCGAGAAGGAAACTAAAATGCCCGATTCACGATTCGAACCAGACGACCCTTTTTCCGAAACGGAAATCCAAGCAATTGAAAGGGCCTTGGGCCGGGATCTACCTGAAGACTATCGCCAGTTCGTCAAAGAGTATGGCGGAGCCTTCGTGGGCGGCTATGTCGATGGGAAGGACGATTTCTCTGTCCTCGCTTTTCTCGGTGCGGATGAAGATGGCGGGATTCTCTTCAAGCTGGGATGGCACTCGGACCTCAGAGAGGACAGCTTGTTGCCAATTGCCGACTGTGAATTGGGTAACCTCTATGTCCTTACGAAGCAAAACTCCGTTGGCTTCATTAACTACTATGAAGGTAAACACACGATCGAAAAAGTTGCCGAATCCTTTCAGGATTTTGTTGATCGCATCGTCGTGATTGAGGATTGATTTTTTTGGAGGGCTAGGGGCCCTCTCTCACCACGGGGGACGGAAGCGGGCTGCGGGCCTTCGTGACGCGAGATGAGGCGCTGCCGGGCCTGGCAGGATTGGGCGGCGCTGGGCCATGCGCAGACCTACGGCGAGATCCGGGAAGCGGTGAAGGGCGGCGTGGGCGACTTCCTAACAGGAGAGGGCGCGGCGGCACAGGGAACGCGGATCGAGCAACATGACTTCTACCTGAATCCGGGCGAAGCGCTGCGCCGTGGCTCTGCGACGATGGACCCACTGTCCCCTGCGGCTCGAGCGGCAAGGCAAGATCGCCGCCTTGAAAGGCCAGGGCTACGAGGAGGCGCGGAGCCACCCCAGCGGCGTGGGTGGCGGCCGCGGGGCCGGGTTCGAGCCCGCGCTCAAGCAGGGCTACCTGAAGGTGCAGATGGAGTATAGCCCGGAGGAACTCCACGCCGTCCGCCTGCTCTATGATGCTTCAAGGGCGGGCCTGACCCCATCGAGACTTGGGGCCTTCGCGGCGCTGCCGGCGGACCAGCGGGAGATCGTGGGGGATGTGATGCTGATGACGAAGCACTACCGGCCGGCGGCCGAGGACTTCGACCAGCAGTACTTCGCGATGGACACGAAGGTGGAGACGCTGCCGGACGGCCCGGCGAAGCGCGAGCTGCGCCGCACCCTGGAGCGGGTGCGGACGGGCAAGCTGGAGCAGGCCGAGACGCGGGCGGACCTGCACCGCCGGGAGCTGGACCTGGCCTTCGACCTGGAGGGGCGCGGGCTGGCGATGCGCGGCAAGGATGCGCAGGCGCTACAGGCGGAAGGCCTGCTGAAGGATGTGGTGAAGCTGGAACGGCGCGGCCACTCCGCGGAGCAAGCGCGGGAGATCGCATCGACCGGGGATCCGGTGGAGCAGCTCGCGAAGTTCCGCGAGCACTCGCGCTACATCCCGCTGAAGGACCAGGGCGGGGACTGGGACCGGCGGGCCTTCGAGGTCGTTCTAACAGGCGATGGCGCGGTCGAGTACGAGGATCGCGGCCTCAAGCAGAGGTACGGCGCGGCGAAGATCCGGCTGGAGGAGTGGCTGCAATTCCACCCGGACGCGAAGGACGGGGAATTCAAGAGCGCGGTCGCTGAAATCGTGGACCCGCAGGGACAGGCCGAGGTCGACGCAAACTTCTTCAACAAGACCCGCTGAGATATGGCAATTACTCTAACACCCTACGGCACCGGCGCGACCGCCGTGGAAGATTCCCCGCTGCCATCGGATGCAGCGGCGGAAGATGCTCTGCAGGAGAACCCCCTACTGGCGGAGATGGCCCCGGCGGCCCCGGACCCAACGACGGGGGATGAAGCGGTCAGCGACCTGGCCGCGGAGCAGGCGCTGCGCGGGCTGGATAGCGGCGCTGCCGAGGCCGCGGAGCAGATGCTGCCCTATGCCTATGCGGAGGAGGCGCGGCGGCAGCGCTGGCAGCAGGAGAACCAGGCGGAGGTCTTGCCGAAGATCGATGGCGCGGTGCTCGATGTGGAAAACTTCGCGAAGGGCAGGAACATGGCTCCGGATCTCGCCCGCAAGCGGCTGGTGGGAAGCTACCTGCGGATGGGGAATGGCGGCCTGGAATTCCAGAGCCCGCTGCAGCGGGACCTCTTCCGTGACGAATACGCGCGCCGGCATTTCGGTGGCGAGGGCGCGGGCAGCGACGACGCGTTCTTCGCGCGGATAGGGAAGGACGCGCGGGGGAGGAGGGACCGAAAGGACCTGATGAACACGGTGGCGAACGAAGCTGCCTTCGGCGTGCTCGCCTCCACGGTCGGCGAGACCCCGCAACCTTGGGAAGACCTGCTCGCCACCGCGCGCGCTCACCCGGGCTACGTCCCGGGCCGCGACGACGAGATTGGCGAGATCTTCTTCGCCTCCCATACCCGTGCCCGCGCCACGCTCAACCATGGCAAGGACCTCCGCGCCACCTGGCAGGCGATGAAAAACGGCGGGGACATCCCTACCCTCGATCTCGAAGACCTCTTCGCCAGTGAAGAGGCCCGCGAGGACTTCCTCGATAACATCACCGTCCTCATCCACCGCCTTCCGAAGGAGCAGCAGCCTTCCGTCCTTGCCAATTTCCGCAAGGCGATTCTCCGCGACCTCAAGAGCCAGGCCGCAGGCCACGGTGAACTTCTCAAGGGTTTCCTCGCCCCTGTTACGCCCGGCGAAAGGTATATCAACGAAGACGGCCATGTCGCCATGCGGGCCAGCAGCAGGATGTATGAAGGTGCGCTCGGCGCCTATCCGCCGCAGAACGATGAAGAGGAGCGGGAACTTCTCCGCCTGGAGTGGACTCTGGAGGACAACGCCAACGCTTCCTCGCCGACCTCGATGCGAAGGTCGCCGCCTACGATCCGGTGAAGCCCTTCCTCAAGGAGAACACCATCCTCGGCGAATTCGAGCGCGGGCTCTACTCCGCCCCCGGCGCGATCGCCTACACCGTCCAGTCCGCCATCCCCTACTATGGCCAGGTTTGGAGTTTCAACATGCTTCGCCGGGACTCGTATCAATCGACCCGCCAGCGGCTCGTCGCGGAGGGCCACTCCCGTGCCTTCTCCGCGGACGTCGCCGAGCGGATCGCGCTTCCGGCCGCGGCCATCCAGTATCCGCTCGACCGGCTCGGCCTCCATGCGCTGAAAGGCAAGGTCCCTTGGCTCTCCGGAGTCATGGCCCGCGTCACGGCCAAGGTCACATCCCGTCTAACAGGCCAACTGATCGCCCGCGGCGCGGGCCGTGCTGCCGTTGGTGGCCTAATCGAGCTCCCGACCGAACTCGGCCAGGATCTCGTTCCCTACATCCTTCAGGATCTGGCCCACGAGTTCGACGCCCGCATCCCCGACATCATCTGGCGCAATGGCAAGGACGGCGTGTGGGACGGCTATGTCTTCAAGGTGGCTCAAACCGCCGGAGCAGTCCTGCCGCTGTCCATCCTTATGGCCGGTGGCGGCAGCTTCCGCGATGCGAGGCTCGCCGAACTCCCGCGCACTCCGGATGACCACCTCCTCGCGCTCGGCATCACGCCCGAACACCTGGCCGGGATTCGCTCGGCCCGCGGCCTCAATGAACTCGACGACGCGGCCATCTCCGCTTGGCAGGCTCGCAGGCCCGAATCCCCGGGGGCCAAAGCCGCGACCGATCGGCTTCTCGCCGCGGAGAACACCCGCCGGCAGGACATGCGCCGGGCCGAAGCCACCGGCATTCTGCCCACGGTGATCGCCGCCGGTGACGGCTTCACTCTCATTGACTCCCAGACCGGCGGGCAGATCGGGCGCGCGGAAACTCCGGAGCGTGCAGTCGCGTTGGCCGGGGCTCATGCCCGCATGCGGGAGGAGTTGAGCGCGGACGAGACGGCCTACCTCGTCAGCCAGTTCCAAGGCGCGCAGGCGGCCACGCGGAGCGATGGCAGCAAGGAGCGCACCCGCACCGAGATCCGGCCCGAACTGCTGCTGGCCAGCCAGCGCGCTGCCGATGATCCCGGGGCGGAGCTGCGGATCCTGAACCAGCAGCGGGGCCGGGAGGCCGTGGGCGAGGCCCCCGCGGGAATGGGTGCCGCGATCCTGGGCGAGCACCTCACGGAAGTCCGCGAGGGCGTGCGGGAGATGACCCACCGCATCTACCGCGGTGGCTCGATCCTGACCATCTTCCACGAGGACGGGCACAAGCTGCTGCGCCGCGCGCAGGAGCGCGGGCTGCTGCCGCGGCAGGAAGGAGCGATTGCCAAAGCGCTGGCTCCCGCTCGGCAAGACACCCTCCGAGGCATGGCGGCGCGTGCGCTTGATGAGGTGCTACGTTACTTCGAGGAAAGCGGGGTGTTTCCCTTGGATTTCCCGCTGGAGTAAATTGCGGCGGCGCTGAACGGGCCGGACCGGCGCGCAAGTTGGCAATGGTCGCTGGCAGTAGAAGCATGGGGCGGGGATCGGGCACGATGAGGCGATGTCCTTTGTGCCTGCCGGTGACGATGTTGATGGGGAAGAAGAGGCCGCTCTAACAGGCGTGCCGCCGGGGCCGGGGGATACGGCGGATCCGCCGCCGCTGCCGGATCTGCTGGACCGTCTGGAGGCGGCGATGGTGGGACACGCGGTGGCGGAGTGCGAGGTGATCAACCGCTTCACGCCGGGGCTCTACATCCGGGAGTGCCGGATGAAGGCGGGGACGCTGGGGGTCTCGATGATCCATGCGGTGGAGCATCCCTTCATCGTCAGCGAGGGCGTGGTGGCGGTGACTTCGGAGGCGGAGGGAACGGTGATCTACGCGGCGCCGCACACGGGGATCACGCGGCCGGGGACGCGGCGGGCGCTGTATGCGCACACGGATGTGGTGTGGACGACGATCCATCCGAACCCGGGGGACGGGCGGGAGGTGGCGGCGATCGTGGCGCGGGTGACGGAGCCGCATGACAACCCGGCGGTGCCGGCGGAGCTGGCGAACCAGTGGCGGCTTAACAACATAACTTTGGGGATATCGGAATGAGCATGTTTTATATCGGGATCGTCATGACGTCGGTCAGCGCGCACATCCAGGTGGAGAGCTCGCGCGGCGCGGCGAAGGCGGCAGAAAAGACGGCGGCCTACAATGCGAACGAGAAGCGCAAGCAGGCGGTGCAGGAGATGGAGGTGGCGGGGGAGAACGCGCGGCGCAAGCAGGGCGAGAACCAGCGGCTGCTGGCGCAGCTGCGCTCGGCGAATGCGGCCTCCGGGATGACCATGGAGGGCTCGCCGCTGGCGGTCTTCGGGGATACCGCGCTGCAGTTGGAGCGGGACATCCTCGACCTGTCCTTCGATGCGGAGAACCGGCGCCGCGCGCTGCTGGCAGGGGCGGCGCTGGATGAAGCGGAGGGCGCGAACCAGGCGGGCGCGCTGCGCACCCAGGGGCTGGCCAGCGCCGCGGGGACGGTCGCTTCCGGGGCGGCGAGCGCGGGCAACGCGGCCGGGTGGTTCGCGCCGAAGGCGGAAGAGGAGAAGTCATCTAACAGCACGAAGGGAGGCAGCTAGATTTCATGAATTTACCAGCAATACGATATCTGCAGGCGGGGCCGATGGCTCCGGAAGCGAGCATGGCGAACGCCGCCGCGCCGGCCCGGGCGATGGGGGAGTTCGGCAAGGTCTTCGAGGGCCTCGGGCAGAAGGGCTTCCTGATCGCGGAGGACGCGCGGAAGCAGAAGAAAAAGGAAAAGGAGGAGGAGAAAGAGAAGCGCGCCCGGGCGGGCCTACCGGAGGAACAGGAAGACGGAGTCGCCGCCCCGGACGGCCTCGGTGAGAAGGCGGGCGGCGTGATCGCGACCATCCGCGGCCAGCGGGTGTCGAGCATCCGTTCGGAGTTCGCGGCCAATGCCACCCGCGAGAATCACGAGTTCAATCAGCGTGTGCTCGCCGCCGCCGACCCCGATTCCATGGATGCGGAGCGCGACAAGCTCCAGCGCGAGCAACTGGCACGTGTGGACGGCCTCGTCATCCCCCTGGCTGCCAAGCAACAGCTCAAGCAAGATCTGATCGAGAACGGCAGCAGCAACGCGATCGCCTTCGAGCGGAACAGGTATGTCCGCATCAACCGCGACAACGATGCACGCCGGATCGGCGCCGTGAGTACCTACGCCAAGCTGGGCAATGTGCAGGGTGTGGAGAGGGAGCTGGCGGAGATGAAGGCACAGGGTGTGTCCGATCCCGACCTGCAGACCGCCCGATCCGCGGCGGAGGAGATCATGGCGAGCGATGAGATGGAGCTCGAGCCGAACTCCATGACGGCGCTGTTGGAAGAGAGGGACTCCGCCGGGAGCTACCGTCATTTCCCCGCGCTGGCGGAGGAGGGGCGCAAGCGGATCATCGCCCGCGGCCGCGAGCGCATCGAGGAGCTCCGGACCCGCGAGTTCGATGAGGTGGAGCAGCGCTTCGTCCAGAACCTCGCCGGATCCGGCGATATCCAGGGGAAGGCCTATCTAACAAGCCGCGAACGGGAGGCCTGGAGCCGGCATTTGGCAGGCGCTGGCGACCCCGCCCCGGAGATCCGGAACCTCGCCTGGCGCAAGGCGGATGCACTGCGCCTGGCACGGCAGGATCCGGCAATCGGGAACCCCGCGTATCGCCAGCGCTACAATGAGGCGCGTGCGGATCTCCTGGAGAATGCTTCACCGCGGCATCTCGGCGAGATCCGCGGGGAGCTAGCGAGACTTTCTCCCGAGGGCCGGGATCCGGAGCAGATCGCGCTGAACCCGCGCGACCCCGCGGAGCTCAATGCCACCGCCCGCCGCCAGGTGGACCGTGCCCTGTTAGGCGGTCTGATCGCGCCTTCCCATGCAGAGGACCTGCGCACCGCCGCGCGCCGCTTCATCGCCGGCGGTAGGGATCTGGGGGAGGGGGAGGTGGCGGACCACGTCTCCGGCCTCGTCGCGAACCGTGCGGCGATCGCCCTGAAGGACCGGGCGGCGGCGTTGTTAGGCGGCTACCTGCCGGGCAGCGGCGCGGCCTTGCGGATGCCTGTCCTGGCAGCGCCGGTGCCTGCCGGAACGGAAGAGACGGCACTCGCCGTGAACGATCAACCCACGGGCGGCCATGCCATTTGAGAAAGCAATGGAATCACCGGCTTTCCGGAGGCTCGCGCGGGCGGTCGAGCGCGGCTCGCTCGAGCCGGACATCCGCGTGCTGCGCGAGGCGCAGGAGGACGAGCGGCAGATGAACGAGGCGATCGAGCTCGAGAAAAGCCGCAAGAATGAAAAGATACATGGGCCGGTGAAGGCCTATATCACCGGAGTCCCGGAGAATGAATCGGACCGCGATCAACGGGATACTCCCCCGCATCCGTATCTCGAAGCAGCGCGGAACCGTGAAGCCCTGCGCGGGCAGCAGCAGCTGATGCCGTTCTTCCAGCGGATGTTCCGCGCGCCGGAGGAAGTGGATGCGATTTTCAAGGAGAGTCAGCAGGCCAGGCCTTTCGCCAATGGCGGATTGAAGGCATATCGCGCCATCCCGCCCGCGGCTGGCGCTGCAGGCACCGCGGGCCGGCTGCCGGAGTCCCGGTGGATGCCGGCGGATGCGGAGCGGCCGGGGCCCGCCGGTCAAGATCCCGGGGGGAGATCCTCAAGCGGCACTCTTCCATCATGCTGGATCTGGCGGAGTCGGGCCTGGAGTTCGACCGCCGGCAGCTGGCGAACATGCTCTTCTACGAGACGGTGACCGGTAGCCGGGTGGAGGACCCGCAGGCATGGCCGGCCCAGCGCACCGCCTACGCCAGGGCGCGGCTGGCGTGGCGGGGGAAGCCGGACGAGACCATCACGGAAGAGGCGCTCTATGATCTGACCGGCAAGCGTCTCCAGGAGGAAGAGGCCGACCGCTCGGAATCCCTGCGGCTCGAGCGGCAGGGCAAGATCGCCGCCTTGAAAGGCCAGGGCTACGAGGAAGCGCGGAGCCACCTGAGCGGCGTGGGCGGCGGTCGCGGGGCCGGGTTCGAGCCCGCGCTCAAGCAGGGCTACCTGAAGGTGCAGATGGAGTATGGCCCGGAGGAGCTCCACGCCGTCCGCCCGCTCTATGCTGCCTTCTCGGAGGCGCTGCGGGTGCGCCACGCGCGGGATTTCAAGGGCGGGCCCGAGATGCTGGACGCCCTCGCGGCCTTCGCGAAGACGGACCAGGCAGGGCGGCAGCGGATCATCACCGGCATCGCGGTGCTGGCGCGGGAAGACCGGATCGAGATCACGGATTTCTTCCAGCGGGTGGGAAATGCCTTCGACGACGGGATACTGGACATCCACCTCGGGCTCAGCGCGAACCGCATGCGTCGGAACCGGGCGGCGCTGGACCAACTGCTCGATGAAGGGGTGCTGCCCGCGGGCATCCAGCCCGGCGGCGTGCCGGAACTGAGCGGCATCCTTGCCCGGGAAGGCCCCGGGGATTGGGCGGGCAGGTATGACCAGCTCGCCAACGCACGGATGGAAGTCATTCCCAACGTCGGGCCGCGCTACCGGCCCGGCGATCTCCAGCGCGCGATGACCGCGGAGGAGCGCCGGACCCTGGAGGAACAGCGCGACCAGCTCGACGGCCTCTCGAAGTTCTTCGGGGACATCGGGGTCTCCGGCATCCGGATCAAGCATGACGCGGACACGCTGGAGCACAGCGGCCTGCTCGACACGCTGGGCGACACGGCGGTGATGATGGGCGGCTCGCTGCCGGAGATGGGCATGGCCGCCGCGCCCGGCGGGGTCCTGCTGCCGGCGATCTTCACCAGCCACTTCGAGCGGCACCTCGCCGGACTGCGTGCGGACAATCCGGGCTTGCCGGAGGCCCGGCTCGCCCCGACCGCCTTCGCTTCCGCGCTGACGGATACCGCGCTGTCGCGGGCGGAGATCCTCTTCGTCGGGGGGAAGCTGCCGGGGCTCCGCGGTGCGCTGGCGAAGCTCGGCGCGGCAGAGGGCAAGATCGGTGTTCTAACAGCGCGGGCCGCTGCCACGGGTGAGAAGCTCGCGGCCTCCGGCCTGCCCGGCAAGGCCTTGGTGGCCGGGGCGGGATTCGCCGGCCGCAGCACCGCGACGATCGGCACCGAGCTGCTGCAGAACGTCACGCCGGATGTGTGGAAGTCGGTCACCCACGCGCTGCACCAGGACATCCGCGGCGCGGACTGGGACACGGTGGTGGCGCGGGAGCGCGCCGCGCTGGGGGATACCGCGCTGCTCTCGATGGGCTTGGTGGTGGTCTTCGGCACGGGCCGCCGGGCGCTGGACTTCATCGGCGAAGGGGAGCTGCGCACGCTTCTGACAGACCGTCGGGGGCTATTGGAGCAAGGCCTTTCCCCGGTCGACGTGGAGCGTGTGGTGGAGACCGCGCAGTATTCTCCCGCCGAAGCCGCGGACTTGGTCAAGCAAGCCGCCGACACCACGCCGGTGGAGGAGCGCCGGGAGCGGGTTCGGATCTCTTGGGAGGAGATGATGCACGAGCAGCAGCAGGTGCAGACACAGCTTACTCAGCAACGGCAGATGCAGGCGATGGAGCAGGGCAGCCAAGGTCAAGAAGTCCCCGTTCATTCAGCTGCAGATGGCAGGCTGTTGGAAAGTGGCCCAGCTCAGGGGATCAAGCAAGTGACCGCAACTAATGGCTATCGATACCTTGTGGATCACCTTGAGCGTCCCGTGAGGCTCAACATGGACCTGGTGAACAAAAAGGAAAAGCGCCATAGGGGCTTGCAACAAGGAGCGGGAGGAGAAGATCGTTTGTCCAGCGACGAGGGCGGCCATTTGGCTGCAAGTCGCCACGATGGACCTCGCATCGCTCTCAATCACGTCGCCCAGGATTCAAATCTCAATCGAGGAGTGTGGAGAGTGATGGAGAACCAATGGAGCAATCTAGTCGACGAAGGGAAAAAAGTGCAGGTGGAAACGGATCTTTACTACGAAGGCGAATCTCTTCGACCCAGCAGGTTTGAGGTGAAAGTCACGGTTGACGGGAAGTCCCAAGAATCTTTAGAATTTTTCAATAGGAGGGGTGGGAAGTGAGCGAAAAAGTGCAAGATTTGAAGCATCGGATTCGACTAGTCCTTGATGATGATATCGGGGGGGCTTATAGGGCTGCTTGGATCAGAGCTAAAGCAATGGACGGAGTTGCCTCCGTAGGGATATATGTAGAAGGGTCCGATGGGAATTTTCGCTTTTACCATCGCGGTCGCGAACTCAGCTCTCTTGTTTACGAATTGTGGGAGGAATCCGAAATGTCCGATGAACGCTGGAATGAAATCACCTTCAAAGCCGTGTTTGGGGATACTGAGCTGAAGTTTGAAGATCGCAGGGAGCTAAGTGAGGAGGAGTTTTTCGATCTGGCGAGTCGCGACGAATGGATTGTTGCTCACCTCGGCAATGTTGAGGTGACCTATCCGGACTAGTAGAAGAGGAAGCTCCAAGCGGCTCTTCTCTAGATTGGCGGATGGAGTAAAGGAGAAGTGAGAAAGTCCGGTTTATGCCGGTGGTGACTCGCCCCTTGGGATGGACTTGAGGCTTGTAGGCGAACATTCCCGCCTCGAGCGGTAAGGTTCTGCTGCCGGCGCGCTTCACCATCCGTTCCGAGAGGCACCTCGCGGCGTTCCGCATCGAGTTCCCGAGTTGGTGGTGCGACTGCTCTGGCACCGCTTTCGCCCTGACGGATACCGCGCTGTCCTGGACTCCGCGGCGCGCGGGCAAAAGCTGGGTGCGGCGGAGGGCAAGATCGGTGTTCTAACAGCGCGGGCCGCTGCCACGGGTGAGAAGCTCGCGGCCTCCGGCCTGCCCGGCAAGGCCTTGGCGAACGGGGCGGGATTCGCCGGCCGCAGCACCGCGACGATCGGCACTGAGGTCCTGCAGAACGTCACGCCGGATGTGTGGAAGTCGGTCACCCACGCGCTGCACCAGGACATCAAAGGTGCGGACTGGGACACGGTGCTGGCACGGGAGCGCGCCGCGCTGGGGGATACCGCGCTGCTCTCGATGGGCTTGGTGGTGGCCTTCGGCACGGGCCGCCGGGCTCTGGACTTCATCGGCGAAGGGGAGCTGCGCACGCTTCTAACAGACCGTCGGGGGCTATTGGAGCAAGGCCTTTCCCCGGTCGACGTGGAGGGTGTGGTGGAGACCGCGCAGTATTCTCCCGCCGAAGCCGCGGACTTGGCCAAGCAAGCCGCCGACACCACCCCCGTGGAGGAGCGCCGGGAGCGGGTTCGGATCTCTTGGGAGGAGATGATGCACGAGCAGCAGCAGGTGCAGACACAGCTTGCTCAGCAACGGCAGATGCAGCGGACAGAGCAGGACGGCCCCGGAGAAGCATCTGGTGAAGACCCATCCAAGGGTGACGGAAATGAAGCCAGAGCTGATTTTTCCTCCGCGGGGGACCTACTTGACCCAGACCAGGTTGCCGGGCAAAGTCCGTCTAGTGAGGGAGGTAAACATCGTGATCCAAACCAGCCGGAATCTCGAATTTCTCCGATCGATCGGGAAGGAAGATTTGAGATCCTTGACTGGGACGGATACTTTGAATCGCTTCCGAAGCCTCAGGGGCCACTGACAGTAATCGAAGAAGGATATGAGCAATCTCGAGCTGCAGCTAACAGAGAGAATAAAGGAATTCGCCGAAAACAAAATTTACGCGGCAAGTACGTAGACATCCACGAGATCCAACCAGTGAAATTTGGTGGCTCTCCAGTTGACCCCAATAACAAAATCATCTTGGACCGTGACCTGCATCGTAAGAAAGTGACCCCGTGGTGGAATGGAATAATGAGAGAATTTCAACGAAAAAAGGAGGAGAAGCGTGGAACCGAAGAATGAGGACTTGCTCAAGGATTTTGATTCCAACGAGGGAGTGTCGACCGAGATTTTTCGTAAATCGGAGTCTGAACTTGGCTGCAAATTTCCTCCAGACTATGTGGAGTTCATGCTGGCGTGCAATGGAGGCGAAGGATTCATTGGGCATCAATATGTCATTCTTTGGCGCGCCGAAGAATTGGCGGAATTCAACCGCGAGTATGAGGTCGGAGAATATGCTCCTGGTCTTACCTTGTTCGGATCCAACGGTGGTGGAGAAGCGTTCGCATTCGACACCCGTAACGATAAGATGAGCGTGTGCATGCTGCCTTTCATAGGAATGAGCCGATCTCCCGTGAAAGAACTAGCGGACGGCTTCAGCGGATTTATATATTTTCTTTGGACCAGCGATGAAGACCTCTTTTAAAGAACCGCCGGGAAAGGGTTATGAGTTGGTTTTCATCAAGCCGCTCATTCTTGGAGGAAGTCCGACTGAGGATAATATGAGATACGTGAGCCGGACGGACCATATCAAGTTGGTCCGCTATTGGAATGGAATTTTGCGGGAACTTCAAGACAGAGCGAAGGGCACTCGCTAGGATGTGGCTAGCGTCGACGGGTTGAGAACCCCGGGATAGCCGAAGCCCGGCTCGCGCCCTCCGCTTTCGGGGCGGCGCTGACCGATACCGCGTTGGCCCAAGTGCCGCTTGAGAGAGATTGGACAGACCTCGGGCACAAGCCGGAGAGCCCGTGGCGCAAGCGCAAGATGATGCACAATGAAAAAGGCTCCACCCGAAAGGAAGTAGTTGAAATGGAAAACGATCCTAGTTTGTATCATTGGGAAGACAGATCCTCTAACCGAGCCCGCCGCCATGAAAAAAAGGATTGAACAATATATAGAGCACATCGAGGATATTTGTGGGGGCGAGGGGCGTTTCTTCAAGATCACTGATGAAGGAGAAAACCCGCCAATCACCGTTGTTGCCTACGACGATGTGCCAGAGCCGGGTTGCGTGACGGCCTTTAGCTATGGCCTTTCGTTACCGTCTCATCCGAAGTGGATTCACAGCCGTCCCGAGCTAGTGATTTCGGTTGACTCCCATGATGTCTCTTGGCCCCTTGCACTGGGAGAGGTCATACGGACCGGGCGCAACAAGAGCGCCTTCATCTATGGGTCGATCATTCACTTCGGGTGCCGGGTCTCCGACGAATCTACGATGGATAGCTTTCTTGTATATGCCTGCACAGTATTGGACGAGAAGGATCAAAAGCTGATCCTTCACGATCAGCCAATACAGCTGGCGCAGCTTTATCCGATTTATTCTTCGGAGGCGGATGTGATTGAACATGTCGGGCCGCATCGCTTTCTTCTGGAACTAGGAGAAAAGGTTTTCGATCCGAGGAGAGCTGCCTGGAAAGGCTGACCGACGAGGGTATGGATTTCCTATGACCTAGTCAGCTGAATCCCATGTGAAGCCCGATTTTTTGGAGCAAATGAAAGTGGTGGGATTCTCTCCAAACGTCAATTGTACACAGACCTCCGAGACGATAGTGTATTGCCCATTATGCGCTTGGTAATATCTATGTGTTAAAAAACATAACTTCATTTATTATATTGATTGCCACGGAGGCAAAACCACTCTCGAGAAGGTTGCCGAATCCTTCCAGGATTTTATTGATCGTATCGTCGTGCTTGAAGAGTGAATTCTTGGAGGCCGACGGACCGCTTCCTCAGGCCGCCGGACGGCAGGGGGCCGCGTGTCCTCCCGACGCGGGATAAGGGCTTCAGGCCTGGCAGGAGTGGGCCGAGCAGGACCATGCAGGGGCCTACGGCCTGATGCGGGAGGCGTATAAGGGCGGGGTGATTTCTTCCAGCGTCTGGGCAATGCCTTCGACAACGGGATATTGGACATCCACCTCGGGCTCAGCGCGAACCGCATGCGGCGGAACCGGGCGGCGCTGGACCAACTGCTCGATGAAGGGGTGCTCCCCGCGGGCATCCAGCCCGGCGGCGTGCCGGAACTGAGCGGCATCCTTGCCCGGGAAGGCCCCGGGGATTGGTCGAGCAGGTATGACCAACTCGCCAACGCACGGATGGAAGTCATTCCGCACGTGGGGCTCCGCTACCGGGCCCGCGATCTCCAGCGCGCGATGACCGCGGAGGAGCGCCGGACCCTGGAGGAACAGCGCGACCAGCTCGACGGCCTCTCGAAGTTCTTCGGGGACATCGGGGTCTCCGGCATCCGGATCAAGCATGACGCGGACACGCTGGAGCACAGCGGCCTGCTCGACACGCTGGGCGACACGGCGGTGATGATGGGCGGCTCGCTGCCGGAGATGGGCATGGCCGCCGCGCCCGGCGGGCTGATGCTGCCGGCGATCTTCACCAGCCACTTCGAGCGGCACCTCGCCGGACTGCGTGCGGACAATCCGGACCTGCCGGAGGCCCGGCTCGCCCCGACCGCCTTCGCTTCCGCGCTGACGGACACCGCGCTGTCGCGGGCGGAGATTCTCTTCGTCGGGGGGAAGCTGCCGGGGCTCCGCGGCGCGCTGGCGAAGCTCGGTACGGCAGAGGGCAAGATCGGTGTTCTAACAGCGCGGGCCGCTGCCACGGGTGAGAAGCTCGCGGCCTCCGGCCTGCCCGGCAAGGCCTTGGCGAACGGGGCGGGATTCGCCGGCCGCAGCACCGCGACGATCGGCACTGAGGTCCTGCAGAACGTCACGCCGGATGTGTGGAAGTCGGTCACCCACGCGCTGCACCAGGACATCAAAGGTGCGGACTGGGACACGGTGCTGGCACGGGAGCGCGCCGCGCTGGGGGATACCGCGCTGCTCTCGATGGGCTTGGTGGTGGCCTTCGGCACGGGCCGCCGGGCTCTGGACTTCATCGGCGAAGGGGAGCTGCGCACGCTTCTAACAGACCGTCGGGGGCTATTGGAGCAAGGCCTTTCCCCGGTCGACGTGGAGCGTGTGGTGGAGACCGCGCAGTATTCTCCTGCCGAAGCCGCGGACTTGGTCAAGCAAGCCGCCGACACCACACCGGTGGAGGAGCGCCGGGAGCAGATCCTGATCCTGCAGGAGCAGATGGAGCAGGAGCAGCAGATGGGAGAGGAGGAGATGATGGGGGAGGAGGAGAGTAATGAGAACTTAGCTTCGGAAGACGCCCTTCACGAGAACACGCTAGAGCAGGGTTCGGCGCTGCTTGAAACCGGCAATTGGGCGACGATCCTCGACGTCCTGCTCCAGCCGGACAGAGAGCAGGGAGGGCTCCCACTTCCAGAAAAGAGAGCAGACCCAGGAGGCTATGGTTCCCGAGGTCCTGACGATGGGGAAGTGCAGCAGGCTTCGGAGCAATCCGATCTTCTGTCCTCGCTCCTTGATGACTCTCCCCAAGATCAGGAAGGGCCGGGTAGCGAGGCACTTCCAAGAGCTTTCGAGGAAGAGATCCCCACGACCCTTGACACGTCCGGGAATGGCTCTGGCGACTTCCTGAAGAGCGGGCCGAAACAGTTGGAGCCAGCTGCAGACTGGACAAGGCACCCCAGATTTCAAAAACCTAGCAAGGATAAAGGGAGCTTTCTTGGTGAGATCGGCAATTCCCTCTTCGCCCTCTCGGATAAAACTGCTGATGCGATAGGGCTCCCGCGCGGGACGACTATCCCTTGGAAAAGAGGAATTCCGGACTTCACAGATCATGCCGTCCTTGGTCCCAAAGGAGTTCCTAGTAACTTCAGCGTCGAAGGTATGACCGGGGATCCTAAATCTGACCCGCCGCTAATGATCCGGCATATGGCTTCATTGGCCAAAATGTCTCAAGATGCGGTTCGGAATTGGCTGAAGGCTAACCGTGTTAGGCTTCATCATTCTGGTGGCAATGGTGTTCAGATTGTGCCAAAAAAACTGCATGAACTCCACCATTCCGGCGGGGCCTTGGAACTGCGAGAGAAAAACTAAGATGTTAGAATCCCAAATCGAACCAGATGGCCCGTTTTCCGAGTCATACGTCCAAGCCGTCGAGAATGCCTTAGGCCGGAAACTACCCGACGACTACCGTCAATTCGTCAAGAAATATGGCGGTGCTTTCGTAGGTGGGTCTCTCGGCGATTTTAGCATTCTCGGATTCTTCGATGGAGATGAAAATGATGGAATTCTCTCCGTGCTGGAATCGCATGACGATCTTCGGGACGACGGTGTGTTGCCGATTGCTGATGACGAATTGGGTAATCTCTATGTCATGAATAAGCAAAACTCAATTTACTATATAAACTATTATGGCGGTGGGCCTTCAGTTGAGCGGGTGGCTGAATCTTTTCAGGATTTTATTGATCGAATTGTTGTTCGCGATAAGGAAGCGCCGGATCCTGATTAGGTCAGTTGAAACACAGTAGTCATATCTATGAGTAGAGCTGATTTTCGCTCGATGGCTTCATCACTTCGGTGGAACTTTGAAAAGGAACTTGAGATGTCCGATTCACAACAACGATGTGGGGTCAGTCCTGAATGGCACGAACTTAAGACTGTTTTGGGATGATTCCAACAACTACTGGCACTCTAGTAGCTATTGGCTCGGAATGATTTCCAGAACCCCGATGTTCCTCGGTGGGGTCAGTCCTTGAATTTTGAAAAGCGATGCTGGTGCAGCTCTGGAATTCAAGATTCAAGGACTGACCCCATCGACGCGACCGGCGCTGACCTGCTCAAGCAGGCCGCCGACACCACGCCGGTGGAGGAGCGCCGGGAGCAGGTGCCGACACAGCTCACGCAGCAACGGCAGTATCAGCAGGAGGGGCAGCATACGCCGGAAGGCGATCACGAGTCATCTGGAAATTCACCGTAAGATGAAGGGAAGGATAAGACCCACCCCGCCCGAGCAACGGAAAGTACCCAAGATCCGTGGGCATACGCCTCGCCTTCGCGATCCGGAGCAAGTTAGCCAGATCAGGTCGGATATGCTTGCGGAGAATTACCTTTCTGACTCGCCGCAAGGAATGTCGCTACTACCGTAGATGGAAGCGGCACCATCACCATTACCGAAGGGCATTTGCGTGGAGATGGAACTCCATGACCGGGTTGCGCATGGGTCACATGAGGCAGGGTCATGGCGCAAGACGGATGAATTCATCGCGGTATGATGATATGATAAGCCGAAGTAACTTTTTCTTTCCTTTCCGGATCTTTGAGGTAAGTTCCCGCTGATCTCATTTGCCCCGATCTCAAAATGAATTGACGGTCTCTCCCCCGGCTTCCCGTTTCTCAGGGAAAGCCTCCTCCCAACCTTCTCCATTTATCCCCCATCAACTCGGATTCCCATAATTCCGGCTGCCGGCCGAAGTTGCAGGCATGGGCCGCCAGCGCGAAGGGCCGTGGCGTCGGAGATTCCCATGGCGGCAAGCGGTCGTGGCTTCAGGTGCTGTGGCGGTTCTCCAAGATCTCGTCCCGGACCCAGGTGATCATTGGCCTTGTCGGCGGCATCATTACCGGCGGGATCACCGGCGGCATTACCCTCCTCGGTTATTGGAAGAAGCGAGGCGCGGTGACCGAGGCCCCGGTGAGTGAAACCCGGCTGGAGGACACGCCGACCTTCAGGAGGCTGGGTTTCAAGGAGGTCCGCGATTCCGGCGGCTGTTTTGTTTCGGAGCCGGTCTCCACCTCAACATGGCGGGAGTTGATGAAGAAGGAGGAACCGAGAGACGGCTACGTCAATGATGCGAGTTATTCGGATGCCGTGGATCTCGCGCTTGCCGTCGCCGGTCAATTGGGGGACGAGTCGGGCGGGGCGGTCGAGCTTTCCGTAGTCGGGGAGAAGACCTTGTATTCCGCCTTGAATCGCGGAGGAGTGTCCTTCAGCAGCGGGGGAGTCTGGGTGAAGGAGGAAGAAGGGAACTTGCCCCGCTTCATCCAGGTAGGGGGGCCGCAGCGGCTGTTGGACGACCGCCTGTCGTCCGGCATGCTGCCTTCGACATATGGCAAGAAGCCGATCTATATCCTGCTGGAACTGAAGATTCCCAAACAAGCTCCCACTCCCCGCCGATGAAGCCTGCCGCGACAACCGATGAAATCCCGTGGCGACTCCACGAGAATCTGAAAGGCATCGTCGTGAAGATGCTGGCGGACGGCGAGGCCCCCGGTTCCGAGCGCATGAGGCAGGCGATGCGGGAGAGCTTGCAGACTTGGCAGGAGAGCGAGGGGAAGGCGCATGCCGTGTGGATCGACCAGCGGCTCGCTTCCTTGCGCGAAGCGGAAAATGAAGTGGACCGCGAGCTGCGGGAGATCCAGGAAAGGGCCGGTTTCTTCGGCAGGGGAGGAGGTGTGCCCGATCTGGAGAGGGCGCAGGCGATCGTGGATGGCTACGGGCGGAAGCGCTTCCGGATCTGGTCCAATGTTTTGCTGAAGGTGTTCGGGACCCTTCTCTGTTCGCTGGTGATTGCGTTCATCACCGTGGATGCGATGCAGGATTACGTGGGCGATCACTCGCTTCTGGGCTGGCTCGAAGACAAGAAGTGGTTCGGGCTGACTATTGCCCGGCCCTGGCTGTTCGTGGTGGTGCTGTTCCTGCTCGGGAAGCTGTTCTTCCGCCTTTGCTTCCAGGTCTTCCGCCGGCTGGAGCCCCCGCAACGGGTGAAGAAGGTGTATGTCTTCGGCTTGGTGGCGACGCTGGCGGTCTGGTTCCTGATCTCTCTCGCCTTTGAGATGCGGAAGGACGGCGGGGATCCGCCGGCACCTGCCACGATGGTACCCGCGGAGAAGAGCGAGCGGGTCAAGAAGATGTGAATCCGGCATGAACGACATCATCCAGTCATTTGTCGATGTATGGCCCGCCGTGGTCCTCATCGAGGCAGGCAGCCTGGCATTTGTCGCCTTGGATGCGAGGGGTGTCTTCGACGAACTCGACCGTGAGAGGGAAAGCGCGAAGCAGGTCTTGTCGAGTTGCGACATGGATGTGGGCGGGCTGAGGCGGAGGATCGCGGAATTGGAAGGGCGCGCGGAGAAGTTGGCGGACCGGCGGCTGGACGTCGCGGCGATGAAGGCGGGAATCGATCATGCGCCCGGGCCCGCCTGGATGGACGGTTGGTTCGACGGGATCATCACGGCGGCGGTGGAGGAGAGGGAAGTGCGGCTGCTGGAAGATGAGCGGCTTCGCAAGGAAGGCGTCCGCATCGAGGCCCGCGCCGCGTGGTTGCAGGCGCGGGCGGAGGTGATGGCGGCCAATGCGGCGATGGTCCGGGAGGAGTCCGCCGCGAGAGTGGCCGAGATGACTATCGCCCTGCGCCTGAAGCCCCTGAGGGATTGCCTGGCCGATGCCACGCAACGCCGGATCGATTTGGACGAGATCGCCGCGGGGCTTGGGAAACAGATCGAGAACAAGGAGATGGATCCCGATCTCGATCCGGTCAAGCGGCTGGCCGTGCTGGCGGTCCAAGCGCGGCTGGAGGCGGTCCAGAAGGAATTCAAGAGCACGCTGATGCTGGAAGCGGAACTCGAGCGAAAGATCATCGAAATGTGCGAGAAATCATGAAGACGTGGATCATGGCCCTTCTGTTGATGATGGATGCCGCGGCCGAGGAGTCGGGGCGGCTGACCCTGGCCCTGTCGCCGGAGTTCATGACGATCCACGATGAGCGGTTAGGGCCGCTTCCGCGGCACGTCCTGGAGCTGAAGGATGAGGTGGATGCGAGCTCCTTCAAGGTGCTATGCTTGGGAGAGAAGAGAATCGGGAGCTACGATGACAAGCGTTTCCGGGAGGGGCGATTCGTGCTATGGATCGCCGCCGCCAAGCCGCTGGTGGAAGATAGCCTTGCCGCAAAGGACAAGGCGGGCGCGGGGTGCGAGAGTACGATCGCCGGGGAGAAGCGGTTGTTCGACGGGAAGGATGCGGGGAAGGAGACCATGGTCATTCTCGACTGGCCGTGCCAGCGCGAGGGGGAAGTTCCCGGGCTGGAGGCATTCGCCGATCCGCATTTCGCGCTGGCGATTCCCGAAGCCTCGGGCGAGGTGCCGCTGCGTGGCGATGTTTACTGGTACTTCTCGCAGGCAGTTCTCGAAAGTTCGCTCGGCAAGATGCTGGAGGGCAAGGATGCCGCGGCGAAAGAGCGCGAGACGGAGAGATGCCGGCAGGCCTTGGCGCGGATGTGGGCGACCTATCTGCGGTCGAAGGGCTTCCGGCTCATGGCGTTTGACGCCGAGGTCCCCGGAGAAGGTCGCCTCCCGCGGAATCTCGCCACCATCCTACAGGCTGATCGCGCGGCCAATCAGGAAGTGGCTCCCTACGACCTGAAAGCGGGGAAGAAGCCGGTTATCGAGCCGGCGAAGCCTGCACCGGCCCCGGGAGCGATCCGGGTTTTCATCGAGTGGGAAGGGCGGAATGTCGTGCTGCCGGTTTACCGCGGGAGGAGAGGTGGTGAGGCGGTCTTCCCCGCCGCGGCCACCGAGATTCCCGATGAATCGCAGAGCCGCGTTTTCAAGGACTACCGGGCCTTTGTTAGCGAGGACGGTGAGGAAATCGAAGCCTTGTCCGGCTCCCTGCGCTACCGGGGGGCGATCAAGGGGTCGGTGACCCACTCCCGCGAACTGGAGATTCCCATCGGCGAGGACGGGCGCGCCAGGGGCAAGCTCCAGCTCTATCTCTACGATGGCACGGTGCGCAGTGCGGAGGGTTTTCCGGTATATGTGCGCAAGGGCGACCGCAAATCACCCCCCATCCAGACCCTGGTCTTCCGCAACGTGGAAGGGCAAAGGGAGAACGGGCGGACTTCCGACTCCGACAACAATTACTGGAAGACGATCGAACTGAACAACTAACCGGTCACGCCGCCTCCGGCCATGAAACGAACCGCCATCGCCATCGCCATCCTGCTCTCGCTCGGCGCGCTGCTCCACGCCGGGGAACTGGCTTACAAGCTCTACCTGCCGGATCGGGAGAACCGCCTGACCGACCGGAAGGTCGAGCTCATCGCGCGCTGCATGGAGGCGTACGACCTTCCGCCGCTGCTGCTCCCGCGGGCTGCGTCGGACGAGGAGTTTGCGGAGAACATGATCCGGGAGTTCAGGAAATCGATCCTGGGTCTGGGGGTGGATCCGGACAAAATTCTGGCGAGCCTGGAAGCCCGGGGGTGGTCGGGGGCGGGGCCGGAGATTGAGGCCGCCATGGGGGAACACCGGTTGATCTTCGAGGATAGTGTCCTGCTGAGGCAGCCGGTGGGGGGAGTCGGAGAGATCCGGGTTTTTGTGATCACCCGGGGATTCTCCTGGCAGATAGGCAAGGTCCTGGTGGACGACTCGCGGGGCGGGGGGAGGGCAAAAATCCCGGACTGGCCGTCGGGGACTTCATTGGCAATGTGCTTCTCAAGGTGCCACGGATCGCGGAGATGCTGAAGAGCCAGCACGCACTGGTGGCGATCGGGACGGCCTCCGCGGAATTGGGAGGCGAGGGTGCCGCCAAGGAGGAAATCCGGGCCGGCGAGCGGTCGCGGGAACTGGCGAGAGCCTTGGCCCATAGCGATGGGATCACCTGCCCGGTTTTCACTTCGAATTGGGGCAGATACGATCAAAAGGAGCCGGACCAAGCCTCGCAGCGGGAGATCGTGATCCTGGGTTTGGTGAAGAGCCCGGGCGCATCCGGAGTGGATCTGGAAAACGCAGACCTCCGCGGCCTGATGGAGGGCTTCTCTGGTAAACAGCGGGGTCAACAACTTGACCCCGTGAAATACTCCGGACTGGACAAGGATCCGAAAAAATTCGTCGACGGGCCCTGATGCGCTGATCGGTGATGGCAAGGATACTCCGGGGTGAGGTCCGGCGCCTTTGACCGCTCGCCTGACCCGGCGCAGCCGCCGTGGACTGCGGCAGCCTGCCCTGCCCCGCAGAAGTAGCCTGAGCGGCGCTATCCATCGCGCGATGGTAGGAGGGAGAGCGGTTGCTTGGCTGCCTACCTTGGCGTGCCTGGGGCAGCGAGGGGCCGTGCTGCGGGCCGGGGTGGATGAACGGTTTTTTTCCGGGGCCGGCTGGCAGTAGAAGCATGGGGCGGAGATCGGGCACGATGAGGCGATGTCCTTTGTGCCTGCCGGTGACGATGTTGATGGGGAAGAAGAGGCCGCTCTAACAGGCGTGCCGCCGGGGCCGGGGGATACGGCGGATCCGCCGCCGCTGCCGGATCTGCTGGACCGTCTGGAGGCGGCGATGGTGGGGCACGCGGTGGCGGAGTGCGAGGTGATCAACCGCTTCACGCCGGGGCTCTACATCCGGGAGTGCCGGATGAAGGCGGGCACGCTGGGGGTCTCGATGATCCATGCGGTGGAGCATCCCTTCATCGTCAGCGAGGGCGTGGTGGCGGTGACTTCGGAGGCGGAGGGAACGGTGATCTACGCGGCGCCGCACACGGGGATCACGCAGCCGGGGACGCGGCGGGCGCTGTATGCGCACACGGATGTGGTGTGGACGACGATCCATCCGAACCCGGGGGACGGGCGGGAGGTGGCGGCGATCGTGGCGCGGGTGACGGAGGCGCATGACAACCCGGCGGTGCCGGCGGAGCTGGCGAACCAGTGGCGGCTTAACAACATAACTTTGGGGATCAGCGGCGAATGAGCATGTTTTATATCGGGATCGTCATGACGTCGGTCAGCGCGCACATCCAGGTGGAGAGCTCGCGCGGCGCGGCGAAGGCGGCGGAGAAGACGGCGGCCTACAATGCGAACGAGAAGCGCAAGCAGGCGGTGCAGGAGATGGAGGTGGCGGGGGAGAACGCGCGGCGCAAGCAGGGCGAGAACCAGCGGCTGCTGGCGCAGCTGCGCTCGGCGAATGCGGCCTCCGGGATGACCATGGAGGGCTCGCCGCTGGCGGTCTTCGGGGATACCGCGCTGCAGTTGGAGCGGGACATCCTCGACCTGTCCTTCGATGCGGAGAACCGGCGCCGCGCGCTGCTGGCAGGGGCGGCGCTGGATGAAGTGGAGGGCGCGAACCAGGCGGGCGCGCTGCGCACCCAGGGGCTGGCCAGCGCCGCGGGGACGGTCGCTTCCGGGGCGGCGAGCGCGGGCAACGCGGCCGGGTGGTTCGCGCCGAAGGCGGAAGAGGAGAAGCCATCTAACAGCACGAAGGGAGGCAGCTAGATTTCATGAATTTACCAGCAATACGATATCTGCAGGCGGGGCCGATGGCTCCGGAAGCGAGCATGGCGAACGCCGCCGCGCCGGCCCGGGCGATGGGGGAGTTCGGCAAGGTATTCGAGGACCTCGGGCAGAAGGGCTTCCAGATCATGCAGCAGGTGCGGGAGATCGATGAGGACCGCAAGACCTCGCGGTACTTCGCGGAGCTGAATGAGGAGTATGCGCGCTTCGAGCAGGAACATGCGGCAGCCGGGGATACGAATGCAGCGGGTGCCTGGCGGGAGCGGCGGGAGGAAATGAAGAGCCGTCTGGGCGGGCTGGGTCTCTCGCCGGTGGGGCGGGCCGCGGCGGAGCAGCGCTTCATCGGCTGGAGCAGCGAGCGGAACATCCGCGTCGAGAAGCAGGGGTATGTGAAAAGCGTGGAACTGGGTCTGGCGAGCAAGGCGACGGTGATCCGCGGTTACCAGAAGACAGGCAATTTCGATGCGGCGCGTGGAGAGATCGATGCCACGCCGGACGCGCTTGCGGGCGAGACGGTGAAGCAAAAGCTGCATGAGGAGAACCGGGCGCTGGAGGCGCGCCACTATCTGTTAGAAGGGGCGAAGGACGATCCGCGGGGAATCCAGAAGCTGGTGAGCGATCCCAAGTTCGCGGCGCAGAACCCGCAGGTCGGCAAGGCCACGATCGCGCTGGCGCACGCAACGGCGGAGAAGCAGCGGCAGGCCGATGGGTTCAAGGCAATCGACGGGTTCAAGAAGGGCGTGGCGGAGGGTGTCTACTTCACGGCCGGGCAGGTGGATGAGCATTTCCCGCGCGCTTCCGCAGGGCTGAGAAAGCTTTTCCAGGGAGTGCTCGAGCCGGATATCCCGGGCAACGGGGCCTTCGCGGCGCTGCCGGCGGACCAGCGGGAGATCGTGGGGGATGTGATGCTGATGACGAAACACTACCGGCCGGCGGCCGAGGACTTCGACCAGCAGTACTTCGCGATGGACACGAAGGTGGAGACGCTGCCGGACGGCCCGGCGAAGCGCGAGCTGCGCCGCACCCTGGAGCGGGTGCGGACGGGCAAGCTGGAGCAGGCCGAGACGCGGGCGGACCTGCACCGCCGGGAGCTGGACCTGGCCTTCGACCCGGAGGCGCGCGGGCTGGCGATGCGCGGCAAGGATGCGCAAGCGCTGCAGGCGGAAGGCCTGCTGAAGGATGTGGTGAAGCTGGAACGGCGCGGCCACTCCGCGGAGCAAGCGCGGGAGATCGCATCGACCGGGGATCCGGTGGAGCAGCTCGCGAAGTTCCGCGAGCACTCGCGCTACATCCCGCTGACGGACCAGGGCGGGGACTGGGACCGGCGGGCCTTCGAGGTCGTTCTAACAGGTGATGGCGCGGTCGAGTACGAGGACCGCGGGCTGAAGCAACGGTACGGCGCGGCGAAGATCCGGCTGGAGGAGTGGTTGCATTTCCACCCGGACGCGAAGGACGGGGAATTCAAGAGCGCGGTCGCTGAAATCGTGGACCCGCAGGGACAGGCCGAGGTCGACGGAAACTTCTTCAACAAGGCCCGCTGAGATATGGCAATTACTCTAACACCCTACGGCACCGGCGCGACCGCCGTGGAAGATTCCCCGCTGCCATCGGATGCAGCGGCGGAAGATGCTCTGCAGGAAAATCCCCTGCTGGCGGAGATGGCCCCGGCGGCCCCGGACCCAACGACGGGGGATGAAGCGGTCAGCGACCTGGCCGCGGAGCAGGCGCTGCGCGGGCTGGATAGCGGCGCTGCCGAGGCCGCGGAGCAGATGCAGCCCTATGCCGATGCGGAGGAGGCGCGGCGGCAGCGCTGGCAGCAGGAGAACCAGGCGGAGGTCTTGCCGAAGATCGATGGCGCGGTGCTCGATGTGGAGAACTTCGCGAAGGACAAGGGGATGGCGCCGGAGCTCGCCCGCAAGCGGCTGGTGGGAAGCTTCCTGCGGATGGGGAATGGCGGCCTGGAATTCCAGAGCCCGCTGCAGCGGGACCTCTTCCGCGACGAATACGCGCGCCGGCATTTCGGTGGCGAGGGCGCGGGCAACGACGACGCGTTCTTCGCGCGGATGGGGAAGGATGCGCAGGGGAGGAAGGCGCACGCGGACATCGTGAGGGAGATCGGCGTGCAGGCCGTCACCTCGGAACTCGTGCGGCTGGCGAGCGGCGGCATCGATTCCAAGTCGTCGACGCTCTATCTCGAGGAAGCGAAGAAGAAGCCCGGATACGATCCGAACCATGCCGCGATCTATCTGGAGAGATGGAACGGGATCCGGGCGGAGACCCGCGAGTTGTTGGGGTCGGCGGAGCTGCCTTTCATCAATGCGGCGAACCGGATGACCCTGGGGGATCTGGATCTCGGGCGCTTCTACGAGGATGTGAAGCCCGAGGACCGCGAGAAGTTTTTCTCGGCCCTGAAACTGTGGGCGCAGGCGATGCCGGTCGGGAAGCAGCCGGAGTTCTGGGACAACCTGATGAAGAGCGCCGGGCGGGGAATGGCGCAGGCGAGCGATGATCTGCTCGGGGAGGATTCGACGCTGGGGACGAACGAGAAGTTTTTCAACCGGGTCGGCGGGGCGGAGATGGAGCAATTCAGGCAATGGGCCACCCGCGGCAAGCGGCCCGACGATCCGCTCAAGCCGAGCGACGCGACCATCCAGGCGGAAGCGGATGTCCGACGCGAGGCCCGCAACCGGATGAACTTCCGCGACGACATCAACCGGATCCGCGACGGGAGCTACGACCCGATCCGATACCTGAACCCGGACGGATCATGGGGCAAGATCGGCGAGCAGATCGCCTACGGCATGCCGGCGATGGTGCAGTACGCCGGGACGGCGATGATCCCCGGTGCCGGCATGCCGATGGTCTTCGAGCTGAACCGGAGGACGCTCTACCGCGATTTCCGGCGGGACTTCATGGACCGCGGAGGCCTGAGCAACAACGAAGCCAGCGATGTCGCGGAGATGGCCTCGGGGATGGCGGCGATTCCCTACACCCTCCTGGACAAGCTGGCGGTCGGGCTCATCCGCGGCAAGGCGCCCTTCCTCACCAGGACGCTCGAGTCGATGGCCAACCGCTTCAAGAGCGGGCCGGGCCGCTTCACTGCTCGGACCCTCGGTGCGGGGTTCTTCGAGCTCGGGATCGAGGATGGCCAGGATGCCCTGGTGCCGATCACCGAAGAGCTGGCCGCCGCCTTGTCAAAAGACTCGCGGCTCGCGATCGGGGCGTGGAGGAACGGACACGATGGCTACCTCGACGGCTTCTGGACGCGGCAGGTCGTCATCTTCGGATCGATGGCACCCTTCGCGGGGATGGCCGGCCTGGGCGGCATCGATCAGGACGCGCGGGCGGCTGCCTATGCCCAGGCCAGCGATGCGCAATTGAGGGCTCTCGGGCACGGCCCGCAATCGGTCGCTGCCATCCGGGAGGCGCTGGGCAAGGGGATGTATTCGGCACACCTCGCGATCGGGGAGGCGCAGAAGACCCGCGATCCGTTCTCCGTCGAAGCCAAGGCGGCGGTCGACCAGCTCGTGGCCGAGGCGGAGCAGCAGCAGGCCGCGGTCGAGCAGGCGCAGCTTTCGGGCGCGATGCCGACCTTCCACCACTCCGCCGACGGCACGACCTGGACGGTCTATGACGGGGCGAGCTCCGCGGAGATCGGCAAGGCGGCGAACGCGAATGACGCGCTCCGCCTGGCCGCCGCGCACGGTCCTGCGGTCGATGAGGACAATGCCGATCTGTTAGCCTATCTCGGCTCGACCATGATGGGGATCGAGAAGGTCGTGGATGGCAAGACGGAGACGCTCTTCCGGCCGGGCATGGAGCTGACCGCGGAGCAGCAGGCGGCGGTCTCGGAGGGCGACTTCGAGAGCATCCGGGCGCAGGTGGCGGCGCGGGACCTGCTCGCAGGCACGCCGGGGATGGCAGGCGTGGTGCTCGGGCGGAGCACGACGGAATTCAAGAAGGGCGTCCGGCGCACGGTCAATGAGCTGAATGCCGGCGCGGCCCTGCCGACGGTCTTCCACGAGACCACCCACGGCCACCTGGAAGAAGCATGGGCCAGCGGTGTCCTGTCCCGCGGCGAGACGGAGAGCTTCCTGCGCGCCGCGGACACGATCTTCGCGGGGAAGACCACGAAGGACGGGCGGCCGATCCGCTTCCTGCCGGACGGTCCGGTGAGCGATACGATGCTGCGGGAGGGCGTGAGCGAGTTCGCGGAGATGGAACTCTTCCGCACCCGCGCCGGTGGCAAGGCGGGCGCGGCCAAGCCGGCGATTGCCGGTCTGCCCTCCGGCCTGATCTCGCGGAATGTCGCGGCCTTCGCGCGCCTGGCACCGGGAGCGGCGGAGAAGTTCACGCGCTTCATCGAAGCGGCCCGCTCCTTCTGGGGCGTGACGCTCAAGCGGGCGACGGTGATGGAGAAGGCGATCCGGGATGGGCGGATGAACGAGGCGGAGCTCGCTGCCTTCAAGGAGAAGCTCTACGGTCTGAAAGGGCCGGATGCAGCGGCCGCGGCGGGAGGAAATCCAGCCAGATCAGGCGATGAAGTAAGAGGACCATCGAGGGTTGCTCAGGACTGGGCGGCCCCTCCTGCTTTTTCCGTGGCACCGATCGAACCGGGACCGCGAAAGGCAGAACAGGGTCGCGAAGCGGAAGCAACGGGTATCGGCAGGAGCCGACGAAGAGAGTGCGGAGGATGCACCAGTGCCGGAAGGCGGACTAGGGGATCCTATGGAGGTAGTTCCAGAGGGAAACATCGCCGCCGACGGTCAACAGACTGCGAACGACGAGATTGAGAATGGAGGAGAAGACCGCGTAGAAGACACGCCGGACGGCGGCAAGGTAATCACCACGCCGGGAGGTTACCGGTTCTTCCTGGACAAGCTGGGCCGCACGATACGGGTGATGGCGAAGCTGAAGAGCAATCGCAATCAAAAGCGCAGCAAGAAGGAGCAACTGGAAGCCGGAGGCGAATATCGGCTTTCCTCCGACGAGGGTGGACACATCTTGGCTCGGATCTTCAACGGCCCTTTGGGCAAGTACAATCACTTTGCGCAGGACAGAAATCTAAACCGGGGGAAATACAGAACCCTCGAGAAACAGTTGGATATTCTGCTCCAGACGGAGCAAGATGTGGAGACTGAAATCAAGGTGTTCTACCGCGGCAAATCCCTGCGGCCCTCCCGTTTGCGGATCAAGGTCTCGATTGACGGACGCAAACCCATGATCGTAGAGTTCGCCAACAGAAAATACGGTATATGAAGAGTGAAATTTTGGATATCTATCAAAGGATTGGTGAGTGTCTGGAGGAGAACTTGGAGGAAGGGTGGGAGATCGCGTGGGTGCGCAGTGAGATAGATGACGATGTTTCGAGCTCGGAGGTCTACTACAAAGACGCTGACGGGGTGTTTCACTATGACGCGCCGTCTGACGATCTGGCTGATGCAGCCATTGAACTGTGGGAACTTTCCGCGGAAAGTGGTTCGAAGTGGTTCGAGATGACCTACAAATTGTCGAGCAAGGGGGAGATGGACGTTAGCTTTCGGTATGAGGAGGTGGCCAACGCCGAGCTCGGTGGTCGGTCAAAGGAGTGGATTTCCGAGAATCTTGGCAACGTGAAGGTGAGCGGCTTCTGGGCTGGTCAATGACAGGCGTACCGGGCGCTTCGCCGCCTGGGTCTTCGGTGCCGGGCTCTTCGAGCTCGGGGGAGAGGATGCGCAGGATGCACTGGTGCCGATCACGGAGGAGCTGGCCGCCGCCTTGTCAAAAGACTCGCGGCTCGCGATCGGGGCGTGGAAGAACGGACACGATGGCTACCTCGACGGCTTCTGGACGCGGCAGGTGGTCATCTTCGGGTCGATGGCACCCTTCGCGGGCATGGCCGGGCTGGGCGGCATCGATCAGGACGCGCGGGCGACTGCCTATGCCCAGGCCAGCGACGCGCAGTTGATGGCGCTCGGGCACGGCCCGCAAGCGGTCGCTGCCATCCGCGAGGCGCTGGGCAAGGGGCTGTTTTCGGCCCACCTCGTGATCGGGGAGGCGCAGAAGACCCGCGATCCCTTCTCCACGGAAGCCAAGGTGGCGGTGGACCAGCTCGTGGCCGAGGCGGAGCAACAGCAGGCCGCGGTCGAGCAGGCCCAGCTTTCGGGCGCGATGCCGACCTTCCACCGCTCCGCCGACGGCACGACCTGGACGGTCTATGACGGGGCGAGTTCCGCGGAGATCGGCAAGGCGGCGAACGCGAACGACGCGCTCCGTCTGGCCGCCGCCCGCAGTACTGCGGTCGATGAAGATAATGCCGATCTGTTAGCCTATCTCGGCTCGACCATGATGGGCATCGGGAAACTCGCGGATGGCAAGACGGAGACGCTCTTCCGGCCGGGCATGGAGCTGACCGCGGAGCAGCAGGCGGCGGTATCGGAGGGCGACTTCGAGAGCATCCGGGCGCAGACGGCATTGCGTGATCTGCTCGCGGGCACGTCGGGGATGGCGGGCGTGGTGCTGGGTCGGAGCGTCACCGAATTCAAGCAGGGAGTCCGGCGCACGGCCAACCAGCTGAATGACGGCGCGGCCCTGCCGACGGTCTTCCACGAGACCACCCACGGCCACCTGGAGGAGGCATGGGCCGGCGGTGCCTTGTCGCGCGGCGAGACGGAGAGCTTCCTGCGCGCCGCGGACACGATCTTCGCGGGGAAGACGACAAAGGACGGGCGGCCGATCCGCTTCCTGCCGGACGGCCCGGTGAACGACACGATGCTGCGGGAGGGCGTGAGCGAGTTCGCGGAGATGGAGCTCTTCCGCACCCGCTCCGGCGGCAAGGCAGGCGCGGGCAAGCCGGCGATTGCCGGTCTGCCCTCCGGCCTGATCTCGCGGAACATCGCGGCCTTCACTCGCCTGGCACCGGGAGCGGCGGAGAAGTTCACGCGCTTCATCGAAGCGGCCCGTTCCTTCTGGGGCGTGACGCTGAAGCGGGCGACGGTGATGGAGAAGGCGGTCCGCGAGGGAAGCATGAGCGAGGCGGAACTCGACGCCTTCAAGGAGAAGCTTTACGGGCTGAAGGGTTCGGACGCCGGGGCAAGAAATGCAGGCGGGCCCGGCGGTGAAGTACGGGGGATACCGGAGATGGGGCGAGGGACCATCGGCGAGTTCGAAGACTCCTGGGATGGCGCTGCCGTAGGTCGAACTACCTCATTCTCTCTCGGTCCCATGACCGATCCTCCCGTAAGGGTGAGGGAAATTCTTAACGGCGCAGAGCTTGCCTCGGTGGAAATCGATGCGATCCAAGCGCGTGCGGGCGAGCGTGCTTCCGATGCCGCGCGCCGGTGGCTGGCAGAAAACCCGCAGGACCAACTCGCGCGACCGGGCCTAGGGCAGGTCATCTTCGACGAGCGCTCGATCAAAGACACACTCGGGCACGGCTTCAGCGGACCGAAGCTCAATGTTCTTGTGGCCGTGCCGGAGGTAATCGGTCGCGGCACCCTGATCGACGTGAGCATGGACCACGGCGGCAAACCGATCCGCAACTGGATCCTTGCCGCCCCCGTCGAACTCGGCGGGAAACGGCACCTTCTTTTCGCGAGGCTGCGTTCTGAGGTATCCGACAAGGCAGGCACACAGGGTATCCCGCGCTTCTACGTGCATGAGGTGGCGATTGAAGAACGCCTCCACCAAAAAATAGAGTCCGATTCCCTCAAGACCGGTGCCGCATCCGCAAGGGAAGTTGGGCGTGACGGTGGAATCGAACTCTACCTTAAGCTAGCACGCCGGGCGCTCGGTCTCAAGGAAGAAAATTCCGGAGAGGACGGAACTGATCGCATCTTCCGCGAGCCCGAGCTTGAGATGTCGGACGGCCAGTCGGTAGAGGTTCCGGAAGAACTCCTCAAAAACATGACTCGCGACATGGACGATCCCTATGCTCCGAGGGAGGGTCGGGTGCCGCTCGATGGTCTAGCGGAGCATGTGAAGCAGGTTATTCTTGCGAGGGCTACGGCAATCGCGGGTTTCGAGCGTGAGCATGGCGTGGTGTTGGACCCCGACGGGATCCAGACTTGGAGCAAGATAGGGGAGCGGGATAGGGTTTCCGTGCCGAAAGGAGAAGGGTGGGGTAAGCTCTTTTTGCACAACCATCCCGGCAAGTCTCCACCTAGCTGGCATGATCTGATCAAAGGCTGTGAAGAGGGGGTGTCCGACATGCTGGTCGCTACGGAATCGGATCTGTTCTCGGTGAAGTTCCTGGAGCAGAATCCTGAAAATTTCTACGCGCGGTGGGAATACTTCCAGCGTATCGGGGATGCCGTCGGTCGGGAATGGCTGAGGCGGCAGGGAAGCCCGGACCTCCGCACGAATTCCGAGGAGGTCTATGCGGTGATCCAGCATGCGGTTCTGGTGGAACTTGACCGGCGGGAAATGATCCAGTACTCAAGAATAAGACGATGATCGAATCAAAACATGAGATCGGCAGCAATGCTTGGTATGACGATCTGGAGGCTGACCTGAGCGCCAGGGGGATCTACGTCAATGAAGAGGCGATTGAGATCGAGAGATATCGGCTGATGTTCAGCGAAAATATCCGTATTCGTCCAGACACACGTTGGCTGGAGAAGAGCGCCCGCGAAAGTGGCGATCTTCCAGACCACATGGCCTACGATGAATGGGTCGAGTCGCTCATGATCGAGGACAAAAAGAAGAATCCAGAGTGGTATGCGGGATGGGAGCCAGGCCGATCCCAGGATACGGTGCTGCCGCAGAGGAAGGGAGGCTGATGCCAGCCGTCGGTTGACGGGGGCAGTCCTTGCAGTCGATGGGTTCAGTCCTTGAGTTTCGAGTCCATCGCCGAAATATCGATCTGTTGGAGTCTTAGGCCCACGACTTCCTTCAAGCGGAAGCGGATCTCCGGCGCGAGGCCCGCGACCGCGCGAACTTCCGCGACGACATCAACCGGATCCGCGACGAGAGCTACGACCCGATCCGGTACCTGAACCCGGACGGGTCATGGGGCAAGATCGGCGAGCAGATCGCCTACGGCATGCCGGCGGTGGTGCAGTACGCCGGGACGGCGATGATCCCCGGTGCCGGCATGCCGATGGTCTTCGAGCTGAACCGGCGTACGCTCTACCGGGACTTCCGGCGGGATCTTCATGAACCGCAGGGGCTTGAACAGCCAAGAGGCCAGCGAGGTGGCGGAGATGGCCTCGGGGATTGCTGCGATCCCCTACACCCTCCTGGACAAGCTGGCGGTCGGGCTCATCCGCGGCAAGGCGCCCTTCCTCACCAGGACGCTCGAGTCGATGGCCAACCGCTTCAAGAGCGCGCCGGGCCGCTTCGCCGCCCGGACCTTCGGTGCCGGCGTATTCGAGCTGGCTACCGAGGACGGACAGGACGCGCTGGTGCCGATCACCGAGGAACTGGCCGCGGCCTTGTCAAAGGACTCGCGGCTCGCGATCGGGGCGTGGAGGAACGGGCACGATGGCTACCTCGACGGCTTCTGGACGCGGCAGGTGGTCATCTTCGGATCGATGGCACCCTTCGCGGGGATGGCCGGCCTGGGCGGCATCGATCAGGATGCCCGGGCGAACGCTTATGCCCAGGCCAGCGACGCGCAGTTGATGGCGCTCGGGCACGGCCCGCAAGCGGTCGCCGCCATCCGGGAGGCGCAGGGCAAGGGGATCTTTTCGGCACACCTCGCGATCGGGGAGGCGCAGAAGACCCGCGATCCCTTCTCCACGGAAGCCAAGGCAGCGGTGGACCAACTCGTGGCCGAGGCGGAGCAGCAGAGAGCCGCGGTCGAGCAAGCCCAGCTTTCGGGCGCGATGCCGACCTTCCACCATTCCGCCGACGGCACGACCTGGACGGTCTATGACGGGGCGAGCTCCGCGGAGATCGGCAAGGCGGCGAACGCGAACGACGCGCTCCGCCTGGCCGCCGCGCACAGCAGCGCTGTCGATGAGAGCAACGCCGATCTGTTAGCCTATCTCGGCTCGACCATGATGGGCATCGGGAAACTCGCGGACGGGAAGACGGAGACGCTCTTCCGGCCGGGCATGGAGCTGACCGCGGAGCAGCAGGCGGCGGTTTCGGAGGGCGATTTCGAAAGCATCCGGGCGCAGGTGGCGGCGCGGGACCTGCTCGCGGGCACGCCGGGGATGGCAGGCGTGGTGCTGGGGCGAAGCGTCACCGAATTCAAGCAGGGAGTCCGGCGCACGGTCAACGAGCTGAATGCTGGCGCGGCCCTGCCGACGGTCTTCCACGAGACCACCCACGGCCACCTGGAGGAGGCATGGGCCGGCGGTGCCTTGTCGCGCGGCGAGACGGAGAACTTCCTGCGCGCCGCCGATACGATCTTCGCCGGCAAGACCACGAAGGACGGCAGGCCGATCCGCTTCCTGCCGGACGGTCCGGTGAGCGATACGATGCTGCGGGAGGGCGTGAGCGAGTTCGCGGAGATGGAACTCTTCCGCACCCGCTCCGGCGGCAAGGCAGGCGCGGGCAAGCCGGCGATTGCCGGTCTGCCCTCAGGCCTGATCTCGCGGAATGTCGCGGCCTTCGCGCGCCTGGCACCGGGAGCGGCGGAGAAGTTCACGCGCTTCCTCGAAGCGGCCCGTTCCTTCTGGGGCGTGATCCTCAAGCGGGCGACGGTGATGGACAAGGCGGTTCGCGAGGGGCGGATGAGCGAGGCGGAACTCGATGCCTTCAAGGAGAAGCTCTACGGGCTGAAGGGGCCGGATGCAGCGATAAGAAGAGAAGCAGTCGGGCGCGGCGATGAAGGACGAGGGATATCGGAGATGCCGCAGGCCGGCGTGGGCTCCCCGGCTTTTTCTTTGGCTTCGGGTGGGCCGGAACCGCGGAAGACAAACAAGGCCCCGGAGCCGAAGCAACGGGTATCAACCGAAGCCCGCGAAGAGAGTAAGGAGGATGCACCAGCACCGGAAGGCGGACTAGGGGATTCCATCGATGTAGCTTCAGAGGGAAACGCCACAGCCGCCGATCAACAGACTGCGAACGAGGAAAATGAGAATGGAGGAGAAGACCGCGTGGAAGACATGCCGGACGGCGGAAAGGTGATCACCACGCCGGGGGGGGTACCGGTTCTTCCTCGATAAGCTCGGTCGAACGGTCCGGGTGATCGCTCTGCTGAAGGGCAATCGCAATCAGAAGCGCAGCAGGAAAGAGCAACTGGAAGCTGGCGGCGAGTATCGCCTTTCTACCGACGAAGGCGGACACTTCCTGGCACGGATTTTCAACGGTCCCTTGGGCAAATACAACCATTTTGCGCAGGACCGAAATCTAAATCGAGGAAGATATAGAAGCCTTGAGAAGCAATTGGATATTCTCCTCCAGGCGGGGGAGGATGTGGAGACTGAGATCAAGGTGTTCTACCGCGGCAAATCCCTCCGGCCTTCTGGTTTACGGATCAAGGTCTCGATTGACGGGCGCAAACCTAGGATCATAAAGTTCGCCAACCGGAAAAATGGCAAATGAACAAGGAAATGATGGATATCTATCAGAAGATCGGTGACTTCTTGGACGGGAACGTGACGGAAGAGTGGGAGATCGCATGGGTGCGCAGTGAGATCGATGACGGTGTTTCGAGTTCGGAGGTATACTACAAAGCCGCTGATGGGGTGTTTCATTATGAGCCGCCGTCCGACGATCTAGACGATGCAGTCATCGAACTGTGGGAGCTTTCCGCGGAGAGCGGCTCGAAGTGGTTCGAGATGACCTATAAATTGTCGAGCATGGGAGAAATGGATGTCAGCTTTCGATATGAGGAGATGGCCAACGCAGAGCTTGGCGAGACGGGCGGCCGGGCGAAGGAGTGGATTTACGAAAATCTTGGCGACGTGAAGGTGAGCGGTTTCTGGGCTGGTCAATGACCGGCGTACCGGGCGCTTCACCGCCCGGGTCTTCGGTAGACGGAAGACGGTCACAAAGTTGTTGAGTCAGCCCGGGAGTGCTGCCGGAGATTCACCGTGCGGTGTAGGATGCGGAGCAAGGGGATGGCTCCGGAGCCCGCCCAAGCCATCGGGCAGGTCCAAGAGATCCGGGAGGCAATCAAGGCCGGCCCCGAAGCGGCGGCGCGGGTCATCGCGGAAGCGGATCCAGTGCGCGACCCGTTCAGCCCCGACGCGAAGGCCGCGGTGGACCAACTCGTGACCGAGGCGGAGCAGCGGCAGGCAGCGATCGAACAGGCCCAGCTTTCGGGCGCGATGCCGACCTTCCACCGCGGGCGGGATGGCACATGGACCGTGTACGACGGCGGAACCTCGGCAGAGATCGGGAAAGCCCCGACCATGGACGGCGCGCTGCGCCTGGCCGCGGCGCATGGCGCGATGATCACGGAGCGCGGACCAAGAGCTGAGTCGGCAGAGGCGGAACTCGAGAGGTCCGCGTCCGATCCGGATGGACAGCGCGAAGATGAAGCGGCAGACTCGCCGGCAAATGTCTTCGGAACAATCTATAGGCCCATTGCTTCCAGTGAACTCACCGACTGGGAACAGCGAGCCCTGCGCGCCGCCGAGCGGGATGTGGGACGGAGCAACGTTCGTGTGGTTAAACTCGCCTACGAAAACCGTCCGGGGAAAAGAAGGGCCTTACGTGCTGAACGGCTGGCGGAAGAGATATTTAGAAAGAAAATCGTCTTCGTAAAAACAGCCGGCGGCAAGCAGCTGCCGTTCGAGGCCTTCGTCAATCCGGAGGATGCGAATACGATCATCGTGGACGTCGATTCGCGGGCGGGTCTCTCCTACCTTCTCGGCCACGAACTGGGCCACTCCATCCAGCACCAGCAGCCCGATCTCTACGATGCCTTCCAGAAGGAACTCCTCGCCATGGCGGAGGACTGGAGCGACTACAGGGAGAAGAAGCTCCGGGGGCACTATAAGACGGAGGCACAGTTCGAGGCGGAGTTCACCAACGACTTCATCGGCAGCCAGATGTATCAGCCGGAATTCTGGAACCGGCTGAAGCTGCGCAACCCCGGTGTCTTCACGCGCATGGTCGGTGCGGCGCTGGATTTCCTCAAAACCATCGGCACCCGCATCGGCATCCTGGAGCGGGACGTGCGGCCCTACTTCAAGGATATCGAGAAGGCGCGCACGGCACTGGTGGAGATGCTTGAGGAATACCAGCGCGGCGCGATGCCGGACCAGTCTGTCAGGAAGCGTGAGTTGGGGGACGCGCCGGACAACGAACTGTCGGCATCGGGAGGTAGAAGGCTGAACGGGAAAGTGGAGGAGAATGATGGAAACCGAACAATATCAGAAGCGGTAGGCGACGGAAAAGTTGCTGAGCCAAGCCGCGGCCAGTCTCGAACAATGGATGGCGCTTCTCCGAAGAAAGCGGAAGCCAATAGGGCGGCTCAAGGCTTGGGAAGAATCCGTATGAAGAACAACTATTTGTACATTGCAAACGACAAAGGGCGAGTCATCAAGACGGGCGGCTACCTAAGGCTCAACTTCAATCAAACAAGAGACATTGATTCCCAGCGGCGAGCGGGAGGAGAGGACTGGCAGCCGGGAGACCATGGTGGGCATTTCTGGGCGCGAATCTTTGATGGTCCAAGCGGTGGCATCAATTTGTTCGCACAAGATCCTAACTTTAATCTAAGCGCCTACAAGATCCAAGAGAACAAATGGCGTAGCGCGAAAGAGGCGGGAAAATCTGTATACGCCGTGATAGATGCCTTTCTATCAAGGCGAATCCCAACGCCCCGATCGCTTGGTGATCCAGACTTGGATTGCCGATGAAAACCAAGGGAAGGTAACCTACCGCAATCGCAAAGGAGGAAAATGAACAAGCAACCCGAAGATTTTTATGAACCCATAGGCCAAGCTTTGGCCGACACTGTGGGAAAACCGTTCATTGCCGCTTGGATCCGCGTGGAGATCAGGGACTCGACATCCGCCGTCTCCGTCTTTTACCGCGCATCGGACGGCGAATATTACTATGCCGACAGGAGTGAAGAACTCGATGAATTCATCTACCGCCATTGGGAGATGGCGGCGGACCAAGGTGAAAATTGGGATGAAATGACATTTCGTTTGGAATCATCTGGCGAGTTTCATGTTGGGTTTGAATACGACATCCCGATGGAGATGTTCTTGGATGAGGAAAAACGGGATGAATGGCTTCAGAAGAACCTTGGTGAGGTGAAGGTAAATTATCCACCGGGCGTGGATCGTCACAATTCGCCTTGAGGGCAGCTTGCCAGGTCTTGTAAGGGGGAAATCTCGGATCTATGGGGCATCGGCGACTTCATCGGGATCGGCCCCACGGGTGCCAGCCTGCGGGCGGAGTGGCAGGTGACCCAGCGTGCGCTGTTAGAGAAGCGGAACTTCGCCAGCGACGTGCGCCGGATCGAGCGGGAGGGCTACTCGCCGATGAAGTCGGCGTGGGGCGAGGGGCCTCCGGGAATGGTGGAGGGCGGCCTCTACGGCGTGCCCGGGGCGCTGGCCAGCACCTCGCTGGCGGCGGTGCCCTACGTGGGACCGCTGGCGCTCTACTCGTCCATGGAAGCAAGCGCCTACGACGAGGTGCGGGAGAACATGCTGCGCGGCGGCGCGACGGACGAGGTGGCGACGAGCGCGGGCTACGAGCTGGCCCCGGTGCTGGCGGTGCCGCTGGCGGCGCTGGAGAAGGTTCAGGCGTCGGCCTTCCTGGGCAAGCTGCCGCTCTTCGAGAAAGCCTTCATGCGGGTGGCGGATCGCCTGCAGTCGAAGCTGCTGCGCGGCGGGCGCGGGTGGTCATCGGCGGGATGGAGCAGACGGCGATCGAGAGAGGGCAGGACCTGATGCCGGAACTCATGCAGGACATCGCCCACGAGTTCTCCGCGATCTACCCGGACATCGTCTGGCGGGATGGCAAGAGTGGCGCGCTCGACGGCTTCTGGACGCAGACGGGATCGACCTTCGTGACGATACTGCCGCTGGCGCTGATCGGCGCGGCGGGCGCGGCCAATGCCGACCAGCGGGCGTCCGAGTTCTCGAAAGCGAGCGATGGGATGCTGCTGGCCTTCGGTGCCGCGCCGGAGAAGCTTGCCGCCCTGCGGGAGGCGCAGCAGCAAGGATCCGCTTCCCTGGCCAAGGCGGTGGAAGACCTGCTGGCGACACGGGATCCGCACAGTCCCGGCGCACGCGCCGCGGTGGAGGAACTGGTCGCGGAGCAGGAGTCGCAGAGGCTGGCGCAGCAGGTGGCGGAGATGAGCGGCCGGACACCGGGGATCCGGCGCGCTGCGGACGGCTCCTGGGAAGTCTACGACGGCAGGACCCGGAAGGAGATCGGCAAGGCGGCGACGATGGCGGACGCCCTGGCGATGGCCTCCGCTCAGCGCACGGCACAGGAAGACGAGCAGGCACTGCTCGACGCCGGCGGCTTCCGCAATCTGCCGACGGAGGGCGAGGCGCCCCCGGGGGAAATGTCTGTTTCGGGGGGGATGGAGATGAAGAGACCGCCGCGCCGGACGGGAACCCCTACCGGAATGACGATGGATCTCTACGTATCCCGGAGCGCGCCAGCAGCCGCAGCGATGCATCGCTCGCGGAACATGAGCAAAAGCTTATCGGCTTGTTAGACGATTCCGGGAAGGCGGATGCCGCCTACGATGCACTGCCGGACTCGCGGGGCGGCAAGGTGACCGGCACGGACATCGTGCGGGATCTGCTCCGGATCGCCCGGGAGAAGGGCATCACCTCGCTGGCCGGGAGCCCGGAGTTCCGAAAGTTCGCCGCGGGTGCCATCCTCGCCGCGGGCGGCGAGGCCACGGAGGAGGCGATCGACCAATTGACCGGGACTTTCCTGAACGCGGCCCCGGATACGAATCTGGCGGACGCGTGGGAAAATGCGATGAAGGCGGGCGGCATCGGCGCTCTCCTCGGCACTGCCACGGCGATCGCCTCGACCGCGCTATCCGGCGGCGACCCGGCGAATCCGACCGGCACTGCCGATGCCTCCACCCCACCCATCGCGGGTGACAGCGCGGGGGATGCAGGCCTGCAGACCCTGCACGAGGACCTGCGTACGGCAGGCATCGAGGTCAGGGAGGAACTCGACCGGAGGAGCGAGGGGCTGTGGGACCGCATCAGCGATTCCACGGTGCCGACCGCACCGGTGGAGGAGACCGCAGCAGATCCCGCCGCCGCGGCAGCCTCGGCCACCGAACTTCAAGCCGCGGGCCTGCCGGTGATGACTTCCCGGGAGGACGGCAGCGTGCAGATCGACTACCCGGACCGCGCCAGCGAGCTGCTGCCCGGCCAGGAAGAAGCCGGCGAAGCCCTGCGCCGCTGGGAGGACAATCGCAGTGCGGAAGTGATCGGTGAGATCCGCGCCAGTCTTGATTCCTTCAAGAGAGGGCCGGGCGAAAGTTCCGGCACCGCGGTGCAACCGGATGCGGACCCTCTCAGCCGGGGTGATCAAGCGGCCAAGTCGGAAGCGATCGGGCAAAGGGTGTGGATCGCGGCCCCGCGGATCGGCGCGGAACTGAGGCTGGATGCGGCCGATCTGAAGCAGATGCCGGTTCTCGGCTCCTCCCCGGAGACCTTCGCGGAAAGTAATAGATCCATCGTAGAAAAAATGTAAGCGTGGTCCGGAGCGCCGTCCGGTTTCCCTTGCCGGGGTCGAGCTTCAGGCCGCTTTCCGGATGGGCTTGCCTTGGCGGGCGCGCAGCCAGTTCGCCGGCGTGAGAGTGACCGCGTTGCTCGCCATCATGTCGGGCAGGCGCGTCAGCACGTCTTCCAGATACTCCCGCGTGTCGATGCCCGGCCGGCGGCAGTTCTCGACGACGGTGTAGAGGATCGCCGCCCGCTGCCCCGCTTCACGGCAGCCGATGAAGAGCCAGTTCTTGGCTCCCAGCTTGGTCGGGCGGATGGCGTTTTCGACGAGGTTGTTGTCGATCTCCACCCGGCCGTCGCCGAGATAGACCTCGAGCTTGCTCCATTCCTTGATGGCGTGGCCGACGGCCTTGCCGAGCGAGCTTTTGGGCAGGATGGCGCGCAGCGCGAGACGGTCGAAGAGCTTCTTCAAGCGCCGGTGGATCATGCGACTATGCGAGACGCGGATGGCTTCGCGCAGGGCGGGACCGGCCTTGGCTTCACGCAGTTCCTTTTCAATCCGATAGAGGTGGCCGATCTGGCGGAGGATCCACGCAACGAGCCGAGGTTGCTGGTCCTTTGCCTCGAAAAACTTCCGCCGGACGTGGGCGTGGCAGCCCATGAGCGTGATCTCCTGCTTGTCCCTGGCCCAGGCGGGGTAGGCCTTGTAGCCGTCGCACTGGATGGTGCAGGGCGCAGTGTCGCCGGGGTCACCGAAGAGTTCGGTGATGCCGCCCGCGTCGCGACCGGCGCGCCAGTGGTAAACGACGGTGCCGTGCGGGATGTTGGAGGTCCAGAGGTAGCCGGTCTGTGCCTGGCCGCTGCCGGACGCGAGGTAGTCGACCGGCGTTTCGTCAAACTGGCGGTAGCGGCTTCGCCAATGCTCGTGCTGGATGGCGCGGTAAATGGACGAGAGCCAGTGCGCCCCGAGCGCGGCCCAGTCGCAGAGGGTCTTGCGGTGGAAGCTCACGCCCTGGCGGGTAAAGATTTCCGCCTGCCGGTAGTAGGGCAGGTGGCAGACGAAGCGGTTGTCGATGATCTCGGCGATGAGCCCCGGCGTGGCGATGCAACGGTCTAACAAGGACGGCGGCAGCGGGGCGACGACCGGCCTGGCGAGCACGTCGCCCTTGCGGACGTACTTGCCGCGCACCAGCCGGATGCGCAGGAAGCGGCCGGGCTTGTAGTCGAGCTGTTCGCGGACTTCCTCGCCGATGCGCCGCCATTGGTCCGGGGCGGCCAGCACTTCGGGCGGGTCGGGGACCTGTTCGATGACGGACAGGTGTTCGGGGATGCGCGGCGGACGCGGTTGCTGGCGGCGCAGGTCGCGGCGGACGGGATCCTCAGCCGCCGGTCCGTGGTCTGCGGGATCGGCGGCGGGCGCTTTTTTTGGCGCGTCGAAGAGTTCGAGCTGGGCGGGGTCGAGCTGCTCGCTCGACTTGCCGAAGACCCGGCGGCAGAGGGCGTCGATGGTCTGCTTGAGGACGGCGATCTCCGCATCGCGCTTCGCGATCTCGCCGAGCAGGTGCTGCCGTTCGTCGTCCTCCATCTTCGAAGGATATCGTAGCAACCGGCGTGCCGTTCCCGGGCGGTCAGGGCAGTTCATACCACGGGCGCTTGCAGCCGTGGCGCATGTCGATGCCATCGAGCAAAAGCGCCAGCGCGGTGGAGTTCAGGCGCAGCTTGCCGTCCTTGATGCCGGTGCCCTTCGGCCAGGCGAAAGTCCCTCGCTCGAGCCGCTTTGCCAAAACCCACAGCCCGCTGCCATCGAAGTAGAGGATCTTGAGCAGGGTGCGGCGTTTGTTGGTGAAGGCGAAGATCACGCCGCTCTTCGGGTCTTCCTTGAGCTTGGTGCCGACGGCATCGTGCAGGCCGTTGAAGCTGCGGCGCATGTCGCAGGGTTCGACGGCGACGAAGACCTTGAGGCTGCCGGAAAAGCTCAGCACGGCCGGGACAGCTCGCGGATGAGTGCGGCAGCCAGCGGCACGGCGGCTTGGCCGGCGACATGGAGTTCGGTCCCTCCCGGCAGGATCAAACGCAGGCTGCCATCACGGCAAAGCACGGCCGGGGTTTCGAGTTCCACCAAGGCCAGCGTGGCCGGCGCCGGAAGACCCGGAGCCGGGCGGGCGCGCTTCCGTTTCTGGATCCAGGCGGCGAAGGTATTTCACGCCGTGGAGGGCGGCGAACTTCGGACCGCTCAGGCCGCTGGAAGCATAGGCATCCAGGATCGCGGCCTTCTGCTCCGGTGCATAACGCAGGCGTCCGCGCCGGTCGAACTTCACAAGCGAGTCGTGCGTAGCATTCATACGACGCCACGCTATCAACGCTACGCTATGCAGCGGAGGAAGACCGTGAGGCGGTTGGGACCACGCTTACGAAAAGATCGCGCAGGGCGCGGAACCGCTGGCGGCGATCGGCGAAACTGCGGGAGGCATCGGCAGGTGGCTGCTCGGATCGCCGAAGGGTATCAGCGCGGCTACCCCGTGGCCGCGCCGCCGGAACTGGTGAAGGTCCTCCCCGCCGCCCGGGCGGAGACCCGCTACTACATCGCCGGCGGCAACGTGGTGGCCGTGGACAAGGGCTACAAGATCATCGACCCGATCCACATCCCCTCGATCAAGATCCAGATCGAGGAGGAATAAACCCTTTCGGCATCGATTCCAGACTCATCGTCGGGGCCGCGGGTATTCACCTGCGGCTCTCGCCGTTTGCCGCTCCGCTGCTATTGGATCTCGATAAGCCGCCAAAACTTCACTCCCGAATCAGCTGCTTCGGAACCATAATGGGTCTCCTTGCCGTCCCCTTGGATAGTCTCCAAATCCGTCCATTGCTTCAGATCGGGAGAGGACTGTACAAGATAGGGGAAGCCCAGCTTGGTAATGGTGAAGAGCTCGATGCCGGGGCGGACGATCAGGGTCATGTCAGGAACGCTGATCGGGTCGCGAGGAAGTTTGCCAACCGATATTTCCAAACCATCGGTGAAGCCGTCGCCATCGTGGTCAGGATTGCCGGGATTGGTGAAATGGATGCTGACTTCGTCGGGGTCGCTGAGCCCGTCGTTGTCGGTGTCGGCTTTGGTAGGATCGGTCTGGTAGGAACTGCCCTCGTCAGCATCGACGATGCCATCGCCGTCGCTGTCGGTTCCTAGGGGGGTGGGGGAAAGCCGGAGAATGGAGGTTCCGGTGTAACTTGCAGAGAGGCCGCCGGAGAGAGGTGGCTGCAACTGGAGAGAGTAGTGTCCCGGAAGGAGAATGCCGGGAGGCACCGTTTGATTGGACTGGACATGGTTCAATTTCCACCCTGAGACATTGAAATAGTATGGAGTGGTCGTGGCGAACTCAATGCGTAGAAAGAAGTGTGTTCCGGTGGCATTGCCGGCGCGCTGATAGTTCGAAACGAACTTGATGTCTACGGACCCCCAGTCGGCGCTGCCAATCGAAGCAGCCGGAGTATTCCAAACGGGGACGGTGATCGCGGAGCTTACAAAAGGGGCTGGTCCAACCCATTGCTTGTTGGTGTGGCCGGCGTAATATGGCAGATCAAGGACACGCTGACTGTTCTGGGGTTTCAGCGGGAAAGTGTAGGAATAGTATTCGATCGCCGGTGCCACGGTGACCTGGGAGACATGGGAGGTGCCGTTAGTGTCCGTAAAGCTGTAGTCGCCAGAGACATTCGTGACGAGACTTTGGTAAAAATACAGCGGCGTAATGGAGGCCGATGCAGAGAAAGGAATACCCAGGAACGCGAGGAGGGGGAGGCGGTGCATGGTGGAATGGGACGCTATAGGAGGGACAGAATCAAGGCGAAAGCCACCACGCTTTCGCGTGGTCCCGATTTCCGCACCGCGCGCTCTGCGCATCACTGTCGCATCTCTCATCTGGAGGCCAAAGGTCCTCTTACGGGACTCTGTAAATCCCTTTGCGACCAATCCGGATGGTGCCGTTGCCGCAGATTTTCGTGATCGCAAAGGAAGTCGTGGGGCCGGATACGTAGGTGAAGTCCGGCGTCCAGAGCGTGAACTTCATCGCCGGGGGCTTGTCGTTGTAGCTGCCCATTCCTCCGTTCGGACCCCAGTCCCCACTCTTTGCACCGTTGATGTAGTTTTCGTCGTAGACCAACCAGAATGGATCGACCATCTCGACCTCTGTCACGGCCGCCAGTTTGTCGCCTGCGGCGTAGGACGGCGCATAGTTCGGTGCGTAAACCTGAACATAGGCTGTGCCGGCCTTGATTTCCGAATCCAGCATACCGGAAATGACAAGCTCCTGCCAATTTCCGGGGACGCCATCAGTACGCGGAATGAGATTTCTAACGACGCTGATTCCGGTGCCGGCGCTATCGATCACCCATCCGGTGGCCTTTTGATTGCTGCCAGCCGTGCCTGCAGTGTAAGGATTTGGGGTGATCCAAGACGGATCGGCGCTTGGCGGGATCGTCAGGAAAGGTGGGCCAACAGCTCGGCTGGACACCTGCGTCGCGAGATAGCGGCCCAAGGTGATCCCCCCATAAATATTAGGGTGGACGTTATCGAATACAAACTTGCTGTCGGAGAAACCGTTTCCGTCTTCATCAAGAACATGCGCCCACTCCACCCATTGGATGCCCCGCACCGCCGCCGCCGCCTTCAGCGTTGCGTTGCAAGCTAATTGCTTCTCCCTGAAGCTTGCCGCTACCCCGTGATCCGCGCGAACGCCAAGGATCTCCAAGCCGATCACTTGTTTTCCTGCGGTTCTCGCTTCGTCCCATAGGGCGATTATCCGCGTCGCCGCCGCAGCAGCGCTGCTACTGCTGGCGATATCATTGGCCCCCAGGAGGATGAGAATCGTATCTGCCTCCGACCCCAAGGCAGCTGTCCACACGTCCCGTGAACTGCCGCCTGTTAGGAACCCACTCGACTGTACCCCGGAGACCGCAAAGTCATTTTCGCCGGTGGCTGTATACCTCAGGAGGGAGACCTTGTGTCCGAGCGTGCTGCGGAAAGCGGTCCCCCACCCCCCCGGAGCGAAGTTGGCGCCAGTGGAGTTGTATACCCGGTGGCTTGTCCCCGCCGTGATGCTGTCTCCTACCAAGGCGACCTTGGCGATTGGCAGGAAAGATGCCATCGGGCTCACCCGATAAAACATTCTCGGGTCCACGATCACTTCGCTGAATGAAAGAACCTCTCCTGTGCCCTGAAACTCGTCGCCCGCCGCTTGCCACACGTTTTCCAAGGATAGATCGCTTCGCTCTACCCGATATTTGAACCCCGGAAAACTTTTCCACGACATCGTGAACTCCCCGTTCCCTTCAATCGTCGTTGTCAGGGTAGACAAGCCATCGATGGCAGTTTCTGCACCGGCGGGCGGACACTGGAGGACACAGCAGGCGAGAAGGTGAAGGAAGGGGTCTTTCACGTCTCCGCCCAGCCTGCCCTTATCGGTGTTCAGGTCAAACCGGAAAGCGGGAATCAGATTTTCTTACTACTTGGAAGGTCGATTCAAGCGGATGCTGACGGCGACTCCTTCTGATCCAGTACTGCGTGGCATCGACTGCTGGGACGTTTTCTCTGGGGATGCGGTTCGCTCCCAGCTGAAATTACCGCGGTCTAGCGTATCACACGGGCAGCATTGCGAAATGGGGGGCGATGGATGGCTGGCAGTAGAACGCCTTCCCCTGGATACCTTATGCTGCAGCTGTATGGTCACCAGCTCTCAGATATCGCAACTTCTCTTCCCGGGCAACGGCTCGACATCCACGCCCTACCCGCTCACGAACCTACGCTTCGATGAGAACGCGTGGCTGGTGGTGGTTGAGATAGCCGAGGATGGCGTGATCACCTTGCTTGACGAGGGGGCGGACTACACGGTCATGGGAAGTGGGGCCGCGAGTTCGGCCTCAGTGGTGACCGGCGTGCGGGCGATTCCGGTAAGTTCGCAGTTGCGAGTGACGAGGAACACACCGCGCACGCAGGAGGCGGATTTCACGGCGAACGGTGCAATTCCTTCGGCAACTTTGGAGCGCCGGCTGGATTGGTTGACGATGCAGAACATCGATCTCAAGCGCGACCTCGACGCCCTCCCAGTGCTGAATATTGCCGATGCGGTGGAGGCTTCTGAATCCGCCGCGCTGGCTGCTTCCTTAGCTGCGGGAGTGGCAGAGGAGGCTGCCACATTGGCCGTTACCAACCGCTTCCCGCCCGGTCCATATGTTGACGACAAGGACGCCTTCAACCATCAGGTTCCCGTTGACTCCATGTATAGGAAGGCCGCGGGCGTCCTTGCATGGCGGCAGAAGCTAGTGATCGGTAAGGTGGCTATGGGTCCAGGAGACTCACAGACCGCCTTTGGTGCCGCTACCCTCATCGAAACCGGCGCGTATTGGGGCTGGCTCCGCTTCATGCTCGGCTCGCGGCTGGATATCGTGTCGGATACCGCCGCCGGAAAGATCCCCTTCGCGACGGGCGGCCACAAGATTTCTCAGTTCGGAGTCCATGTCACCGCTCTTATCGCCACTCTGCCCGGTTCCCAGATCAAATACGCGTGGGTGATGGGCGGCACGAACGACGCGCTGGCGAACGTGGAGCCGGCCCAATCCGCGTTGGACATGAGGAATGTGGTCTGTGCTCCGCTCAAGGACGCCGGCATCGTGCCCCTTGTCTTCGCTCCCTACCCGATGCCACTTGCTGTTCTGACCGGAGGCAGCGGCGAGGACAACATGACCGGAATCTACTCGGCTAGGATTGTTGCCCTGCGTGCCGCCCTCGCCGCCATGTGTGCCGCCGAGGGCATCCCCTACTATGATCTCAATTCGTCGATCGAGCTTTCCCCTGGCGTGGCAAATCCGGCGATGATGAATGACGATGGCAATGTCCACCTCGGGCCATACGGTGCGGCCATCTTCGCCCGTGTTGCCGCTGTTCAGGTCTCCGCCGACTTCGACCTCAGTGAGGTCGATCCGCTGAATAATGTCGATTACATAACGCCTAACGCTAACTTCTCGGCGATCTCCGGCGGCGTCAATCCGACAGGCTATTTCTTCAGCCCCGGCGGCAGTATCACACCATCGATTGTCACCGATGGTGACGGCACATGGTGGCGGCTGCAAGTCACGGCAGGAACCGCCGTTACGTTATGGCATCCGGGGCAGAACACGGAAGGCGACCCAGCGGGCCTCGACGTTGACGGCATCCTCCGCTTGCGGGTCCAGGCAGGGGAACTGAAGCACACCCGCTTTATGATCACTCCGATCCTGAACGGCGCTTCCCGCTCCTCGGATGCGACCTCGGTCGCCGCCCGTGCCGCGGTTATTCTTCCGGTAGACGGCATCAAGATCTTCCGCACGCCAATCGTCACGATCGGGGCCGATGCCAACATCATTCCCCAGTGGAATTTCACCGCCGGAGCCGCGGGCGTTACCGTGGACATCCAGCTTCCAACCGTCCGCCTATACCCATGACCACAATTACCACCCCCACACATGGCAGCCCGGACCTCGCAAAGAAACACCCATGCCCCCCTTTCTCCGCAACCTCCTCGCTCCCTTCCGCGGGGGCTGGCTCAACCGGATCGACCGCGATCCTTGGCAAACTGACATGAATCCACTCCTTAGCATGGAATTGACTTCCGATCATTGGTGTGCGGAGGCGATCCGCGAGGTCCTGCCCGGCGGGCGGGAGATGCCGGTGCGGCGCTTTGGGGTGATCCACTTCACGGCGGGCGCGACGGCACGGTCCTCCATTGGCTTCTGGCGCACGCCGGAGGCGAAGGGGGCGGGGGCGCATGTGGTGATCGATCGCGATGGCACGATCTACCAGTGCCGTCCCTTTGACCGCACCGCGGGACATGCGGGCGTGAGCAAGTGGCACGACGGCCGCAAGAGTTATGAAGGGCTCAACTCCTGCGCGATCGGAATCGAGCTGGCGAATGCGGGCAATTCCTATCCCGCGCTCAAGCGCTTCTCGGAATTGCCGCCGCTGCTGGCGCGTCACAAGCACGGCGGGCCGCTGCGGGAGTGGGAGGCATTCCCGGAAGCGCAGTACCACGCTTGCGAGGCGCTGTGCCGCGCGCTGGTGGCCCGCTACCACCTGGACAATGTGATCGGGCACGACGACATCGCTCCGCAGCGCAAGTCCGACCCCGGCCCGGCCTTCCCGATGGGGCGCTTGCGCCTGGCCTGCGGCTTCCCGGAAGCCATCTCCTGAATCTCAGCCTCAGGGCCTCCGCCCATGCACCCGACACCGATCATGATTTCCCAATTCCACGAGAAGCTCCTCTTCGGGATCGGCTCGCTCATTGCCGCCGCCGCCGGGTGGGCCAGCTCCATCCTCAGCGAGGGGGAGTTCCGATGGCTGGCGATCACCTTCACGTCCTCGATCCTGATGGGGACGCTGGTCTCGCTGATCGTGAAATCGCCGTCGGATACCATCAAGGTGACCGTGGGGCGCGCGGGTGTAGCGATCTTCCTCGGCACGGTGGCCACGCGCGAGCTGGTGCTTTGGTGGGGGATCGATGCCTTCGAGCGGGACTCGATCCGCTTGGCCGGGGTGGCGGCCGGGGTGACCATCGTCGGGATGACGGTGGGCTACCCGCTGCTGCTGCTCCTGAACCTGAAGGGAAAAGACTGGGCGAAGTGGGTGCTCGGGCTTCTCGGGCGGCTGGTGGGGAAGAGCGATGGAAAGTGAGCGGGGCTCACTCCACCACCCGCACCCCGCAACGGCGGAGGCGGACGACCACGCGGGCTTCCGCGGAGCTGAGAATGGATGGCGGCGGATCTTCCCACCCCCCCGGCGGGGCGCGGCGGCCACCCTAGGCTCCTACATTAGGGAGCCTCCCACCAATGGGGCTCTAACAGATCTGCACTCTGTATCTTGTATCATTCAGGCATTCTTGAATGCCAAGAAATCCGAACAAGGCCGACTACTCCCTTGGATTCCCGGAAGGCTTCGAGACCTTCGCTTTCATCTAGGACCCGCGCGACGGCGGCAACACCCACCATCACTTCGGCGAGATCCTTTTCACGGCCTTCGCGGCCCTCCTCTGCGGCGTGCGTTCCTACGAACTGATGGAGGAGTATTGCGAACTCAAGGAAAGCTGGCTGCTCAAGCTGCCCAACGGCATCCCCCTGCGCCAACCCCTTCTCGCGCGTCTTACAAGCCATCGAGCCCGACGCCTTCGCCCGCTGCATCGTCGCCCACCTCGACGCCCTCGGTTTCGCCACCACGGCAGGCCAGATCGCCATCGACGGCAAGGTCCTGCGCGGCAGCCGCAGCGGCGAACTCCCCCACGTCCACGCCGCGAGCGCCTGGGCCTGCGAGGCCGGCATCACCCTCGCCCAAGCCTTCGTCGCCGACAAAAGCAACGAGATCACCGCGATCCCCGAACTGCTCGCTATGCTCAATCTCAAAGGAGCCGTGGTTACCATCGACGCCATGGGCACCCAGCGCGCCATCGCCGCGGACATCGTGGGGCGGGGCGGCGACTACATCCTGTGCGTCAAAGGCAACCAGTGCCGCCTGCACGACGAGGTGCGCGACCAGTTCGACTTCGCCTTGCGCCAGCTCGGCACCGCCAAGCTCCATCCCGCCCGCTAGAATATCGCCCGTACCGGGGACACCGGCCACGACCGCGTCGAAACGCGCTCCATCGTCGTCTGCCATGGGCTTGACTGGATGAACGAGAAGATCCGCGCGGAAGGGAAGGGCATCCGCAGCGTGATCATGGTGCACCGCCATACCTTGCTTGGGGCTGGCAAGAGCCGCAGCGAGACCAGCTACTATATCAGCAGCCTTGGCGATACCCGCGCCGGAGCCATGCTCGCCTACATCCGCGGCCACTGGAGTGTCGAGAACCGCTGTCACTGGGTGCTCGACGCGATCTACCGCGAGGACCACAACCAGACGCGCGACCGCAACGCTGCCGCTAACCTCGGGACGCTTCGCCGGATGGCGCTCAATGCCCACAACCGCATGTCTTTCGAAGGCAAGAAGCCCAAGAGCCTGCCCAAGCGTGAACTGCGCGCCGCCCAAGACGAAGCCGACCTCGAGCAACTCCTCTCCCTAATGTAGAAGCCCTGCCGGCCACCCCGCGAGATTTCACCTGAAATCCTGCCTCGAGCGTGTTAGGTCCGTAGTGTTTCAATCCGCTACGCCATCGCCATGAAATACCTGCCATGCATCGCCGGAGGCCTCCTGGGGGCCATGTTCATCGCCTTCTCCATCATGTTTTTCGCCGGGGTGAAGCCGCCCGAGGGGGGACCAGTGCCGCCCAAGGAGGCCATCGACTTCGGGACCGCCATGGCCACCACCGGCTACATGCACATGGTCAAGGTTTTCGAGCTGCTCGGCGGCATCCTCGTCGCCATCCCGAAGACGCGGAACTACGGCCTGCTGATCCTCGGCCCGATCATCATCAATGTCCTGGCCTACCACCAGTTCCTGCAGAAGGACGGGATCTTCCAAGGAATGCTCATCGGCATCTGCGCGCTCGCTCTCTATCTCCTGTGGGCTGGCCGCCGGAATTTCGCGGGGCTGAAGAATTGAGCGTCCTCCCCATCAGCCCCATGCTGTCACCTACGGACGGTTGCTCCCTTGGGAGCGCGGAGCAGCGGTGTCATCAGGCAAGTGAAAATTGTGGATCGGCGATCATCCGGTTGAGAACCGAGAGCATTTTGCGCATGACCGCCACCATGGCGACCTTGGGCAATTTCCCCCTGGCGGTCAGGCGTTGGTAGAGCGCCGGGAGGATGGTATTGTGGGTGGATGCGGTGACCGCCGCCATGTAGAGCACGTCGCGCACGACGGCGCGCCCGCCGCGGATCCGGCGCTTGCCGCGGTGTTTGCCGCTGTCGCAGGGATGCGGTGCGACGCCCACCAGCGAGGCGAGGGTCTTGTCGCCGAGCAGGCCGAGTTCGGGCAAGTAGGCCAGCAGGGTGGCGGCCAGCACCGGGCCGACCCCGCACAGCTGGCGCAGGCGCTTGGCCTTGGCACCCAGGGCGGGCTCGGCCTTGAGGTGCGCGGCGATGTCCTTGTTGACCTGGCGCAGCGCGGCCTTCAACGCGGCGAGCTGGGCCTGGAGGCCCTCGCGCAGGTAGCCCTGCGCGACATCGAGTTGCGAGGAGGTGGCGACGCGCCGGTCGCTGATGAGGCGGCGGTAGTCGAGCATCTCGCGCAGGCGCACGGCGGCGGGATCGGCCGGCAGTTCGAGGGGCGGGCGGATCTTGTCGCCGTAGCGGGCGAGGAGTTGCGCGTCGATGCTGTCGGTCTTGGCGAGCAGGCCTTCGGCGAGGGCGAAGTGGCGGACCCTGCCGGGTGGCACGACGCAGACGCCGGTGCCGGCTGCCAGCAGCGCGGCCACGGCGGGGCGCTCGTAGCCGCCGCTGGCCTCGCAGATCACGCGCGGGTTCTGCAGGCCCTGGAGGCGTTTGATGAAAGCGGCGTGGCCCTTGGGGGTGTTGTCGTCGGCCCGCGGCTTGCCGCCGGGGACGAAGGAATCGAGGCGGGCCTTGGAAACATCCAGGCCGACGAAGGTGACGGAGGGGTCGGTCATCTCTTTCTTGCAATGCGAGTTCATGGTGACTCAATCAGCGGTTCGAGGTTTGACCGGGAACGGAACCGGGGACCCATGCTCCGCGACGGGATCGAGGTCCCTTGCCACAGGCGGCGGTCTCTCCGGTTCCGCCGCGTGCGGGGCTGCCACCCCGCACGCGTCCCGGTGTGGGTAATATAACCCACCATGCGTGCCGCCATCAGGCAACCCGCCGCGGGTGCTTTCCTCCGACGAGCTTCCTACGGGCCCATTCTCGGAAAGCACCCGCGGCTGGCCGTTGTTTTGGACGGCGGTGCAACATACAAGCCACCCGGCCCGCAGAATGGTCCCTGCCTGCCCTCGGCACGAAAAGGTAGGCAGCCAAGCAACGGTGCTTTCCACTACCACCGCGCAAATGTCTAACACCGCTCCGGCAGCGGCTCCTCGCCGCCTTTCCCAAAGGTATCCGCGCTGAAAACCTCGATCGCGGTGCGCGCGACCTTCCGCGTGTCCGCATACGCATAACTCCCCACGCCGATCGCGCCGACCACCGGGATCCAGCGCGCCAGGGAATTGCGGATGCCCGTCTCCGTGATCTTCACACCGATCTTGCCTGCCACCTTCTGAAGGGTGCGCAGCGTCGTCCGCCGCGCCACGTAGCGCTCGCCCACCCGCACCATGATATCGCGCACCGCCTGTGCCGCGGTGTGGCGGAAGAGGCAGTAGATCATCCGCTCCTTCGTCAGATCGCCGGTCTTGCCATACACCGCCGCGATGTCCGCGACCATCTTCGACTGGATCTTCCACACCATCACCATCTCGGGCAACAGCGTCAGCCACGCGATGATCCCGGAGGGCAGCGCCAGGGTGGCGGCGGTGGTCCCCGCCTTCACCGACGCCGAATGCCCGATCGCCCGCGCGCTCCGCAGCGGCGTCAGGCTCTCGTCTTCCACGCTCGCCGGGACTTCCCCCACGATGCGCAGGATCGCGCTGGCAATCTTGTCGGCGGTGGTTTCAGCGGGCGGCAGGCTCAGGTCTTCGGGCATCGGAGGATGGTGAATCGGAGCCATCCTCGCCCCGATCTCTCGCGCTGTCATCCGGGATGGAAAATTTCCTCCTTTTCCTCATCACCTGCCACTGCGCGATCCCCAGCCACAGAGGCAGGTAGCAGAGCAGGATCAGCCAGAATGGGATGACGCAGGAGATGAAATCCACCGACGCGCCGTCGATTTCCTGACGCATGTAATGAGATCCTTCGAGCCCCGGGAAAAAGGGGGGCTTTGCCGATAACGCCATGGAGCCCCGCCCGGTTCGACCGTATGGCCCGGTAGCGGAGAGCTGATAATTCGCGCTGTCAGGGCCCACTCGCGCGACCACTTCGCTTTTTCCGATTCGCAGCGCGGAATCGTTCACGATGACCCAATGGCGTAGGTCAGGACTCGTTGGGACCGTCCTCGACCACCCGGTCTGCATTTGCCGCGAATCCGCCCAAGCCCACAGCAGGATCACCGCCGGCAGAAGCCCCAGTAGGAAAAATGGCGAATAGCGGAGCGTCACGGTATTCCCACCATGAAGCACCGCCTCCTCTTGTCAGCCACGAATCGTGAAAGACAAACGCGTCAGCGCCCGGGACCGCGGAGGCTCTGCCCCGCAGAAGCAATCTGAAACAGCGTGATCCATCGCGCGATGATGGTGGAGAGCGCCGTCACCTTACTGCCCATCTATCCGTGCCCCGGGCAGCTAGGGACCATTCTGCGGGCCGGGTGGCTCCGCTCTCCCAGGAAGGCCATCCATCAACTCTCCAAGAACTCCAGCAGATCCGCATTCAGCTTGTCCTTGTGCGTGTCCGTCAGGCCGTGGGGCGCGCCGGGGTAGATCACCAGCTTCGCATGCGGCAGCAGCTTCGCCGAAGCCAGACCACCCACCGCGATCGGTACCACCTGGTCGTCCTCGCCATGGAGGATCAGCGTCGGGATGTCGAATTTCTTCAGGTCATCGCGGAAGTCGGTTTCGGAGAAAGCCTTGATGCACTCGTAGGTATTGAGATGGCCGCCCATCATCCCCTGCATCCACCACGAATCGATCATCCCTTGCGAGGGCTTCGCACCCGGGCGGTTGAAGCCGAAGAAGGGCCCCGAGGGCAGGTCCTTGTAGAATTGCGAACGGTCCGCCATCTGCGCCGCGCGGATCCCGTCGAAGACCTCCATCGGCACGCCGTCCGGGTTGTCCTCCCGCTTCACCATCAGCGGCGGCACCGCCGAGATCAGCCCCGCCTTGGAGAGCCGCTTCGTCCCGTGCCGGCCGATGTAGCGCGCCACCTCCCCGCCGCCGGTGGAGAAGCCGAAGATCGCCGCATCCTTCACATCCAGACGGTCTAACAGCTCCGCCAGGTCGTCGGCGTAGGTGTCCATCTCATTGCCCGTCGCCGTCTGGTCCGAGCGCCCGTGCCCGCGCCGGTCGTGGGCGATGCAGCGATAGCCTTTCCCCGCCAGGAAGATCATCTGGGATTCCCAGCTATCCGCCGTCAGCGGCCAGCCGTGGCAGAAAACGATCGCCGGGCCGCTGCCCCATTCCTTGTAGTAAAGTGTCGTGCCGTCCTTGGTCGTGATGGTGCTCATGTTCGTGGTGGTCGGTAGGAGGTAAGTGGTAGTCGGTAAGAGTGATCTCAAATTTCAAATCTGAGATCTGAGATCTGAGACCTGAAATCTGAAATCTGAAATCTGAAATCTGAAATCTGAAATCTGAAATTCGGGATCTGAAATCCGGGCAGGGCAGGGGAGTTCGGAGCGTCACGGGGATTCTTGGGAAAGCCCTGCGCCTCGTGACAATGAGAGCGTGATTTTCCTGAGGTCGCTCCCCGCGAACGCTTCCATCTTGAAGGGATCCCCTCCGAGTCCTATCAAGCGCGGAGATGATTCGCGCACTCCGGCCCCTGCCGCTTGCCATTGGCGCGGCCATCGCATTCACGATGCTTCCCGTCTCGGCCCCGTTTGAAAAATGGACGGGCAAAGACGGCAAGACCGCGGAGCTCGAATTGGTCGGCGTGGAGGGGGATGGCGCGGAAACCTCGGTGGAGTTCCGCACGAAGGCCGGGCGGACGCTGACGCTTCCATCTTGCTTCCCCGTGCCGCCATGCCATAACCGCCAGTTGTGAGATCGGCAGCCATCCTACCTTCACCTCTGCCCGCACCGGCCCTCGCGCTGGCGGGCGTCCCCGCCCTGGCCACTGTGGCGGTGATCGGCTTCCTGCTCTCGCTCGCCGTCGATCGCTTTCCGGGCACCCCGCCACCCGCCGATCCCTACCAACTCTGGCGGGATAAGGACGGCGTGGTCCGCGAGCTCAAGCTCGTCGGCCTGAAGAACGACGCCGCCGGCAGCAAGGGCGAGTTCCTCACGCGCGAAGGTGCCACCGTCCTCCACCGCATCACCGACTTGCAGACCGCCGATCAGGCCCGCGCCTGGGATGCCGCCTTCGCCCTCGATCCCGTGCTGTCCTTCAAGCAGGCCACGATCCGGAAGACGGAAGTCGTCGGCCAAAGATACACGCTGTGCTACAGCTTCGACGTCTCCGTTCTGCCGATCCGTTCGATCAAAAGGGATTCGCTGAAGATCAACCGGGTGCCGGTCGAAAGCCTGCACGGCATGACGATCTGGCCGGGCTATTGGTCCCCCGCGCTGCGGTTCGCTGCTGGGTCCATACCCTTTCCTGCCAGGCCGGGAAGCCGGTGGTCCTCCCAAGATGACGGACCCGCGTGGATTACTCCCGTTGAAGGCGATTCCGACCGCGTGGATCTCGTCGCCACCGGTTTTTTCTACCCGCCCTCCATGAAGGGCGCACTCGCGGAAGGCAGCGTGATGGCGGTATGCATGGACGAAGTGGCGCAAGAGCAACTGCGCATGGACGTGCCCGCGGAAGTCGGCGGGATCACCACCGGCAGAATCGGCCCGCTCCAGCTCCGCTTGGAAAAGACGCATGGCCTCGCCAGACATGATTTCCTCGTCCTGAAGGTGGAAGGCGATCATCCGGGACAATGCACCCATGCCGGCTTCTTCCACTTCTTCCGCCGCTCGCTGGCGCGGGAGACCATTGTTGATCATGGCACCAAGTCCGTGGTCATCAGCGCCGGCTACTATCGCCGCGTCAAGGAGGTCGAAGTGCCCTTCTCCGGGACGCCGGAGTAGGGGAGGGGGGCTATCGAAAACGCGCCAGCGCCCGGGACCGCGGAGGCTCTGCCCCGCAGAAGCAGCCGGAGCGGCGCTATTCCATCGCGCGGTGGTAGCGGAAAGCGCCGTCGCTTGGCTGCCCATCTTTTCGTGACGACGGCAGCGTGGGACCGTTCTGCGGGCCAGGTGGCTCCGCGCCCGTGCTCTCCATCTGTTAGATCCATCCACCACCCCTCCGCCTTCAAATTCCCGGTCACAATTCCCCGCATTCCCCCAATCGGTATCGCACAGGAGGCAAGCATCGCCGCCTTCCATCCACCGAACCACTGCCATGAATCCCTACCACAAGCTTTTCACGCCCGAAGACAGCGCCGTCGTCTTCATCGATCACCAGCCGCAGATGACCTTCGGCGTGGCGAATATCGACCGCGCGACGCTCCTCAACAACGTCACCCTGCTTGCCAAGGTGGCGAAGGAATTCAATGTCCCCACCGTGCTCACCGCGGTCGAGACGGAGTCCTTCAGCGGCTACATCTGGCCGCAGCTCCTCGATGTCTTCCCCGGCCAGCCGATCGTCGAGCGCACCTCCATGAATTCCTGGGACGACGAAGGCTTCCGCGCCGCGATCCGCGCCACCGGCCGCAAGAACATCCTCATGACCGGCCTCTGGACGGAAGTCTGCGTCACCTGGCCGACCATCGAGATGCTCGGGGAGGGCTACAACATCTACGTCGTGGAAGACTGCTGCGGCGCCACTTCCCCCGCCGCGCACGAGGCCGCGCTCTCCCGCATGGTCCAGGCCGGCGCGGTCCGCGTCACCGCACTTCCCGCCTTGCTGGAGTGGCAGCGGGACTGGGCGAAGCGCGAGCACTACGACAAGCTCATGGGCCTCATCAAGGGCCAGGGCGGTGCCTACGGCGTCGGCGTGGAATACGCCTACACCATGGTTCACAAGGCCCCGCAATCCGCCATCAAGCCGCAGGTCGTTCCGCCGGGCAAAGGCCATTGATCTCGACGAACGTGGCCGGGGCATCGCGTCCCGGCCACGTTCCATAAAGCTCATGATGATCGCACGGGCCGCCTTCACCTGCCTTCTGGCATCAAGCGCCCACGCCCAGGACTGGAGCCTCTCGCTCGAAGGCCACGCCCGCACGATGTATGAAGGCTACCGCGGCCTCGACTTCGGCCTCGGCCCCATCGATGCCGACGACTGGGTCCACCAGCGCGTCCAGCTCATGGCCACCGCCGACCGCGGCGAGGCCCTGCGCTTCGCCGCGGAATTTACCTGGGGCCGCATGTGGGGGAAGGAATCGCCCCTCGCCCCGCCGGACCAGGATGACCCGGATTTCCTCCAGCTCTACGTCCAGGGCGGGATCGATCTCGCGGATGGCGACCGCATCGAGCTCCGCGCCGGCCGCCAGACCCTCTACTACGGTTCTGGTAGACTACTCGCCGCACGGGAGGGCGCGAACCAGCGGCTCTCGCACGATGCCCTGCTGCTCTCCTGGCAGAGGGGGGAGGAGACCCGCGTCGATGCCTTCATCGCATCCCCGGTCCAGGTCCGCCCGGACGCCTTCGACAACGTTCTCACGCGCCTCCGAGGTCCTGCTCTGGAGCGTCTACGGCGTCATGCCGCTGCCCTGGGGGCACGGTTATCACGCGGACCTCTACTACATCGGCCTGCGGGATGAGGACTCGGTCTTCGCGCCCGGCGGTGGCCGCGAGATCCGCCACACCATCGGCACTCGCATCTGGCGGAAGGAAGGCCCCTGGCATCACGATTCCGAACTCATCGCTCAATTCGGCGAGGCCGGTGCTCGCGATATCCTCGCGGGCGCGCTCAGCATGGGCATCGGTCGCGAACTCTCCGGCCTCCCCTGGACCCCGCTGCCACAGCTCCGCGCCGATGTCATCTCCGGCGGCGATGACGGCAGCGGCAGCATCCACAGCTTCCACCCGCTCTTCCAGGCGAACAATTATTTCAATGAAGGCGGCTTCATCTCGCCCTCGAATCTCTGCAATCTCAACCCGCGCCTTCTCCTCCACCCCTGCGATACCATCGAACTCGGAGTCGGCGTGAATTTCCAGTGGCTCTTCAGCACCCGGGATTCGATCTACGGCCCGCCCCTCCAGCGCCTCGGCACCCCCGTCCCCGGCGGAGAGCGCTACCTCGGCACCGCCTTCAATCTCTCCGCCGAATGGAAGCCCACGGAGCGCACCCAATACTTCCTCGCCTACACCCGCCACCAGGCCGGCCCCGCCCTCCGCGATGCCGGCGGGGAAAATGTCGACTACCTCCAGGCCAGCTTCCGCATCGCCTTCTAGCAACCCCGTATTGCCCGCCGGATTCTACGATACCTCCAGTAGATCAGCCCGCCCCATCCGGCGAGATGCAGGGCGATGACGAACGACCACTCAAAAGACCAAGTTCGCAGCTCCACTGGAGAAGCCGGTGTCGGACGCCTATCGTGGACCCCCAGCAGACCCCGTGGAGCCGGGCCGAAGATGACCGGCTCCATGAGATAATAGGCTTCCCGCGGCTCATGGAAGGCTACCGCTGTCGCACGGCCGCTGACCTTCCCGCCGATCTGCCGGGTGAGGAAAGCTCTTCCTCCGGTCTGGCCCGCCCTCCACACCTTCGCGCCCCCGAGATCGATGGCTACCCGGCTGCTATATCGCCAAGACATCCCCCAGGCCCACAGCAAGAAAATCAGGACGGCAGCCCCGATCCACAGCAGCGGCGAGCGAGCAAACGAGGGCGCAGTCATGGTCGTGGTCCTATCCAAGCATCCGTATACCCCCCGCCAAGAAAGATCCTCCCGACGACCCCCTGGCGCTCCCTCCGACGGCCAGCCCCACTGGGACCGCCGGGCACTGCCCGGCAGAGCGGTCCCGAGCGCCTCGCCTCACCAAACGCCCCTTCCATCCGTGCAGATCCGCGCCCATGCACACGGCGGCAGGGACCTTTCTCCGAAAGGTCCGGCTGGGGATGGCCCGAACCCATCCTCCGACGCCGAGGATGCCATCGATCGCGAAGGCCGCCTCCAGCCATCGGCTGAAGCACGCCTTCGTCACGCCGCCATCCGCCGCCGGCGTGTGACCCCGGAAGCACGGGAACTTCAGCCGCTCGCCCTCCGCCGCGCGGCGGATCAATTCGTGCCGCTGTTTTACGGCATCCATAGTAATAAATCAACCTTGGTCCGGGAAGTGGTCCGCCACCACCTTCATGCGCCGCTTGTAAAGTTCCCCAAGCTGCTTCGCATGCCGGCCGCGGCGGTTCTGCTCCTCCAGCTTGCGGATCTTGATGTCCAGCCACCGCAGGATATCGGTGCCGCGCTGCCGCATCTGCTCCGCATGGGTCACCCGGTCCACCGCCACCTTCTCTGCCAGCTCGCGCCAGCCCTTGTCATTCGTCTTCGCCGGGATCCGCCACTTCGACCCCAAATTCCACAGCGGCTCCCGGCACGACGCGCAGCGCAGCTCCGATGGCCATGAACCTTCCGCCCGCCGCGCCACCCGGCACGCGGTACAAACGTACGTCCGGTGGCACACTCTCAATTTCATGCACGCATTCTAGCGGATCGCGAACCACGCGTCGACCCTCCCGACCCCTACGGAGAGCTGGAAAAATTACTTAAGATCTACGAAGTATTCACCGGGCGCTGGACAATCCGGAGGGTCTTGCTAGAAAAAAATCGTCCTTTCCCCCACGATCCTCCCTCTCTCCCCATGAAGCCCCGCTCCCCCCGCCGCTACTACCATCGTCACTATGTGAATGTGACGACCCAGCGCGAAGAACGTGTGGCCAAGGATCCGATCTGGTCCGCCGCCGCCTGGCTCGGCCTCGCCGCCGCCGCGACCGCCCTGGTGTTCTCCGCGGTCTACATGCTCGGTTGAGCATTCGCTTCGGTAATTACTAGGCTTCTAGTTGGCCCGCGCATTCCGGGTGGGAGAAAAGGAACCGCCAAGACGCCAGGAACGCCAAGTTCTTGATCGGCATCGTCCCGGCTTCTCCCCTTCCAAACTTGGACGTTCGATGTTGGATGTTCGATGTTCGATGTTCGCCTTGATCCCCTTGATCGCCTTCCGCCTTCAATCCCACTTCACCTCCGCCTGGTTGTGAAGCAGTCCGGCCCACCGCCCGCCGCACTTCACCCATCCCTGGCGCATGCAGCCGCCGCCATCCTGCACCTTCACGCGGAAGACCGCTTGTGACTTGGAGGCATTGAAGTCCGGACCGCGGAAGAAGTAGCGGCGTTCCGAGGAGACCACCTTCACTCCCTCCCGCGTCGCCCAGTCCTTCAGGATCTGCGCCGACCGCCGCTCTTCCCAAAAGACGCCCCAGATGATCGCCGCCGCGACCAGCAGCAGCCAGATCACCATCGAGTATGCATGCATCGTGGCACCACTGTGCCCGCCACCGCGGAAGTTTCCACTATAAAGACATCCCCGCGTCACACCCCCGCCCATCCCCCCAATAGAACCTCATCACCCTCCGTCCCGACCCACAGCACCGAGCCGCACCCATGAGCCCGCCACCGGAAGATACCAGCGTCACCGTCGTCGTCCGGCGGCGCACGAAGCCGGGCTGCGAGCCGACCTTCGAGGAAGCGATGCAGGAGTTCATCGCCTTCGCCCTCTCCTTCCCCGGGAACCGCGGCATCCACGTCCTCCGCTCCGAGCAAGCGAACCCGCGCGACTACACCGTCGTCGACCGCTTCGCCGATGCCGCCTCGCGCAAGGCCTTCACCTCCTCCGATGCCTACCGCGAGTGGATGCTGCGCCTCCGCGAACTCACCGAGGACGACCCGCACATCGAGGAGATGGAAGGCATCTCCGGCTGGTTCACCCTGCCCGGGGAGCCTGTTCGCAAGCCGCCGCCGAAGCCGAAGATGGCGCTCGTCACCTTCCTCGGCGTCTACCCGCTCACCGCGATCCTCCCCCATTTCTATAAGGCGCTGCTGCCCGCCTGGCACCCGCTCGTCGTGAACATCTTCACCACCGCCACCGTCGTCGCCCTGCTCACCTGGGTCGTCATGCCGAATCTCACCAAGCTCTTTCGCAAGTGGCTGTGGAGCGCGGCGGCATGACGCAGCACTCCACGCCTCACCTTTCATCACCATGATTCCCGATCTCATCCTCCGCAACGGCAAGATCACCACCCTCGATCCCGCCAAGCCCGAGGCCACCGCCCTCGCCATCAAGGACGGCCGCATCCTCGCCACCGGCAGCGATGCCGACATCACTCCCGGCCCTCTAACAAAGGTGATCGACCTGCAGGGCCACCGCGTCATCCCCGGCCTCAATGACTCCCACCTCCACCTCATCCGCGGCGGCCTGAATTACAACATGGAGTTGCGCTGGGATGGCGTGCCCTCCCTCGCCGATGCCCTGCGCATGCTGCGGATCCAGGCCCACGCCACCCCGCCCGGCCAGTGGGTCCGCGTCGTCGGCTCATGGAGCGAGTTCCAGTTCATCGAGCGCCGCATGCCCACCCTCGAAGAGTTGAATGAAGCCGCGCCGGACACCCCCGTCTTCATCCTCCACCTCTACTGCCGCGCCCTCCTGAACCGCGCCGCCCTCCGCGCCTGCGGCTACACCAAGGACACCCCCGACCCTCCCGGCGGCGAGATCCAGCGCGACAAGCAGGGCAATCCCACCGGCCTCCTCATCGCCCGCCCGAATGCGATGATCCTCTACGCCACCCTCGCCAAGGGCCCCAAGCTCCCGCCGGAGCAGCAGGTGAATTCCACACGCCACTTCATGCGCGAGCTCAATCGCCTCGGCGTCACCAGTTGCATCGATGCCGGCGGCGGCTTCCAGAACTACCCCGATGACTACGAAGTCGTCCGCCAGCTCCACGACCGCGGCGAGATGACCGTCCGCATCGCCTACAATCTCTTCACCCAGAAGCCGAAGCAGGAGAAGGACGACTTCGCCAAGTGGATGAAGATGACCAAGCCCGGCGATGGCGATTCCTTCCTGCGCATGAACGGGGCAGGGGAGATGCTCGTCTTCTCCGCCGCCGATTTCGAGGACTTCCTCGAACCACGCCCCGACCTCGCGCCCACCCTCGAAACCGAGCTGGAGGAAGTCGTCCTCGCCCTCGCCTCGAATAACTGGCCCTTCCGCCTCCACGCCACCTACGATGAAAGCATCACCCGCTTCCTCGATGTCTTCGAGCGCGTGAACAAGGCCGTCCCCATCGGCGGCCTGCACTGGTTCCTCGACCACTGCGAGACCATCTCGGACCGGAATCTCGATCGCGTCGCCGCCCTCGGCGGCGGCATCGCCATCCAGCACCGCATGGCCTTCCAGGGGGAATACTTCGTCGACCGCTACGGCGCGAAGGCCGCCGAACGCACCCCTCCTGTTAGAGGAATGCTCGCCCGCGGCATCCCCGTCGGCGCCGGCACCGATGCCACCCGCGTCGCGAATTACAATCCCTTCAACTCGCTCTGCTGGCTCGTCACCGGCAGCACCCTCGGCGGCCTCCAGCTCTATAAGGATGACAACCGCCTCAGCCGCGAGGAAGCCCTGCGCCGCTACACCGTCGGCAGCGCCTGGTTCTCGAGGGAGGAAAGCGTGAAGGGCAGCCTCGCCCCCGGCCAGTTCGCCGACCTCGTCGTCACGAATGAGGACTACTTCACCGTCCCCGAAGCCCGCATCCGCGACCTCCACTCCGTCCTCACCCTCGTCGATGGCCGGCCCGTTTACGCCGCCGGCCCCTTCCGCGAGCACGATGCCCCCGCCATCCCCATCCTCCCCGACTGGTCGCCCGTCAAGCGCTTCGGCGGTTACGGCGCCCCCCTCTGGAATGGCTTCAGCACGGCCCCATCCGCTAACAAAAAATCCTACGCCCCGTCACCCGAGTCCCACCCCTTCTGGGGCTCCGGCTGCGACTGCTTCGCCTTCTAGTCGAAAACGAACAATCCCCAGCCGCCCGCCCCCAAGGGTACGTAGTCCCGCCTTCAGGCGGACGAAGCCACCCCAGAAGCAATAGCCAACGGACAGCCCCACTGGCACCGTCCGGCAGAGAGGTCCAAGCGTGACGCGTATCCTTCAGGGACCGCAGAATCAAGACGGCTCCCTCCACAAAAAAGACGCGGGCCCCTCGCAGGACGCGCGCCTCATTCCTCAAAACCGTGCGATCGCTAAATTAAGACCTCGCCCCTCACGCCCGCACGGCTCCGCCACGCTCCTCAAGGGATCTCCACCTTGAGTCGCGCGAAAATCTTCCCGCCCGGACTCGCCAGCTCCCGCGGAATCCTCACCGTCACCTGGTCGATCCTCGCGCCGTGGAAGTTATTCACCTCCGCGATCAGCACCGGATTCTCCACCGGCTGGCCCGGCTGCGCCGTCGTCCAGCCAGCCAGGCTCGTGCCATACTCCACCACCGGATCGAAGCCCGCCGAATCATCCGTGCGGCGGAAAACGAAGTTCACATAAGCCGCATCCAGCGTCATCTGCGGTTTCAGCGCGCTCGAATCCGACTCCGAAGGATCGCTGCCGATCACGAACTCGATCCCGTTCGGAATCCCGTCCTGATCCGAATCCACATCCGCCCCCGTACCTGCGATCCCGTTCGTGTTTTCCCAGGCATCGTAGGCCGTCCCCAGCGCATACGAGATCTGTAGTAGGTTCCCCGCCGCCTGCACCGTCCACGATCCCGTCCCCGGGAACGCACTGGAATCCACCGTGATCTCCCCCGCATCCAGGCCGCTGATCCCACTCGTCGTGCTCACCAGCGTGAAGCTCTTCGGCACCTCGCTGAAATCCGCCAGCGCCGCCGGCGTGATCACGATCGTCAGCGGTGCGCCGCTCGTCGCATCAATCGTCAGCGTGTTCGCTTGGATCGTGTCGTAGCCGCTGCCCGCACTGCCATTCCAGTCCGCGATCTCCCATGCGATCTTCGACCCAGCCTCCAGCGCCAGATCATCGCCGAAAGTCGTCGTCCCCACGCCTACACCCGGTGCCAGCGTTCCGCTCACTGCCGAGTCCGTCGCGATGCTCCCGCTGCCACCCAGCGTCCCGACCGCTTCCACCACCACCGGGGATGCCGTCAGCGCGGTGTTCACCAGCAGCTTCCCGCTACGCACCGTCGTCGGCCCGGTGTAGGTCTTGGTCCCGGTAAAGCTCACCTCCTGCAGCTCCGTGCCCGTCACCAGTCCCACGAAAACCTGACCGCCGCCGGAGATGCTGTTAGGCACCGCATGGGCATCGCTCCGCGTGAAGCTCAGCGTCCCCTCGTTCACCACCGTCGCGGCTCCCAGGTTTCCCGCCGCCCCCGCGCCGAGCTGGGTCGCATCCACATTTCCCGGGATGCCGCCCACCCGCAGCGGCGTGGCGGCCGGGATCGTCAGCGTGCCGCTCGCGGTATTCTCCCCGGTCAGGATGAAGCCCCGCAGATTGTTGTTCATCGAGGCCCCCGTGTCCTCGAAAGTCAGGTTGCCGCTGCCCGAGATCACGCCCTGCAGCTTCAATGTGCGGTCAATGCCCGTGGTGCGGTTCATGATCCGGTTGTCCGGCCCGTTGAGCACGATGTCGTTGGTCCAGGTCCAGTTGCCCTCGATCTGCGACAGCTTGCCGCTCGTCGTCGCATCGCCCAGGATCACGTCCCCGCTGCCCAGCGCCGTCGCCCCGTTGCGGATCGTCTGGAATTCGGAGCCGTTCTTCAGGGTCAGGTTGCCGGAAAAGTTCGACCACGAATTGGCCTCCGCGAAGCCCAGTCCCGTCCCCGGATAGCTGAAGACCGTGCCGCCGCCATCGATCACGATCTCGCCGTCGCCGCCCACGCTGCGCAACCGTGGATCGGTCTTGTAGTCCAGCAGGTCGCTGCGGCTGATCCGCAGCGTGCCGGGGGCCACCACATCCACCGTGCCCTTGCCGATCTGCCCGGAAGTCGCGCCATCGCCGAAGGTCAGGCTGCCTTCCTCCACCAAAGTACTACCGGTGTAGGAGGTCGCCGCCGTCACCGTCGCCGCGCCCGGGCCTTGCTTGGTGAAGCTGCCCGCGCCGCCCAGCGTGCCGGTCCCGCCCAGCGTGTAAGCCAGCGCGTCATTCGCGATCGTCACCAAGCCCGGGGTCAAGATGCCGCTCAAGCTCACGTTGCCGGTAGTGGCACCGTCCGCGAATTGCGCTGCATCCCCCTGCAGGAAGGCCGTCGGGCTGCCGCCCAACTCCCAATTCGTCGCACCGCCCGTTTCCCACACGCCGCTGCCGCCCTTCCACAGCAGGATGCCGCCGGTGTATTCCAGCTCGATCTTCGTCTCCGCGGTATTGTGCACCAGCGAGAAGCGCGAGCCGGGTGCCAGCGACAGATTCCCGAAGCCGCTGAAAGTCCCCTCGTAGTCGATGACCGAAAGCTTGTCGCCGGAGTTCAGCCCGCCGGTCGGCACCACCGTCACCGTGTGCGGTCCGGAGACCACGAGTCCGTTCACCTCGTTCACCACCAGCTCGTCATACATCGTGCCGGCCCGGAACTCCGATGCACTGCCGCCCGCCAGCGTCAGCGTCTTCACGAAGCCCGCCCCCGGCTGGACCGCCGTGCCCGCGGCGATCGTCGCCCCGGAGTTCACCGCCACCGCGCTCGAAGCCAGATCGCCTCCCAGCCACAGGGTCCCGGCTTCCACCGTCGTCGCGCCGCTCATCGTGGAGATGCCATTGAGAATCACCGTCCCCGCACCGCGCTTCGTGATCGTGCCGCTGCCGGAGATCACGTTCGCCACCGTCACCGCCGCTCCCGTCCCGTAGTTGAAGACCAGCGAGCCGTCGTTGGTCACCGCATCCGCCCCGATCGTCCCGGTGCTGCCACCGTTGCCGGCCTGCAGCGTGCCCGCGGCTCCGACCGTCGTCGTGCCAGTCCGCGTATTCGTCGCCGCCAGCACCAGCGTGCCGCCCGCGATGCCCAGGTTCACGTTCGCCGCATTCGCTCCGGCGCTCTGCGTTTGCTTGCCCACGATCCCGGCCAGCGTCAGCGAGCCGATGCCATCCTTCGTGATGCTGAGATGGCGGATATCGGCGACGTTGGTGCCCGCGTGCGCCAGGACCATTCCGTTGAAAACCGTGTCCACCGTTTGCACGATGTTGAGCGTGACCGTGCTGGCCCCCGGCCCCGAATCCCGCCGCAGCGTGCCGAAGCCCCGCAGCGCGCTCAGGTTGATCGTCTTGCCGCCCCATGCGCCGCTGTCGAAAATGACATCCTTCGCATCCGTCGCGCTCGCCCCGGTATCCAGCTCGAAGGCCGTGCCCGCCGCCTGCGTGATCCCGGTCCTGCCGAGATAGAAGAAGCTGCCGCCCACCGCTCCCGGCGTCGTCGCCGCATTGCCCCCGCGCAGCGCCAGGGTCCCCGTGAAGTTCAGCGCGTTCGCGGTATTGAAAGCCGCCACCCCGTTGTTGAAGGTGCCGTTGTTCACCGTCAGGCGGCCGCTGCCGCTCAGGCTGGAGAAGCTCAGGCTGTTGTTCGCGGCGCTGGTGGTGATCGCGAGCTGGTTCGCGCCCGTGTTGATCGCACCCGCTGCCAGCGTGTTCGTCCCGCTTATGCTCACCGCACCGCTGGCCGCGCTGACATTCAGCCCACTCCAAGTCAGGTTCGCTCCCAAGGTGTTGGCCAAGGTGCTGGCCGCATTCCAGGTCGCAATATCCGCGGCCACGGGCACGCTGCCATCGCTCCACGCGCCCGGCAGGTTGAGATTGTCCGCCGTGGCACTGCGGAGGTCTTGTGCCTGGCTGGCACCGGCCGCAAGTGCGGCGAATAAGAAGGCGTACGAACGGGTATCCATGGTGGTTTTTTTGAGATCTTCGACCCCACCACGATCCTCCCCGCCGCCACCGCGGGCAACCGTCCGCAGGTGGTCGGTCTGCCCCACCAGTTTATCCTGGCCCGGATCCCTGCCTCAACCTCGCATCAAACCCTTCGCTCACCAGAAAACGATACGCCGCCATCACTTCCTCCGGCACCTCCTGCGCCGTTGCGAAGCCCAGTGCCGGATAGTCCAGGATCCTCTGGAAGTCCCCCGTCGCCGCCGCGATCACCAGCTCCGGCGTCAGCTCCGCCGTGCAATACTCCGCAAAATCCAGTCCAGGCGAACTCATCCGGCACTCCAGCTCCGGCCACTGCGCCCCCAGCGCCGCGAAGGTCCGCCGCTCCATATACGGCTTCTGTACGACGATCGCCGTAGATGGCGTCAAGCCGCGCTCTTCCAGCAAAGCACGGCTGAACCGGATATTCTCCCCCGTGTTCGTCGCCCGGTCCTCCGTCAGCACGCAATCCACCGGCACCCCCGCCTCCACCGCCACCCGCGCCAGCGATGCCGCCTCCGTCTCCGCCCAGTCCTGCGTCATCCGCCCCCGCGCGCCCGAGAACAGGATCCGCGGTGCCAGCCCCCGGTGCCACAGCTCCGCCGCATGCCCCGCCACCCGCAGATCGTTGCTGCCGAAGACCAGGATGACCTCCGCATTCACCAGCTCATGGTGCATCCGGTGGTAGTCCCACAGGCGGGCGATGGCAGCATGGATCTCGGGTGTCATAACAAGCGTCAATTTGGAGCGTGCCTTTCCAACCCGCAAGCGCGGTCCCTAACAGCCCGCCCCCAAGGGTAAGTAGTCCCGCCTTCAGGCGGACGAAGCCAGTGCAAGTAAACATCCACCCGGAGATCCCCGGAACGAAAGCCGCGCAGCGGCCTTGGACTGCGGCAGCCCGCTCTGCTCTCTAGCCACATTCCCGTGGTGCTTCACGGACGGCTCTTCCCCTGGGAGCGCGGAGCCACCGGCCCGCAGAATGGTCCCTTGCTGTCGTGGACATGGAAACGCCAAGCAGGCAAGCGACGGCGCTCCCCATCATGAAATAGGCTGCGGTTCATTCAGTCTCCACCGCGGATACGAGTCTTCTTCTCATCAACGATCCAGAGCTTACGCTCGATCTCCTCTGTCTTGAGAAGTTCGAGAATTCGCGGGACCATGGCGAGGACGCTATTCTTGTCCTGATTCGCCGGCCTCAAGACGATGATTCCGGGAAAAAGCCGCGGCGGATAATGGATGATGTTCGAAAAATCAAGATCGAGAGTGATGAGAATACGACCCTCATCCTGACAGGCTCGGGCAATCGAAGTATCCGGAGCTCCATTCAACTGTTCGTCGAAGACCGAATGAGCGTCGTGACCTGCACTGCGTAGGACATCTCCCAGCTCCGTCGGCAGGTTCTCGTCGAACTTGAACTTCATGCCGCGATGCCAGTCGGCGTTTCCACCATCCGCTCCTTCGCGAGATGGGCGGCGTAAGCAATCGCCGCCCGGATATCCGGAACCTGTAGGGAAGGATAGCTGGCTCGGATCTCATCCTCACCGATTCCAGCCGCCAGATTGTCGAGCACCACCGATACAGGAATCCGCGTCCCGCGAATGCAGGCCCTCCCGTGGCTGACGGCAGGGTCAACCGTGATGCGATCCGTCCATTCCATGACACCAAGATGGGCGATTGCGCGCGGCGAGTCAAGGAAGCGCCACCACCCTACCTCTGACACACCGCACACCAATACGTCGACCGCTGCCCCATTACCGACTGCTTGATCGGCGTCCCGCACACCCGGCACGGCTCGCCTTTCCTGTCATAGACAAACAGCCGCTGCGCGAAATAGCCCGGCTCGCCATCCGAATTGATGAAGTCCCGCAAGGTCGTCCCGCCCTGCTCGATCGACTCTGTTAGAACCGCCCGGATCGCCGCCACCAGCTTCGCCAGCCGCGGCTTCGTCACCTTGTTCGCCGGCGTGTCAGGACGGATCCCCGCACGAAACAATGCCTCGCTCGCATAGATATTGCCCACTCCCACCACCACCTTCGCATCCATCAGCGCCACCTTCACCGCGATGCTCCGCGCACCGAATGCCGCCACCAGCGTCGCCGCTGTAAATCCCTCCTCCAGCGGCTCCGGCCCCAGCCCTTTCAACAGCGCATGCTCCATTGGATCACCCTCCGGCACATGCAGGAAAATCCCGAAGCGCCGCGGATCATGAAACCGCAACTGCTTCCCGGACGAGAGCGTGATCACCACATGATCATGCTTCTTGAACTCCGCATCCGGATCGCTCAGCCGCAGGCTCCCCGACATCCCCAGGTGCACCAAAAGAGCCCCGCCCCTCGCCAGATCCAGGATCAGATACTTCGAGCGCCGCCGCACCCCCGTGAAGCGATCCCCCGCGATCTCCTCCAGCGATTCCGAAACCGGCAGCCGCAGCCCGCGATGCCTCACGATCACCTCGCGCACCGTCTTCCCCTTCACATGTGGCTCCACCCCGCGGCGGGTCGTCTCGACTTCAGGCAGCTCCGGCACCCCTCAAGAATCGCAGTGCTTCCCGCGGACCGCAAGCAAGGCAGGGACCTTTCTCCGAAAGGTCCGGCTGGGGCAGGCCCGAACCCTCGCCACAACACCGCCTCACTCCAGGCCATCGGCCATCAAAAGCCTTCCGTGTATTCCGTGTATTCCGTGGTTTGCCCTCCTGCCTTTCCCCTCCGCGCCCCGTTCCCTATCCCCATCATCCCACCGCCTCACTTCAAAATATACAGCGCCGTCGCCACCACATGGCAGACACTGCCCGCCAGCACGAAGAGGTGCCAGATCGCATGGTTGAAGCGCAGCTTCTCCCAGGCAAAAAAGACCACCCCGAAAGTGTAACACAGCCCGCCCGCCACCAACCACGCCAGCCCGGCGATAGGCAGCGCCCGGATCATCGGCCCCAGTGCGAAGACCGCCAGCCAGCCCATGAAAATGTAGAGCCCCGTCGACCACCACGACGTCTTCTTCCCGCGCCCCAGCGTCTTCAGCAGCACCCCCGCCAGCGCTAGCGCCCACACCACCCCGAAGAGCGCCCAACCCCAGGGCCCGCGCAGCGCCACCAGGCTCAGCGGCGTATACGACCCCGCGATCAGCAGGTAGATGCACGCATGGTCCAGCGCCTGCAGCCACGGCTTCCGCCGCGGGCAAGAGGTCGCATGATAGATCGTCGAGGAAAGATAGAGCAGCACCAGCGTCCCGCCGAAGACGCTCGCCGAGATCGTCTTGAAGGCCTCGCCCTCCGCCATCAGCACCATCGCCACCAGCGCCGCGATCGCGAAGGCCGTGCCCACCGCATGCGTCACCATGCTCGCCATCTCCTCCGCATGGCTTTCGCACAGCTCGGAACGGGGGCGTGGACCTTCGGGAAACATCTGCACGAAGCTAAGGCAGGAAAGCCGATTTGTCGAGCGAGGCGACTGCCGCCTCAAGCACTCCGGCGACGCCGCAGCAGCAGCCCGGGCAGGAACACAGCACCGATCAGAATCGCAGCCGAAGGCTCCGGAATCACGCCCACGCTGTGGAGCGGCCCATCGCTCATGATCCCGTTCGGTCCGAATGCGCTCCCCGATGAGGTGAAGTAGAACCCGGCATTGGTGCCCGGGTTGGCGGTGAATGGAAAGCCCGCCTGCAACAGCGTGTTGCCGGTCCCGTTCGTCTCCAGCAGGCCGGTCAGATCCACCCCGGGTTGCAACCCGTTGTCATCCCAGTAGAAGAAGTTCGTCTGCGGCCCGACATAGGCCTGGATGTTATCCTCGATCAGCTGGGTGGGGTCGGCACTCTGGTCCACCTCGGTAAAACTGAGGCCGGTCACGCCGAGTCCGATCAGGGGCGCCCCGGTCCCGATCGCGCCGGTCAGGTGGCGCGTCTGCTCCTGCTGGCTGCTGTCCATGTTGAACACATAGAGCCCGAATGTCCCTTGGGTATACATCGAGAACTCGTTGTTCCCTACCGGGGTGGGATACTCGGTGTGGGTCGTGTTCAGGGGAGTATCCACGTTGAAGAACAAAGTGACCATGAACTTCACTCCATCCCCGTTCCTCGTCCCCGCGAAGTTGGCGAAGCCGATCTGTCCCGGCAGGGCATCCAGGCTCGACCGGTAAGCGGTATCGATATGTTCGAGTTCGCCGTAGTTGATCACCGCCGCCATCGCGGGCGCTGCGGGGAGGCAAAATGCAAGAAGGGCAAGGGGAGTCCGGAGGTTCATCGAATGAGGAAGGATAGGATAGGGTGGAGCGAGGCAGCCCGTCCTTATTGTCAGCCTCCTTGAATATCAACTTTATTCAACCACATCCCCACCAGAAACGTTTTCTGTTAGATGGTCTAACATCGGGACCCCGCGTTTTCACGGATATCTCCGCCGCAGAAGTCGCGCAGTGTCCCGTCTGACGCGCCAGCGCCCGGGACCGCGGAGGCTCTGCCCCGCAGAAGCCACCTGAGACGCGCTGCACCCGGCGCGGCAGGAGTGGAAACCGCCGTCGCTCGTCTGCCTGCCTTTTCGCCCCCGCAGGAGCGACCGCTGCCATCACGGCAGGATCATACGATAGAAGCGCATCGGCGTTCCAGCCGGCGGATTGTCGAAGAACGAAACAACACCCGATGAATCCGCAACCTGCGTCCGCAGCGTCAGCCAGCCGCCGGGCGCCAGCTCCGCCGAGAATTGGATCGTATATTCCTGCCCGGCGTTTCCGATAAAGCCGACGCTATACCCGCCACCCGCCTCCGCGTGGATCGTGCCGCCGTGTTGCACCGTTACCGCACTGAAGTAAAAAACCGCGTTGTCGCTGCTCGTGGAAACCGTGCTGCCATTGGCAGCTGCATCGAGAGCAGCGCCCGCAGCAATCGTCGCGATCACCGTGCCGCTCCCGGTCATGCCACTCACAGCCACATCATAAGTGGAGCCACTTCCCGTCACCGTCGCCGTCGTCGCCCCGGCGCTGCCGCTCAGTGCCACATCGCCAGTCGTGAACTCGGTGACCGCTTCGCTGAAGACCACGGTAAAATGAACCGGCGTCGAGATCGTCGGATCGCTCTGGCCGACCGCCTGGTCGATCGTGACGGAAGGGGCAGTGACATCCACCTCAAACGCGCCGATGTCCACCGTGCCCCCGTCAACCCGCGCGAAACCGCGCTGGTCCATCGTCGCACCGCCCGGAACCAGCGCATTGCTCCCCGCATCGATGGCCGGGCTCCCCGCCAACAGCGCGTGGGTCTGGGTCCGGCCGCCGTTATCGGCCAGCGCGCCGAGCAGGGCCGCTTGCCCGGTGAGGTTGTGCGTGCCGGCAAGCGTCGCGCCCGCCATGCTCTGCACCAGGTTGTAATCGCCCGCTACGACGATGCCGTTGATGTCCGGTCCGGTCGGCGCGCTGTTGCCCGCCACGATCGTGTTGGAGAAGCTCGGCGTCGCGCCGGCAGCGATCTCGATGGCACCGCCCCTGAGGGTGGCAGTGTTGCCGGAGAAGGTGCAGTTCGTCACCGTCGGACTGCCAGCGGTGCGGAGGGCGCCGCCGATGCCGTTAGCGCCGAGACCGGTCGTGCTATTTCCGGAGAAGGTGCTGTTCGTCAGCGTCAGCACGTTGGGGCCGTTTTGGATGGCGCCGGCGTTGATGCTGGCACTATTGCCGGAAAAGGTGCTGCCCGTCACCGTCATCGTGCCACCGTTGCGGATGGCACCGCCGACCTCAGTGTGATTGCCGGAGAGGGTGCAGTTCGTCACGGTCATGATCATGGGCGGCGTGAAGGTGTCGCTGTGGATGGCACCGCCGACGCCGGACTGGAAGCTGCCGACCCCATTGCCGCCGGTCAGGGTCAGGCGGGAGAAATTCACCGTGTTGGAGACAGCGGTCGCGCCCTGGGTGACCCAGAAGATGCGGCTGGCATTGTTACCGGACACCGTGATGCCGGGCGCAGCCGCCGGACCAGTGATCGTCAGGCTTTTGTTGATACGCATCTCGCCGCTCGTGAGGGTAATGGTGCCCGCCACGCTGAAGGTGATGCTGCCTCCGACGGACGCGTACCGGACGGCCTCACGCAAGGTGCAGTCACCTGCATCAGTGAATCCGTCGTCGTGATCATCCAGCGTGTTGACGATGAGGCTGGCGCCTTGGTCGAAGTTCGCTTCACAGGCACCGATGCACACGCGCCCGTTCAATACGCGGGTAAAGCCCGGGCCGCGCTGATCGTAAGGCACGTTGGTACCATCGAAGGCCGGATCGCCCGCGTCAATCGCCGGGCTGCCCACGAGCAGCGCGTGGGTCAGGGTCGGGCCACCGTTATTGGCCAGTGGGCCGATTTTCGGGTCTTGTCCGACGATATTGTTCGTACCCGTAGAGCCTTCGCTCAGGATGTCGGGGCCGTACAACGAGACAGTGTTGCCGGCCAAAATGGTGTTCGAAAGGTCCATCGGGCCTTCATTCATGATGCCTCCGGCTTTATCCGCGAAATTGTCGGTGATGGTGCTGTTCGCGATCGTCAGGGGGCCAAAGTTTCTGATGCCGCCACCGCCGGTGAGGCCTGTGTTGCTGACGGACTCTGAACGGTTGCCCGAGATGGTGCAGTTCCGGATGATCATAAAGCCGCCATTGACGATTCCTCCGGCGTAGCCGTTGAGCGGACCTAGGGGCACGATATTTCCCGAGATGGTGCTATCCTCAATCGTCGCCGTGCCGGAGTTGGAGATGCCTCCGCCTGATTTGTAGGCGCGATTGTCGGAAATCGTGCTGCGTTTGACCGTCAGGGTCCCGCCTAAGACAACAGCAATGGCGCCGCCGGATCCTCCGGCCTGGTTGTTGGAAAAAGTGCTGTCCGTCACCGCCAGGGTGCCACCGCTCACGTGGATCGCGCCGCCTCGATCGGCCGCGTTGTCGGAGAGCGTGGTGCTGGCAATCGTCACCGTTCCGCCGGTCACGTGGATCGCGCCGCCCTCACCGCCGGTGCCGCCAGCGTCGCTCAGCGTGAGGCCGGAGATGCCGACAATGCCGCTGCTGATGTCGAAGAGTGAAGCAACGTGGTGGGCCACGGGTTCGTTGCCAGTACCGCTCAGGGTCAGGCTGCCTGCCCCCGGTCCGGTGATGGTCAGGTCTTTGGAGATGGAAATCGCGGGTACCTGCATCTCGATGATTCCCGTCACGCTGAAATTGACGGTATCACCCGGAGCCGCCGCCGCGACCTGATCGCGCAGCGTGCCCGGTCCCGCATCGGCCAGGCTGGTCACTGTCAAAAGGGCGGCATGGGCCGCAGGGGACAGGCCGAAACCCATCAAAACCAAGCACGTCGGGAGGACACGGCGCAATTTCTGCATCGTATCATCATGATCGGTCCCCGTCTTCTTTGACAGGAAATACCGAAACGTCCGCAAATGAGCGCGGGACCCGACGCTGGTCTGTCCCTAGCCAGCCCGCCCGATGCCTGCCCCCCGGGACCGCGGAGGCCCTGCCCCGCAGAGCGGTCCCCCTTTGCCGTGGACACGGAAAGCCCCGCAGAAAAAGCAACGGCGTTATCCGCCACCCTCGCGCCATGCGTAGCGATGCCTGCCTCCGCGGGCCCTCAACTCATAAACGTCTCCCGCAAGTGCGACGGAAAAGTCCCCATCTCCCAGTAATTCTTCCGGCGGCTGTTGGTCCTACTATCAACCATCAACCACAGATCATCAACTCATGGCCACCCCCTCAACTCGTAAACGTCTTCCGCAAGTGCGACGGCAGAATCCCCAGCTGCTCCCGGTACTTCGCCACCGTCCGCCGCGCCACCGGAATCCCCTGCGTCTTCAGCTGCTTCGCCAGCGCATCATCAGACAGCGGCTTGCCCGGATCCTCCTTCGCGATCAACTCCTGGATCGCCTCGCGCACCCCGGCGTTCGAGACCTCGGTCCCGTCCGCAGTCTGATACCCCGCGGCGAAGAAAGCCCGCATCTCCATCAGCCCGTGCGGCGTCAGCACATACTTGCCCGCCACCGCTCGCGAGATCGTCGTCGCGTGCAGCCCGATCTGATCCGCGATCTCGTTCATCGTCAGCGGCCGCAAGTGCCGCGGCCCCTTGTCGAGGAAGGCCGGCTGATGCTCGATCAGCTTCTCCGCGATCGATAAAATCGTCTCCTGCCGCAGCGATAGCGAACGGATCAGCGTCCGCCCCTCCCGGATCTGCTCGCGCAGGAAGTGGCGCGCCTTCCGGTCGTTCGTCGTCCGGCCCAGCATGTCCTTGTAGAAATCGCTGATCCGCAGCTTCGGCATGTACTCGTGGGTCAGCCGCGCCTTCCACTCGTCGTCCACCTTCTCGATCACCACATCCGGCTGGATGTAGGGATTCCCTGTCGGATCGAAGTCGCCGCCCGGATTCGGCGTCAGCCGTCCGATCTTGTCAGCCGCTTCGGAGATCCGCTCGACGCTCGTCCCCAGGGTCCGCGCGATCTGCGGGTAGCGCTTCCGCGCCAGCTCCTCCAAGTGATCCCGCACGATCCGGTATTCCAAGCTCGCCGATTCGCCATTCCGCTCGAGTTGCAGCAGCAGCGACTCCTGGATCCCGCTCGCCCCGATCCCCGCCGGATCGAAGCTCTGGAGCAAGGTCAGCGCCTCATCCATCGCCTTCCTCGCGATCCCCAGGCGCACTGCCAGCTCTCGCGCCGGCAGATCCAGGAATCCGCGCGGATCGAGGTTGCCGAGAAGGTGCCGCGCCGCCGCCCGCACATCCGGCTCCACCAGCGAGAAATCGAGTTGATACGCCAGATGCTGCTGCAGCGTCTCCGGCGCCACGATCGAATTGTAGAGATGCTCGCGCCGCTCCTCGTCGTCCGCGCTCCACGGATTCGCCCGCCGCTCCATGATCTCCAGATCCCGCCAGTCGTCGTCCGTCTCGTTCAGGCTGGCCAGGGAATCGGCCTCTTCCGGATCGGGATCGTTCTCATCCAGCGAAATGGACTCGGTGATGTCCTCCAGCACCGGATTGATCTCCAGCGCCTGCTGCACCAGCTGGTGCAACTCCATCGAGTTCGCTTGGAGAATCTCCAAGCTGCGTCGCATCTGCGGGGCCAGCGATTGCTGCTGTCCTAGCGATTGATGGAGCGAGGCATCGGCCATGGTTCAAAATCCGCATGCACTGCGGACGCGGAGAACTATGCCGAACGGTGCAAAAAAGATACAGCAAATTTCGTGCCACTGGCACTTTTTATTTTACTTGCGGGCCACTCAGTTCTGTGGGAGGGCGTGGTGCGTCGAGGGATTTCCTAGGAAAACTCGCTCCCTCGCGTCAACCTTCCCCTACGATGAATAAAGGAGATTTTGTTCCCTTCGAAGTGAAAATGCGCGCCGCCGCCGTCATGGAGGCCGCCATCGGTGCATTCCGCCACAACTACGAGGCACTCTGCCGCGAGGAAACCGGACTGATCCCGGAGGAAGCCATCCGCCCCGCCGAGGGTCTCCCCGTCTTCGAGCCGGGCATCGTCGAGTTCGACCCCGACCTGCTCGCCCAGACCGTCGTCATCAAGCTCAATGGTGGCCTCGGCACCAGCATGGGCCTGCAGAAGGTGAAGAGCGTGCTGGAAGTCCGACCCGGCGTCGCCTTCCTCGATCTCATCGTCCGCCAGATCCTGTTCCTGCGCGAGGCCAGCGGTGCCAATGTCCGCCTGCTCCTGATGAATAGCTTCAGCACCAGCGATGACACCCTCGGCTACCTCGAACGCCACGCCGCCGGCGGCTTCGCCACGGCCTCGGAGGTCGAGCTGATGCAGAATCAGGTCCCGAAGATCGACGAGGCGACCCTCGCTCCCGCCGAGTGGCCCGCGAATCCCACCATGGAATGGTGCCCGCCAGGCCACGGCGACCTCTACCCGGCCCTCGTCGGCAGCGGCTGGCTCGACCGCCTCCTCGCGGACGGCGTGAAATACGCCTTCGTCTCGAATTCCGACAACCTCGGCGCGGTCCTCGAGCCCGGCCTCCTCAGCTACTTCGCGGAATCCGGTGCGCCCTTCCTCATGGAAGTCACCCGCCGCACCCCCGCCGATCGCAAGGGCGGCCACCTCGCCGTCCGTCGCGATAACCTGCGCCTCCTGCTCCGGGAGGTCGCCCAGTGCCCGGACGCCGATCTCGCTGCCTTCCAAGACATCGACACCCACAAGTATTTCAATACCAATTCGATCTGGCTCCGCCTCGATGTCCTGAAGGAGCAGCTCGAGCAGGGTGGGGGAGTCCTCCCGCTGCCGATGATCCGCAACCGCAAGACCATCGACCCCCGCGACAAGGACTCCACGCCCGTCATCCAACTCGAAGTCGCCATGGGTGCCGCCATCGAGTGCTTCGAGGGCGCCCAGGCCATCGAGGTCCCGCGCTCCCGCTTCGCCCCGGTCAAGTCCACCGCCGACCTCTTCGCCCTCCGCTCGGACGCCTACTCCGTCAGCGACGACGGCCGCGTCGAGCTCGTCCCGGCCCGCGTCGGCGTCCCGCCTGTCGTGACGCTCGACGACTCATACAAGCTCGTCGACGCCATCGAGACCCTCGGCACCCCCTCCCTCGCCGCCTGCCGGGAAGTCGCCGTCACCGGCCCCCTCAGCTTCGCCGATGGCGTCATCCTCAAGGGCAAGGTCGCCTTCACCGCCATCGCCCCCCGCGTCATCCCCCCCGGCACCTACGAAAACGGCGAGTTCTAAGTGCCTTCCGCGGCCCCGCCGCCGTGGACTGCGCGCAGCCTGCTGCCGCTGTCCCGATGCAGCCTGCTGCAAGGGGCGCTGCAAAGGCGAGCCACCCCGGCGTCGCCACCTGCGGACGGCCCCACTGGGACCGCCGGGCACCGCCCGGCAGAACGGTCCCTGGCAGCCCGCCAATGGTGGTCGTGAGGTCCATTCGCCATCCCCAAGGTCCAGAAAGTCCAGAAACTCCAGATTGGACTTTCCAGACTTCCCGGAGCGCCGGGCAGGAGGTCCAGGAAGTCCAGTATGTATCTAATACTGGACTTTCCAGACCTCCCCACCCGCGATAATGCGAAACGGAAACTCCTCATTATTAGACATTTTCCATTTGCGTTCTTGTCATTTTGAGGGGGGCTGATACCCCCGCGGCGCATGGCGAGCGTAGGTGAAATGAATCTGTCGGCAGAAGGCTTCGAAGCAGTCATTTTCGATTGCGACGGCACTCTGGTCCATTCGATGCCCGCTCACTTCGAGGCATGGTGTGAAGCCCTCGCCCTCCACGGCGCCGGCGGCATCTTCAAGGAAGACGTCTTCTACGCCATGGGCGGTCGCCCGACCAAGGACATCGTCGTTGAGATCAACGACGAATACGGCCTGAAGCTCGACCCCGAGCGCGTCGCCTTCGCCAAACGCGAAGCCTTTCTCCGGAAACTCGGCTCCCTCGAGCTCATCGATGAAGTCGCCGAGTTCGCCGAAAGCCTCCGCGGCAAGATCCCGATGGCCATCGCCACCGGCGGCACCCGCCACGTGATCGAGAAAACCCTGCAAGCCGTGGGCGTTTCCGACCTCTTCGATGAAGTCGTCACCGCCGACGACGTCCCGATCGGCAAGCCCGCCCCGGACATCTTCCTACGCGCCGCCAAGCTGCTCGGCATCTCGCCGCTCAAGTGTCTGGTCCTCGAAGACGCCCCCGCCGGCGTCATGGCCGCCCAATTGGCCGGCATGCAAGTCATCTCCGTCCCCGCGCCTCTCAACTTCGCGAGGAAGTAAAGGTGGTCCGCACAGTCCCCTGTGCGGCCGAGCGGTCCCTCCGAGCCCGCCCCCAAGGGTAAGTAGTCCCGCCTTCAGGCGGACGAGCGGTCCCCAAGGCGGTGGCCACCGGGTGATCCCAACCGAATCGGGCCGGCCAGGTAGCATGCCACCAGCGGTGTGCCTCTCCCGACTGCGCCGCCCAGCGCCTTCCCACTTCGATGTTTGATGTTGGGCGTTCGATGTTCAATGTTTTCCTCCTACCTCCCAACGACTTAGCAAAGCAACCCACCCCCACCCACTCTTCGCGCTTGCGTCCCGGGGGTCTCCTCTATTGACTCCGCCATGGCGGATATTTCTCTCGGACTCTCCTTTGATGACGTCCTTCTCGTTCCTGCGTTGAGCGAGATTCTTCCTACGGAATCGGACATTTCCACCTACGTGACGGGCGGCATCCGCCTGAATATCCCGGTGGTCTCCGCGGCGATGGACACGGTCTCGGAAACCGAACTCGCGGTCGCCTTGGCGCGCGAGGGCGGCATGGGCGTCATCCACCGCGCCTGCTCGATCCAGGAGCAGGCCTCGATGGTTTCCCGCGTGAAGCGCTCGGAAAACGCCGTCATCCTCAAGCCCCTTACCGTCCGCAAGGAGCAGACCATCGAGGAAATCCGCGCGATCATGGCCGAGCACGGCTTCTCCGGATTCCCGGTGATCGACTCCGAAGGCCGCCTCGAAGGCATGGTCACCGGTCGCGATGTCCGCTACCTCGAACGCACCGACGCCCTCGTCCAGGACGTCATGACCCCGCGCGAAAAGCTCATCACCGCCCCGGTCAATACCGAGCTCGAGGAAGCCCGCCGCATCCTCTATCAGAACCGCATCGAGAAGCTCCCGCTCGTCGACTCGAATGGCAAGCTGGCCGGCCTCATCACCGGCTCGGACATCGAGAAGCGCATCACCTTCACCAGCGCCGCCAAGGACCTCGAAGGCCGCCTGCGCTGCGGTGCCGCCATCGGCGTCGGCCCGGATTGCGTCGAGCGCGCCCAGGCCATGATCGATGCCGGCGCGGACGCGCTCTTCATCGATGCCGCCACCGGCCACACCTCCCGCGTCATGGAGGTCATCTCGAAGCTCCGCTCCCTCTCCGACCGCCCCGTCGTAGCGGGCAATGTCGTCACCGAGCAAGGCGCGCGCGATCTCGTCACCGCCGGTGCCAGCGCCCTCAAGGTCGGCGTCGGCCCCGGCTCGATCTGCACCACCCGCGTCATCGCCGGCGTCGGCATGCCGCAGTTCACCGCCATCCAGAATGTCTCCCGCTACTGCCGGGAAGTCGGCGTGAAAGTCATCGCCGATGGCGGCATCCGCTACTCCGGGGATGTCGTAAAAGCCCTCGCCGCCGGTGCCAACCTGGTCATGCTCGGCTCGATCCTCGCCGGCACCCGCGAAAGCCCCGGCCAGAGCGTCTACTTCCAAGGCCGCCGCTTCAAAACCTACCGCGGCATGGGCTCCCTCGGCGCGATGCGCAAGGGCTCCGGCGACCGCTACGGCCAGAACAGCTCCGGCAAACTCGTCGCGGAAGGCGTCGAAGGCCGCGTCCCCTACAAGGGCCCGCTCTCCGATGTCGTCTTCCAACTCATGGGCGGCCTCCGCTCCGGCATGGGTTACGTCGGCGCGAATAGCCTCGATGAACTCCGCGAGCGCGCCACCTTCGTCCGCATCACCCCCGGCGGCCTCCGCGAAAGCCACGTGCACGATATTGTCATCACCGAGGAACCGACCAACTATCAGCCTCTGAATTGACTTGGCTGTTCTTGGCACTTCGCACTTCTTACTTGGAACTTTCCCCTATGCAGGAAATCAATCACGTCGCCGTCCTCGACTTCGGTTCGCAGTACACCCAACTCATCGTGAGGCGGGTCCGCGACCTCGGCTACTTCGCCAAGCTCTACGCCCTCGAGGACTTCCCGAACATCGGCCAGCCCGGCGCGATCATCCTCTCCGGCGGACCGAAGAGCACCTCCGAGCCCGACGCTCCCGATCTCGACTTCGCCGCACTCGATGCCTTCGGCGTGCCGGTGCTCGGCGTCTGCTACGGCATGCAGCTGCTCAATATCAAATTCGGCGGCAGCGTGAAGTCCAGCAACCGCCGCGAATACGGCCCGGCCACCCTCGTCCCCGGCGATTGCAGCGGCCTCTACGAAGGCGTCTCGAAGAATTCGCAGGTCTGGATGAGCCACTCGGACACCGTCGAGATCCTGCCCGCCAGCGCCGTCGTCATCGCTGCCAACCAGCACGGCACCCCGGTCTCGCTCAAGTGGGGCGACCGCTTCTACGGCATCCAGTTCCACCCGGAAGTCACCCACAGCCACGAGGGCAATCGCATCCTCCACAACTTCCTGCTCACCGCCGGCGGCGAGCTCGCCCCCTTCCGCATCGATGACTTCAAGCGCGAGCTGATCGAAGGCATCCGCACCACCGTCGGCACCAAGCAGGTCGTCTGCGGCGTCTCCGGCGGCGTCGATAGTACGGTGCTCGCCGTACTTCTGAAGGAAGCCGGCGTGAAGGTCCGCGCCATCTACGTCGACCACGGCCTGATGCGGAAGGACGAGACCGCGGAGGTGCAGAGCAATTTCCACCGCATGGGCGTGCCGATCGAAACCATCGACGCCTCCGAACGCTTCCTCGGCGCACTCGCCGGAGTCACCGATCCCGAAGCCAAGCGCAAGATCATCGGCGAGCTGTTCATCGACACCTTCTGGGACGCCGTGGGCGATGCCCAGATGCTCGCCCAGGGCACCCTCTACCCGGACGTCATCGAGAGCGCCTCGAACGCCAAGTCGAAGGCCAGCAAGATCAAGACCCACCACAATCGCGTCGACCGCATCCTCGAGCTCCAAGCCGAGGGCAAGGTCCTCGAACCCCTCGCCGAGCTCTTCAAGGACGAGGTCCGCGCCCTCGGTGCATCGCTTGGCATCGCTCACGACATCCTCTGGCGTCACCCCTTCCCCGGCCCCGGCCTCGCCGTCCGCTGCCCCGGCGACATCACCCGCGAGAAGCTCGATATCATCCGCGCCTGCGACACCATCTTCATCGGCAAGCTCAAGGAGCACGGCTGGTATGAAAAAGTCTGGCAAGCCTACGCCGCCCTCGTCCCGGTCAAGACCGTCGGTGTCAAGGGCGACGAGCGCTCCTATGAGTGGGCCACCAGCCTCCGCGCCGTCGTCTCGGAAGACGCCATGACCGCCGACTGGGTCGAGCTGCCCTACCACATCCTCCGCGAAACCAGCCACCGCATCTTGAACGAGGTGAAGGGCATCAACCGCGTCCTCTACGACATCTCCACCAAGCCGCCCGCGAGTATTGAGTGGGAGTGAATGGGGCGCTAGTTCCTAGGATCGCGAGGCTTCGATCTCGCTTCGATGGTTGGCGGCTGCCATGGCAGTCCCTGTGCATTTATGGATGGAAATATCGCCACTCATCACCGCCTTGATCATTCCAAAATTGTGGGTATCTGCTATGCTCGCAAAAAAGATCAATGAGCGTAGACGAGCTTCAAGCATTGCTGGAATATTACGTCCCCCCGGATCGTGCGCATTGGATGGCGCAATCGATCTCCGAGGATATGGCGACGATCGGCTTCCCGATCAAGGAGAGCAGCTTTACTTCATCAGAGATGTGGCGTGCAAAAGGTGCGCAGCCCCAAGCTGAATATTGGTTACCCAAAAATCAGTTTGATATCAACTCGGCAATCGGATCTCAGGCCTTCGCTGGAAGTTTTTTTACGACGGGTAATCTTCTTCGGCTTGGACAGTGCGTCCTCCTGGGGCGGAAATTTCTGCCAGATCTTTGGCCGGGTGATTTTGGTGCTCTTCTAAGGGGTGCTAAGCATCTGGATGCTCTAAACGAAATATGGTGGCTAAAGTTTGTACGCAGTATTCAGACCGTAACCCGAGGCCCCAAGGAGGCGGAGAGTGATCCTGATTACGATTGGCAAATCAAAGTTCACGATGGTCTTGCTCCCTTGGTGGTGAATCTTGAAGTGAAGCGCCGGACGAGTAACATCAACAAATTCTTCAAAGAGGGGCGGCCCAATGCGTCTCTCGGAAACATCTCAAAGAAGTTCAAATCGGTCGATGAAGGGACTGCTAATATTGCAGCACTTACTATTTACCACCCTGTCTCAACCGAGATTGATCGGAATCTTCGCAATTGGCTGGAAGATCAGGAACACCTTCATGGATTGTTGGTTTGGACGGAGGGGAGTCGTGACACCCTCCCAATGAAAAAATTCTTTAAAAAGAGCCATTGGGCGGAATTTTTGATTGGGGATCACGAGTCTGAAGATCTGATGATTGCAGGCCAATCTATGGGAACACTTTGTGAAGTAGAAGACGCTCCCGCCTTTTTAGAGAAGTTGGTAGATAAGATCCGGAACGAGCAACCATGACCAAGCATTTGCCTCGTCTATCCGGGGGGCTGGGTTGGCATCTTGACGTGCGGACTCAATTTCGTACCCCTATGGAATGAAGACTGTCAGCGCTGCGAACGCTTGCTCGGATCTCTCCAACCTCATCGATTCTACGCTTGCTGACCACGAACCGGTCCGGATCACCAGTGAGCGGGGGAATACCGTTCTCGTCTCGGAAGACGACTGGCGGGGAATTCACGAAACTCTCCACCTCGTCAGCATCCCCGGCATGCGCGAGTCGATCCTGCGGGGCATGGCTGAGCCCATGAAACGCTCTAGCCGGACGATCGATCTATGAGCCAGAATGGGCGATTTACATCCGAAATCAACTGACTCTCAGCCGATTGACCAATCGTATAGTCGGGTATGCAATTGGTCGCGAGCTCGCCATCACCGTCATCCGATCAATGACCCAACCCCAACGCCTCATCCGCCGCGGCGACATCGTGAACTCCACCGCGGACGCCATCGTCTTCTCCACCAACGAGCACCTCTTCCTCTCCGGCGGGGCCGGGGCCAGCCTGTTAGGCAGGCACGGCCCGTCCCTCCAAAAGGCAATGGACCGCGCCTTGATAGGGCAGGGGATCAAGTTCGCCGCGCGGGGCAGCATCTTCGCGATCCCGGCCGCAGAGACTTGGGGCCGGATGTTCGCCGTCGTCGCCGCGAATGGCTTCTACGAAACCAGCCGGGAAGATACCGCGACCGCCTTGCGCGAGGTGCTCCTCCGTTGCGCAGAGATCCCGGGGATCAAGACCGTCGCCATCACCGCGCTCGGCACCGGCTACGGAGACATGGAGATCGAGGACTTCACCGAGATCTTCTGTCGTGCGGAGATCCCCGCCTCGTTGGAATCCGTCGAATTGGTCATCCCCGGTGATCTCTTCTTCGACTACGCCTGCCGTAGGAACGAAGAGCTCGGCGGCCTGGCGCGGGTGGAGGGGTAAGGCCGGGACGCGGGATCAAGCGAGGCCTACGTGTGCCCTTTCAGGGCACGTCCCTTGGAGCACCCAAACCCCGGGTTTCACCCGGGGCTATCAACGGCCGCCCTTGCAGGGCGAAGAAGTATGCGCCCTTGCAGGGCGGAGAATCGTCGTGCCTGCAGGGCGAAAGCGAATCACCTCTGCGGCCTCGACAAACCAACCGCACCGCCCCGCAACGGTCCTGCTCCTATGCCCTGAAAGGGTAAACGTCGATAGCCCCGGGTGAAACCCGGGGTTTCCGTGTCACGGGAAAAACGTGCCCTGAAAGGGCACTCGTAGGCCGGGTCAATCCCACACGTAACGCTCATCCCATTCGACCTCGCAACGGGTAAGGAGCTTCCGGTATTCTTCCTGGAACGTCGTCACCCGGTGATGTTCGGCCTGATTGGCGATGTATTCCTCGAGCTTTGGCCGGTGCGTCGGGCTGATCGAGAAGATGCCGTATCCGCTTTGCCAATGGAACTTGAACGCACGCTTTTCGCGCTCGTTCATCCACTTCGATGAACCAGCTTTGATCTCCTTCACCAGTTCCGCCGGCGCGATGGTGCGGGGATGCGAGATCATCAGATGAATATGATCCGCCACGGAGCCGGCGGCGAGCAACGCACCGCTGCGGTGGGCGATGATGCCTCCGATGTAAGCATGCAATTCCTTCCGCAGATGATCCGGGATCGATGGCTCACGATCCTTGGTGGAGAAAACGAGGTGAACCAATAGGGAGGCAAGCGATTGGGCCATTCTCCGTAGCTTGACCAACCTCGGACGCGGGATCAAGCGAGGCCTACGTGTGCCCTTTCAGGGCACGTCCCTTGGAGCACCCAAACCCCGGGTTTCACCCTGACCTTTATACACAAGTCCGCGCTCCGGCATGAAATCCGCCGGTGCAGTTTGCGGGAAATAAATCTGTACGAGTGTTTGAAGCCCTGCACAATGCACGCGCTGTTGGATTTTTGGCGTGGCTGACGACATTACAGGCGAGTTCGGCAACGCGGATCTGAAGGATACGCGGCGCGACCGGCGCTTGCCCAAAGTCGCCGCGGCGCTCGCCGCCTTTCCTTCCAAAAGCATTGCCGCCGCCACCGGCGGCAGTGGCGAGATGACGGCGGCCTACCGCCTGCTCAATTGTCCCGACGTCACCGCCGCGGCCGTGCTGGCCCCGCACCGCGAGGCCACCATCGCCCGCTGCGCGGCGCACCGCCGCGTGGTGGTGTCGCAGGACACCACCGAGCTGGATTTCACGCACATGACGGCCACCACCGGTCTGGGCCCGCTCAACGACAAGAACCGCAAGGGTCTCTACCTGCACGCGCTTTACGCGGTCTCGGGCGAGGGCCTGCCGCTTGGCACCCTCGATGCGGCGATGATCATCCGCGATCCCGCCACCTTTGGCGATGCCAAGGTCCCGCACAAGCGGCGGCCGGGTAGTGACAAGGAAAGCCGGCGCTGGGTCGAAGGCTATGAAAAGACCAATGAAGTGGCCGTGCTGCTGCCGGACTGCGAGGTGATCTCGGTGGGCGACCGCGAGGGCGATATCTTCGAACTCTATGCCGCATGGCACGCTGCCGTGGAGCGGGGCGGCCCCTGCGCCGGGTGGATCATCCGCGCCAACCAGGACCGCGCCCTGACAGGCACGCTGCATGATAACCCGGCGAAGCTCTTCGCGGCGCTCGCCGCGGCACCGCTGCTCGGCACCCATTCCTTTGAAGTGCCGGCCTGGAAGGGCACCAAAAAGGTCAAGGGCAACCGGGTGCCCTCGCAGCGCAGCGCGCGCACGGTATGCCAGGAAGTGCGGGTGATGGAAGTCACCCCGCGCCCGCCCTACCGCAAGGGCGTCAAGCTGCCGCGGGTCTCCTTCTGGGCGGTGCTGGCGGAAGAACGCGATCCGCCGGACGGGGAAGATCCGGTGCGCTGGCTGCTGTTGACCAGCAAGCCGGTGGCGACCCTTGAAGAAGCGCTGGAGATCATCGGGCTTTACCGGCGGCGCTGGGACATCGAGGTCTTCCATAGGGTCCTCAAGACCGGCTGCCGGGTGGAACGCATCCAGCTCAAGAGCGGGCAGGCGCTGTGCAACGCGCTGGCGATCCATCTGGTGGTCGCGTGGCGGATCCTTTACCTGACTCATCTCGGGCGCGTGGTCCCCGACTTGCCCTGCGGCAGCGTGTTCGAGGAAGCCGAGTGGCGATCGGCGTGCGCCGTGGCCAAACGCGACAAGGCGGCGGGCGAGCCGTCGCTTGCCGAGTTCATCCGCATCGTCGGCAAGCTCGGCGGCCACCTCGGGCGCAAGGGCGACGGGCCGCCCGGTGCACAATCCCTGTGGCAGGGGCTGGCTCGGGTGAGGGACTTCGCGTGCGCGTGGCGCGCCTTTCACGACGAGTGAAAGGGCCCCGGAGGAAGGCGGGCGGCTCAGCCGCACCGCCCGCCCGCGCGTGCCCGGATGACGCGTGCCACGCCGGAAGCGGAGGCCTCGTGCTGGCAAGCAGTGATCCACTCGCCGCCGTGACGAGCGACGGCCGCGCGGACTTGTGTATAAAGGTCAGGGTTTCACCCGGGGCTATCGACGTCCGCCCCTGCAGGGCGAAGAAACCGGCGCTTGGAGGGCGAGGAGCTCACCCCCTCTTCCCCATCCTCACCGCCTCCTCCTTCAATCCCTCCCGCAGCTCCTCCAAAATCAGATCCAGATCCATCTCCCCCAAATCCTCCCCGCCTTCCATCCGCTTCACCAACAAATCCCAGGGAAACACGAACAACTCCAGCTCCTCGTACTGCAGCGCGAAGTCCGTCCCGTTCGCATCCCGATATACCACCCACCTCAACGGAAGCTCCCGCGCCAGCACGTTCCCGAACACGATCCCGAAAGTCTTCAGTTCCGCCTTCGCGTCCTCCGTGAAAGGCCCCTCTTCCAGCATCGTGTGCAGGTTTGGGATATCCTCCCGCGTCCCCGTCAGCCGGACCTTCGACTGAAACTCCTCCTCCAACAGCCGGTTCACCCACTCGGCCGATCCCGCGAGCGTGGCCAGTTCTTCGGAATTCAGCGGTCGGGTAGTGATCTTGGCCATGGGTTAGTGAAGCTTCAGGGTGCGCAACCAGACTCACCATCAGGATCGATGGTGCAAGATTGATAGCAACCTCTTGAAATGTTCCTGTTTTGCTGGCTCCACGAGGTCGATCATGGCACCACGAAGAAATGCCAGCCACCTGCGTTCGGTAGTGGAGGAAATCTTGATTCTCGTTTGCTTGCTGGCGGGGTCCGGTCCTTTGCTCGAGTAAAGATGTTCGTGCTCCGAGCTCGATGGGCTGATCTGTAGCCAAAAGGAAACCTTTGATCCGCGATCCGCAACCGTCGCTGAGAGCGATCCACCATCCCGCCAGAGATCGCAATCGAGAAGCACCGGGGCATCATCCGGCCTCGCTCCTGCGAGGAGTCGCTTTGAAATCCAATCCCGCCCGACGGGCGGGGCCTCTTTTCTCAAAGTGGAAAACAGGGAGTCGATCAGATCTTGATACGCGCGGAGAAAGTCTTCCCTTCCGAACTCGACTTGCTGCCATTTTGCGTCAGACCGTCCCTCTGAAAATTCGGAGTCGCAGATACTGAAATGCACCTTGTTCCCGCAGCGCTCAAACACGAAAGCGGGCTGGCCCTGTTCTCCTTCGTCAAAAACGTGGCTGAAATCCCCGCCACGGACCAAGTTCCCGAAAATGCGTGTTAACTCTTCGACCCAGGTGTCGAAACAAACGTCGTCCGGCCCGAAATAGCCGAGGTGGGGCACCAGTCTCCCTCCGATCTCGATTCGCAATCCACCATGGATATGCTCCTCCACAGAGAGTGTAGACAGGGGCCGCGGCCCGTCATGTCCAGATGCGACCAAGTTTTCGTGCCAGATGCGGATGGTGGAGGTCACGCTTTAGAGCTTTGGAATTGGCATCGTTTCGCTTGGCGACACCGATCAAGGAGCGGGTCGTAATCTTTGACATCGCTGCGTAAATTAAAAGGGAAGGGCAGGGGACAAGCATCACGCCACCGCCATCGAATCCGCCGGACGGTTCCGCTCTAACAGCCTGACGAAATTCCTCACCAGCAAGGAAGCCCCGGCCGTCTTCCACACCGCCCACATCGTGAAGTCCGCCCGCGCGCGGTCCGCCAGCAGCGGCACCGTCACGATCCCGTGGCTCGACCGCAGGTCCAGCACCTCCGGCAGCATCGACAGACCCTGGTCCGCCGCGATCATCGTCAGCAGCGACTCGAACCCGAGGATCTGCCGCACCGATGCCGGCGCCGTGCCCGCCTCCTCGAACATGCTCAGAATATCACGACGATGCGTCGAAGCCTTCTCATCCCCCACGCACAGCATCGATTGGTCATGCAGCTCCTCCAGCCGCAGCGCCCGCCGCGTCGCAAACGGATGATCCTTCGACATCGAAACCCCGAAGGTCGAGCGCACCAGTAGCAGGCTCGACATCCCCGGCACCTTCTCGGTATCGCGGCCGTAGGCGAAGCCCAGGTCGATCTCGTCCTTCGCCAGCGCCTCGAGCTGCTCCGGCGGCGTCATCTCCACGAAAGTCACCTCCACATCCGGGAAGTTCACCCGGAAGGCCCGCAGCGCGTCCGGCAGAAAACTTGCGGCGATCTGCCCCACGCTGCCGATCCGGATCTGCCCGCGACGCCCGTCCTGCGCCTCGCGCGACCGCGCCACCGCGTGCTCCACATCATCCAGAATCGCCCGCGAATCCGCCAGGAAGACCTTCCCCGCATCCGTCAGCGCCACCCGCACCGTATCGCGATCCAACAATTTCACCCCGATCTCGGTCTCCAGGTCCTTGATCTGCTTGCTCAGCGCCGGGCGCGTGACATTCAGGCGCTCCGCTGCGCGGCGGAAATTCAACTCTTCCGCCACCGCCACGAAGTATCTCAAGTGCCGGAGTTCCATGTGCCGCGGGACTGGTAAGCTCAGGTTACCAGCTTGGAAACTTCAAAGTCATTCCGCCTCCGCATTTCCCATGCTAAATAAATCGCACGTCTGAAACAACCGTTTTAGAAAGCGGTAAGTCCTCCCGCTCAGTCTACTCCGAAAGTCACCAATCTGCATCTGAAGATTTCACCGATTCGCCGGATTTCCTCGCTTATCCTTTCGCCGTAGCCGCCGACCTTCCGTTCCTCTCTGCCTTCTTGCCGACCATGCGCCCGATCCACTTCCTGCCTCTGACCTCACTGCTCCTGCTGACGACCGCTTGTAAAAAGAAGGACGCGGCTGCAGCGGGTCCTCCTCAAATGCCGCCGGCCGCCGTCACGGTCCTGCCGGCCGCGAAGGAGACCGTGCAGATCACCCGCACCCTCCCGGGCCGCATCGATGCCGTGCGTACCGCCGAGGTCCGCGCCCGCGTCTCCGGCATCCTGCTGGAAAAAACCTTCAAGGAAGGCGGCGAGGTCAAGGCCGGCGATATCCTCTTCAAGATCGACCCCGCCCCGCTCGAAGCGGTGAAGGAAAATGCCAATGCCGCCTACGTCCGCGCCGAGGCCGCCCGGCATCAGGCCGAGACCCAGCTCAACCGCTACAAGACCCTGGTCGGCACCAATGCCATCAGCAAGCAGCAGTATGACGATGCGGACTCCGCCGTGAACGTCGCGAATGCCGAAATCAAGGCCGCCGCCGCCACCCTCAAGACCGCCCAGCTTCGCCTCGACTACTCCACCGTCACCGCCCCGATCTCCGGCCGCGTCGGCCGCGCCCAAGTCACGGAGGGCGCGCTGGTCGGCGAGGATGACGCGACGCTGATGGTCACGATCCAGCAGCTCGACCCGATCTACTTCGACTTCACGCAATCCAGCACCGACATGATCGCGCTGCGCCGCTCCGCGCAGAGCGGCGTGACCCAGGCCGCCCCGGAGGCGGTCCAGGCCAAGCTGATCCTGGAAGACGGCAGTGAATACGGCCCCGGCGGCAAGATCCTCTTCTCGGAAGCCTCGGTGGACCCCACCACCGGCATGGTCACCCTCCGCGCCGAGTTCCCGAATCCCGATCGCATCCTGCTCCCCGGCATGTTCGCCCGGATCAAGGTCGTCCAGGCGGTGAAGGAAAACGTCGTCACCGTCCCGCAGCGCGCCGTCACCCGCACCGCCACCGGCATGGGCAGCGTCATGGTCGTGGACGATTCCAATCACGTGCAGCTCAAAATGATCGAGACCCAGGACGCCATCGGCGACAAGTGGGTCGTCAGCTCCGGCCTCAATGCCGGTGAGAAAGTCATCATCGAGGGCCTGCTCAAGGCCCGCCCCGGTGCCCAAGTCGCCCCCGAGCCCTACCTCCCCGCGGTCAAGACCGCGACCGGCCAAGCGACCCCGAAGGACGGCAAGAAAGGCTAAACCACCCCCAGGCATCCCTGCCTTTGGTTTAGTAATTAGAATTTAGTAATTAGTAATTTGTAGTCCAGATGGCCCATTTCTTCATCGATCGCCCTGTCTTCGCCTGGGTGGTCTCCATCCTGATCGCCATCCTGGGGATCATTTCGATCACCAAGCTGCCGGTGGCCCAGTACCCCGCCGTGGCACCGCCATCGATCTCGATCACCACGAACTACGCCGGTGCCTCCGCCGAGACCCTGACCGATACCGTGACCTCGGTCATCGAGCAGAACCTCAACGGCATCGACAACCTGCTCTACATGTCGTCCGCCAGCGATGCGAACGGCACCTCGATCATCACCCTCTACTTCAATCCCGGCACCGATCCCGATGTGGCCCAGGTGCAGGTCCAGAACAAGGTCCAGCTCGCCACTCCCAGCCTGCCCCAGACCGTCCAGCAGCAGGGCGTGGTGGTTGCGAAGGCGACGCGGAACTTCGCCATGTTCATCGCGCTCTCCACCGATGACGGCAGCATGGACGCGATCCAACTCGGGAACTACCTCGCCGCGAGCGTGCTCGACCCGATCCGCCGCGTGGAAGGGGTGGGGGAGGTCGTCCAGTTCGGCACCCAGTATGCCATGCGCATCTGGCTCGATCCGGACAAGCTGCTGAGCTATAACATGACCCCGGGGGATATCTCCACCGCCATCCAGGCGCAGAATACCCAGGTCCCCGTCGGCCAGATCGGCGCCCTCCCGGCCACGCCGGACCAGCAGCTCAATATCATTCTCCAAGGCCGTGCCACCCTGCGCGAGGCGGAGGAATTCAAGAAGATCGTCCTGCGCGTGAATACCGATGGCTCGCGCGTCTATCTCAGCGATGTCGCCCGCGTCGAACTCGGCGGCCAGGACTACTCGATCAAGGCCCGCATCGATGGCAAGCCGACCGCCGCCGCCGCCGTCAAGCTCTCGCCCACCGCCAACGCGATGGATACCGCGGAAGGCGTCCGCAAGGAAGTCGAGCGCCTGCAGGAATTCTTCCCGCCGGGTGTGAAGGTGATCTACCCGCTGGACACCTCCACCTTCGTGAAGATCTCCGTGGAGGAAGTGCTCAAGACCCTCGTGGAAGCCATCATCCTGGTGTTCCTGGTGATGTATCTTTTCCTCCAGAATTTCCGCGCCACCCTCATCCCCACCCTGGTCGTGCCGGTCGCCCTGCTCGGCACCTGCGGCCTGATGGCGGCCTTCGGCTTCTCCATCAACGTGCTCACCATGTTCGGCATGGTCCTCGCCATCGGCATCCTGGTGGATGACGCGATCGTGGTCGTGGAAAACGTCGAGCGCATCATGAGCGAGGAGGGCCTGCCCGCGAAGGAAGCGACTGTGAAAGCGATGAACCAGATCACCGGTGCGCTCATCGGTATCACCGTCGTGCTCGTCGCGGTGTTCATCCCCATGGCCTTCTTCGGCGGCTCGGTCGGCACCATCTACCGCCAGTTCACCATGTCGATGGTCTCGTGCATGCTGTTCTCCGTCTTTCTGGCGCTCTCCCTCACGCCCGCCCTCTGCGCCACCTTGCTCAAGCAGGTCGATGCCGGCCACCACGTCGCGAAGCGCGGCCCCTTCGGCTGGTTCAATCGCGCCTTCGACTCCACCACCCATGCCTACCAAGGCGTGGTTGGCGGCACCCTCAAGCACGCATGGGTCGGTATTGTATTGCTCGCCGTGGTCTGCTTCGGCGTCGTCCATCTCTATCAGAAGATGCCCTCCTCCTTCCTGCCTGAGGAAGACCAGGGCTACTTCCTGACCCTCGTGACCCTGCCGGACGGCGCGACCGATGAACGCACCGGCGAGGCCCTGACCAAGATGGAGGAATACTTCGCCCAGCAGCCGGAGATCGAGCACTACTTCACCGTCGCCGGCTTCAGCTTCACGGGTAAGGCCCAGAACTCCGGCCTCGCCTTCCTCCGCCTCAAGCCATGGGAAGAGCGCGAGGGCGGCAAGGATGGCAAGGAGCACAAGGTCCAGGAGATCATCAAGCGCGGCATCATGGGCCTCGGCGGGATCAAGGACGCCTTCGTCTTCCCTCTGAATCCGCCCGCCATCCCCGAACTCGGCACCTCGTCCGGCTTCGACTTCTGGCTGCAGGATATCGGTGGCGTCGGCCATGACCAGTTGATGGCGGCGCGCGATCAGATGCTCGGCATGGCCGCGCAGAATCACCTGCTGGTGGGCGTCCGCCCGCAGGGCCTGAACGATGCCGCCCAGCTCAAGATCGAGCTCGACCAAGACAAGGCCGCCGCGCTGGGCGTCTCCCTCGCGGAGATCAACCAGACCATGCAGACCGCCTTCGGCTCCGCCTACGTGAACAACTTCGTGAACGGCCCCCGCGTCCAGCGCGTGATCGTCCAGCTCGATGCCGCCTTCCGCATGACCCCGGATGACATCGGCAAGGTCTGGCTGCGGAACAAGGAGGGCAAGATGGTCCCGCTCTCCGCGGTCACCACCACCAGCTGGGCCTACGGCTCGCCGCAGCTCCAGCGCTACGATGGCCTGCCCGCCGTGAATATCGTCGGCGCCGCCGCCCCGGGCCGCAGCTCGGGCGAGGCGATGGATGAGATGGAGAAGATGGCCGAGCAACTCCCGCCCGGACTCGGCTTCTCATGGAGCGGCCAGTCGCTGGAGGAAAAGATCTCCGGTAACCAGGCCCCCATGCTCTACGGCATCTCCATCCTCATCGTCTTTCTCTGCCTCGCCGCGCTCTACGAGAGCTGGTCGATCCCGGTCGCCGTCATCATGGTCGTCCCGCTCGGGATTCTCGGCGCCCTTGCCGCGGTGTCCTTCCGCGAGCTGCCGAACGACGTGTATTTCAAGGTCGGTCTGCTCACCACCGTGGGTCTCTCGACCAAGAACGCCATCCTCATCATCGAGTTCGCCCTCGATCTGGAGAAAGCGGGCAAGGGCCTGATCGAAGCCACCCTCGAAGCCGTGAAGCTCCGCCTCCGCCCGATCCTCATGACCTCGATGGCCTTCGTCCTCGGCGTGGTCCCGCTCGTGATCAGCTCCGGTGCCGGCTCCGCCAGCCAAAATGCGATTGGCACGGGAGTTGCAGGCGGCATGATCTCGGGCACCGTCCTCGCCATCTTCCTGGTCCCTACTTTCTACGTCGTGGTTCGCAGCATCGTAAATCGCTTCAGCCCGGCCAAAAATCCGGAATCAGAAATACCCTCCCAGACTCCAACCGGAGACCTGAATCATGCGTAAGTCGCACCTGTTCCTTCTAACACTTCCCGCGTTCGTCGCCTCCTGCAATCTGGAGCCCGGCCTCGATCGGGTGGCGTCGCCCGTCTCGGAAACCTTCCCCGGTAATACCGGCGGCGGAGTCTCCGCGGACATCGCCTGGCAAAAGTTCATCGCCGATCCGCGGCTCGAACGCCTGGTGAAAGTCGCCCTCGACAACAACCGCGATCTCCGCGTCGCCGCCCTCAATGTGGAGCAGAACCGCGCCCAGTACGGGATTACCCGTAGCGCGCTCTTCCCCACCGTGAATGTCGGCGCCGGGTCCTCGCACTCGGGCATCGGCCGCGCGAATAGCTCCACCGGCTCGCGCATGGAGACCCGCTCCTACGATGTCTCGGTCGGCGTCACCGGCTACGAACTCGATATTTTCGGCCGCGTCCGCAGCCTCAGCAATGCCGCGCTGCAGACCTACTTCGCCAGCGATGCCGCACGCGTCGGCGTCCAGATCTCCCTGGTCTCGGAAGTCGCCAGCGTCTACTTCAACCAGCGCGCCGCCATCGAGCAGATCGAATTGGCACAGAGCACCTTGAAGGCGGTCGATGAGACCTACGGCCTGACCCAGAAGCGCTTCGATGCCGGCGATGTGTCCGAACTCGACCTGCGCTCGGTGGACATCCAAGTGCAGACCGCGAAGGCCCAGCTCGCCGCTTACAAGCAGCGGCTGGCGGAAACGCAGAACTCGCTGACCGTCTTGTTAGGCACCGGCATCCCCGGTGGTCTGCCGGATGGCCGCGGCTTGGAAGATGCCCTCGTATCGGAAGTCCGTGCCGGGGTTTCCTCCGACCTGCTCCGCCGCCGCCCGGACATTCTCGAAGCCGAGCACCAGCTCGCCGCCGCGAATGCAAACATCGGTGCCGCACGCGCCGCCTTCTTCCCGCGGATCACCCTCACCGGCAGCGCCGGCACCGCCAGCCGCAGCCTCGGGGATCTTTTCCAGAGCGGCTCCGGCGCCTGGGCCTTCGCCCCGCAGATCAGCGTCCCCATCTTCGATGGCGGTTTCAACAAGGCCAACCTCGACGCCGCACAGATCCGCAAGCAGATCCAAGTCGCTACCTACGAGAAGGTCATCCAAACCGCCTTCCGCGAAGTCGCCGATGGCCTTGCCGCACGCACCGGACTTGCCGGGCAGATCGAAGCCTATCAGGGTCTCGTCGCCGCGCAGCAAAAGCGCTTCGATTTGGCCGATGCCCGCTACCGCCAGGGGGTCGACAGCTACTTCGAAGTTCTAACCGCTCAACAGGATTTGTTTGACGCGCGCCAGTCCCTCATTCAACTGCGTCTTGCGCGCGCGGTGAATTCCGTTGGACTCTACAAAGCGCTCGGCGGAGGCTGGTGAACCGAATTTAAAAACTGACGAGGGCGGTCGCGACGATCCGCAGCTCGTGGAGAAGCAGGTGAGCAGGCTCTTTCTGGGAGGGATGAGCCGCCGCCTGCAAGCTTCACGCGGCTGCGGATCCTCCCGGCCGCCCTTTTTCGTTCCCCCCCTTTGCCTTCCCCTTCGATGTTCGATGTTGGACGTTCGATGTTCGATGTTCGATGTTTGCCTTGGGTTCTTACTTGGCTTCATACGCTTTCCCATTGACCCAAATGGCACAAAAGCCAATCTACGGCATGAAAAAATGCCTTTTGATCTTCGCCTTAGCCACCCTAAGCGCCCAAGCCGCCCTCGAGATCCCCGCCTTTACCGCCTACACCGCCCCCGACCCCAATAACGGCGTGGACCGCGACAAGGACGGCCTCATCAAGGACTGGGACTCCAAGACCACTCTCTCCTGGTTCGGCAACATCGCCACGAAAGGCGACCTCGACCTCTCCCTCCTCACCGCAGCCCCCACCAAGGCCAAGCTCAAGCTCACCGTCAGCTCCCAGGAAAAACCCGCCATCTCCTGGAAGCTCAATGGCGAACCAACCGCCGATGCCGTCTCCTTCGGCAAGGTCCCCATCGCCGAGCCCGGCTACTACCGCTTCACGCTCGAAGGCAATGGCAAGCTCCCCGACCTCCGCTTCCTCAAGCTCGAAGGCCCCGCCTCCGAAGCCGCCCGCTTCTCCATGGTCGAGCGCCGCAACAGCGCCTCCATCCACCTCGCCTACGAGGTCCCCGAGCCGGCCAAGGAGGAGGTCGAGTGGTTCTACCTCGAAGCCACCCCCAAGACCGAGCCCCTCTGGACCTACTACGAGGCCACCGGCTGGCACCGCGGCTACTTCGGCATGCAGGTCAACAGCCCCACCGAGCGCCGCATCATCTTCTCCGTCTGGGATTCCGGCAGCGAGGCCAAGGACCGCGACAAGGTTCAGGACGACGACCGCGTGAAGCTGTTAGCCAAAGGCCCGAAGACGAACGCCGGCGACTTCGGCAACGAAGGCACCGGCGGCCACAGCCATCTCGTCTACCCGTGGAAGCTCGGCGATACCGTCCACTTCCTCATGCGCGCCAAGGTCGAGGGCGATGTCACCATCTACACCGGCTGGTTCCGCGACTCGAAGAAGAAGGACTGGGAGCTCGTCGCCTCCTTCCGCTCGCCCAAGGACGGCAAGTACCTCCACGGCCTCTATTCCTTCAATGAGAACTTCGGCGGCCAGAACGGCCACGAGCGCCGCGTCTGCGAATTCGGCAACGGCTGGATCAAGACCCACGCCGGCGAATGGCTCCCCATCACCAAGGCCGCCTTCACCCACGATGGCCACGGCAAATCCGAACGCCTCGACCGCAGCGCCGGCATCTCCGGCAAGCGCTTCTACCTCGCCAATGGCGGCTTCATCGAAGACCGCACCAAGGGTGCCGTCACCAAAGCCTACGACAAACTCGAAGTCCCGGCCCCCGCCGGCAAGCACCCCGACGACGCCGAGCTCAGCAAGCTCGACAAGTAAGGTGTCTTAAAAAGGTGCTCCGGAAAGGTGGTCCGGAAAAGGTGGTCCGCACAGTCCTCTGTGCGGCCGAGTGGTCCCCAACAGCCCGCCCCCAAGGGTACGTAGTCCCGCCTTCAGGCGGACGAAGCCGCCCCCAACGCCCGCACCCACCAATAGCCCCCGCCGGGCACCTCCCGGCCCGCAGAGCGGTCCCCATGGCCGACCACATCGCGGAGGTTAAATGGATATCGCCGTCTCGATGACACGAACGGAGGGGAAGAAAGCGCTGTCAGGGACCACCCTGCCGGACGGCGCCTCCCGTCCCGAGAGGCTACCCCCGTGTTGCCCCAAAAAAACACCCGGCCTCCGTATTCCCGATGCCCCAATGTCTCCGCTCCCCTCCCTCCCCATTGACGCCCGCCCCGGGATCGTCTCCCATCCGCGGCATGCCGAAGGCCGCGGATGACAAGAAGAAGCGCGATATCAAGGGGGACTCACCTGGGTCCTTTCCTACGTCCGCCCCTACCGCAAGATCTTCATCCCCTCGGTCATCGCCCTCTTCGTCACCGCCGGCCTCGGCCTCGCCTTCCCCTTCTTCCTGAAGGACCTCATCGGCGATCCCGCGGACGCTTGGAAAGGCGGTGCCATCGATGTCGCGGCCACCCGCCAGAAGGCCGACGCCAAGATCTTGATGCTCGTTGGCATTCTCGCGGTCCAGGCCTTCATCGCCTACTGGCGGGTGCGCGGCTTCACCTACTCCGGGGAGGCCGCACTCAACGACCTGCGCCGCGACCTCTTCAACCGTCTGCTCAAGCTGCCGATTCCGTTCTTCCAAGACCAGCGCTCGGGCCTGGTGAGCAACCGCGTGTCCAGCGACCTCGGCACCGTCCGCGAAACCTTCCTCAATACCCTGCCGCAGGCCGCGCGGCAGAGCGTGATCCTCATCGGCAGCCTTTCCTTCATCATCTACTGCTCGTGGAAGCTCTCGCTGGTCATGCTGTGCAGCGTGCCGGTGGTGGTGCTGGCCGTGGCGATCTCGGGGCGCAAGGTCCGCAAGTATTCACGGGATGCGCAGGATGCCTTGGCCGAGTCCGGAATGGTCATGGAGGAAAGCGTGCAAGGCATCGCCGATGTGAAGGCTTTCTCGAACGAGGAGTTCGAGCGAGCCCGCTACCACCGCGCTCTCGATCGCTTCTTCGGGGTGACCCTGCGCGGTGCCAATGCCCGCGCCGCCTTCCTGTCCTTCGTGATCTTCGCGCTCTTCGGCACGATCGGTGGCGTGGCTTGGTATGGCTCGCACATGTTGGCGCTTGGCGAAATCGGTCAGAAGGAGTTCACCGGCTTCATCATCTTCAGCGTCTTCGTCGGCGCATCGCTGGGTTCGGTGCCGGAGATCATCTCGCAGTTCCAGGCCATGGCCGGTGCCACCGAGCGCCTCCGCGAGCTGATGGGCGAGACCCCGGAAGCCAGCGGCGTCCAAGCCACCGGTCGCCTCGCCGGTTCCCTCTCCTTCGACAAGGTTACCTTCCACTACCCCTCGCGCCCGGATGCGCCCGTCCTCCACGAACTCTCCTTCACCGCCGAGCCCGGCAAGCGCGTCGCCCTCGTCGGCCCCTCCGGCGCGGGCAAGTCCACCGTCTTCTCCCTCATCCTCGGCTTCCATCATCCCGAAAGCGGCCAGGTCCTCTTCGATGGCAAGAACGCCTCGGACCTCCAGCTCGCCTCGCTCCGCAAGCAGATCGCCGTCGTCCCGCAGGAAGTCATGCTCTTCGGCGGCAGCATCCGCGAGAACATCGAATACGGCCGCCCCGGTGCCACCGCTGCCGAGATCGAGGAAGCCGCCAGGCAGGCCAACGCCCACGAGTTCATCTCCAAGCTCCCCGAAGGCTACGAGACCACCGTCGGCCCCCGCGGAGTCAAGCTCTCCGGCGGCCAGCGCCAGCGCATCGCCATTGCCCGCGCCATCCTCGCCGATCCGCGCATCCTCCTGTTAGACGAGGCCACCAGCGCCCTCGACACCGAGAGCGAGCGCCTCGTCAATGAAGCGCTCGAGCGCCTCATGGCCGGCCGCACCAGCCTCGTCATCGCCCACCGCCTCTCCACCGTCCGCCACGCCGACACCATCCTTGTCCTCAATCACGGCAAGCTCGTCGAAAGCGGCACCCACGCCGAACTCATCGCGCGCCAGGGCACCTATCATCTCCTCGCCGAGACGCAGCTGCTCTGAGGAAGCCACCCCACAAGCCCGCCCCCAAGGGCACGTAGTCCCGCCTTCAGGCGGACAGCGCCGGTCGGGAAGCTACCCCAAGCGCCCGCCACCAAGGGTAACGTAGTCCCGCCTTCAGGCGGACAGCGCCGGTCGGGAAGCCACCCCACAAGCCCGCCCCCAAGGGTACGTAGTCCCGCCTTCAGGCGGACATCGCCGGTCGGGAAGCCACCCCGCAAGCCCGCCCCCAAGGGTACGTAGTCCCGCCTTCAGGCGGACATCTTCCGGATCACTAGCTACTTGCCTTTTCCCCCCGGCACCAAGTAGTCACCCCCAATGCCCTATCGTTGGCGAAAACAGACCCCGGAGCAACGAGAGGAATGGCTCGCCCGCCGCAAGCTCCTCAAGCGCCCGTGGCATCGCCCGCCCCACTTCGATCAGGGCAATATCCACTATCATCTCTCCGCCGCCTGCTTCGAGCACCGCCCGCACATCGGCTATTCCGACGACCGGCTCGAAGAATTCTCAAACAGGCTCCTAAACGTTTTCCCGGCACCCTCCGCCGCTTGGTGCGTCCTCCCCAACCACTACCACCTCCTCATCCGCACCCCCGACGTCCGGACTATCGTGAGTCAACTTGGACAACTCCACGGCAAAACATCCTTTGAGTGGAACGGCGAAGAAGGACTGCGTGGTCGCCAGATCTGGCATTCCGCCTCCGACCGCGGCATGCAGAACAGCGAACACTTCTGGGCGACGGTGAACTACATTCACAACAACCCGGTGAAGCATGGTTATGTGGATTCGTGGCAGGATTGGCCGTTCTCAAGCGCTCAAGATTTCCTCGAAGCGGAAGGACGAGAGGGCGCGGTGAGGCTCTGGAAAGAATACCCGGTCATGGACTATGGAAAGGGTTGGGATGACTGAACCAAAAACGCCTACCGCTGCCGTCCGCCTGAAGGCGGGACTACGTACCCTTGATCGCGTACCCGCGATATAAGTTCCCCTTCCATCACGGCACCGCACCCTCCCTCCTTGCACCGCACCCTCCACCCGCTACCCTCCCCGCCACCATGAAGACTTGGCACTACCACAGCTCCTCCGGTTCCACCGCCACGACCTCCGACGAAAACCTTAACGAACTGGTGACCGGCGGCACCATCAATCCACAAACCTTCATGTGGACCCAAGGCATGCCCGCATGGGAACCCGCTGCCAAAGTCCTCCCCGAACTCTTCCAGGGCCAGGGCGCACCGCCACCTCTCCCGCCCGCTGGCACCGCCCTCTCCGCCGGTGCCAAGCGCTCCCATGAGATCGACTACGAGATCATCGGCGAGTCCATCCAGATGGTCGAAATCGAACTCGATCCCGGCGAGACCGTCATCGCCGAAGGCGGTGCAATGAACTACATGGAAGACGGCATCTCCTTCGAGACGAAGATGGGCGATGGCTCCACTCCCGACCAAGGCTTCATGGGCAAGCTCATGGCCGTCGGCAAGCGCGCCCTCACCGGCGAGTCCATCTTCATGACCCACTTCACCAACCGCGGCAGCAGCGGCAAGAAGCGCGTCACCTTCGCCGCGCCCTATCCCGGCACCGTCGTCCCCGTCGACCTCCACCAATACAACGGAGAGCTGCTCTGCCAGAAGGACGCCTTCCTCTGCGCCGCCCTCGGCACCCAGATCGGCATCGCCTTCAATCGCAAGCTCGGCGCCGGCTTCTTCGGCGGGGAAGGCTTCATCCTCCAGCGCCTCCAGGGCGATGGCATGGCCTTCGTCCACGCCGGCGGCACCGTCGTCCGCAAGGAACTCAGGGGTGAGAAACTCTTCGTCGATACCGGCTGCCTCGTCGCCTTCACCAAGGGCATCGACTACGACATCCAGCGCTCCGGCAATCTCAAGTCCATGATATTCGGCGGCGAGGGCCTCTTCCTCGCCACCCTCCAGGGCCACGGCTCCGTCTGGCTCCAGAGCATGCCCTTCTCCCGCCTCGCCCAGCGCATCACCGGCACTTACGCCTCCGGCAAGGGCGAAGGCTCCGCCCTCGGCGGCCTCGGCAATCTCTTCGGCGACAAGTAAAAGTAGCTGCCCCGCCCCAACACAGCGCCAGTAGAGTGCCTTCCGCGGCTTCGCCGCCGTGGACTGCGCGCAGCCTGCTGCCGCTGTCCCGATGCAGCCTGCTGCGAGGGGCGCTGCAAAGGCGAAGCACGGGGCATGGCAAGCCGCGGACGGAGCAGGACACGGAACTCTCCCGTGCTTCACAGCAGCAGGCTGCCTGCCTACAGCGGCAGCGGGCAGCCGCATTCCACGGTCGCTGCGCGACTGCCGTTCCGGACACCTGCCGGCGAATCCTTCAAAGAAACCCCGGCAGCACCGCAAGCAACCCTAACAGCGCCACCGCCAACGGTCGCCTCCCAACCCATGGGATAATCGCGAAAACGGGCAAAAGCGGTGCAATCAACATGGAAATATACACCCATGCGTAAGGGCCGCTGAGGCGGTATTTCGCCGCCTCGATCTCAATCGCCGCACCCGAATACCAAGCCACGAAAAGCTCTCCCGCGTACATGTAAGAGATCACCATCCCCGCCAGTGCCGCCACGATGATGTAGGGAAAGAGAAAACCGTATGCCGGTGCAGTGCCCCGCGTGTATAGGCGATAAACCGCCGCGGCAACCAGGACACCACAGGCCAAGAGATGAAGGATGAAGAAAAGCATGCCGGATCAAACACCACCCTTCACTCAAAACCCGAACCGCGCCTTCACCGCCTCCCGCTTCAACCACGGCACCGTCAGCCCCGCCACCACAGCCATCCCGGCCATCCCCCACCACGCCGCCCATAGCCCCTGTTCCGTCCAGCCGGTCTTGATCACATCCGGCTCCGACATCGGTCTCGTCGTATCAATCCTGTCCACGTAATCGACCGGCCCGTGGACCCAACTGCCCGGCTCCAGAAAACCGAAGCCGCTATCGTCAGTACAGTGATAGATGCGGCCTGGAAAGATCAGTTCCCATGCGACCGTCATCGCCGCCACCCCCGCGAGCAGCACGCCGCAGGCCTTCAGCAGGTTGGAAGTGAGGAGGCGAGAATTCATCGCCCTGCGATCATGGGCCATTCCAGCCGCGAAGCAAGGATCGCCCGCGGGGAGGGGGGCTCCCTGCCTTTCTGTCTTCCAAATTTCGCGCCCTTTCGCGTTTTTCGCGGTTAATCTTTAGCCCGTGAAACGAGCGGTACCGCCTCAAGAACCCAACCGCGCAAGCCTCTCCCCTTCACTCAAAACCCGAACCTCCCCTTCACCGCCTCCCGCTTTAACCTTAGCTCCCGCCACTCGTTCACCAGCCGGCTCGCCTCGATCACCCCGCAGCCCGCCGGCAGCCGCAGCTCCCGGCCCTCCCACCACACCCCGCGGATCGCCACGATCGCGTGAAACTCCCCCTCCACCAGCGCCCCGAAGGGCGCGCCGAAATCCTCCGGCGTCCCCAGCCGCCGCCGCCACGCGATCAGCTGCTCCATCGTCCACGCCGTCCGGGGCAGGGGACCCAGCGCCGGCGTCGGGTGCATCCGCCGCACCAGCGCCGCCGGACTCTCGCTCCCTGTTAGATCGACCTCGATCGGCGTGTGGAAGTGCACGATCGACCCCAGCTCCATGATCACCCGCGGCCCGCGCCGCACCCGCCCGATGTCCCCGAGCTGCGCCACCAGCGATTGCGCCACATACTCGTGCTCGCGGATTTCCTTCTCATCCACCGCCAGCACCTCGCGCTCCTCGGACCGCGCCGTGCCCGCCAGCGCCATCGTCCGCAGCACCCCGCCGCTCAAGGTAAACAAAGTCTCCGGAGTCGCCCCCGCGAAGCCCCTCTCGCCATCGGAAAATCCATAACCCATCAGCGTCCCCGCACTCGCACCCGCCGCTTCTAACAGCGAATGCCCCGGTGCATTTTTCAAGGTCCCGCGCTCCACCACCACCGGCACCGTCTTCTCGAAGTCCCCGGCCCGGATCGCCGCGCTGATCTCCTGGAATACCACCGCGAAGGCCGAGGCATCCGGCGGCTCCCACTCGCACTCCGGCACCGCCACCCCGTCGTCACCCCGCTCCGCCAGCTCCCAGCGCGCCGGGATCCACCACGGCTCCGCCGCCGTCAGCCCGAAGTCGTTCCGGTAAAACGCCGTCCCGGATGCAGGTACGGCACTCGTCGTACGAAAGGGACCGTAGCCCGTCAACCGCCGTCCGTCCGGCAGATCCAGGAAGGCGCGCGCATCCTTCACGGCAGCGCCTGTCCTTCCTTCAGCCGCGTGATCTCCTCGCCCATCGCCTCCGTCAGTTGCTCCAACTCGCCGATCCGCTCGCGCGCCCGCGCCACCTTGAATCCATGCAGCGAGAAGCCCACCGAGAACAGGAGCATTCCCAGCGGCGTCAGCAATCCTCCGGCTCCGGCAATCACCGCCACCAGCGTCGAATTACCGCCGGAAGGGGGAGGGGAGGAGGGCGAGCTCCCCAGCGAACGGGTCATCTGCGCAAACACCAGCCAAGTCCCCACAATCCACAGGATCGGCCCCAGCGTATTGAAAAGCATGCCCGTGCCCATCAGCCACCACGATGCTCCCCGGCTCCCGCGCCACAGCCCGGCCAAGCCGACCCAGACCCCCGAGACCAGCACCAGATAGAGGATCAGTCCGATAATGCCGATCCACGAGGACGCCATGTTCATGCCCTCCATCCAAGTCCCCGCCGCCCGCCCCGTCAACCACCACCGCGGACCCGCCGCCGCGCTATGATTGAATCGCCAGACGACGCCTCGATACCCACCGCGGCATGACAGAATTCAGCGCCCCTAGCCACTCGTTCTGGCTCGACTTTTCAGAGCGAACCATTCTGTATGCCAAACAGGTTTTCCCAAGAAACCTCTCGAAACCCAGCCTCCCACCTCAGTCCAAAACCCCCTGATGACGACCCGGCACCATTTCGTGTCCAGCGGTATGTCGTGCACTCTTGCCCTGTTTGCATCCGCCCGCGCGGCGGATCGCCCGTGGGACGGAAGCGACAGCGCTGCAGCGACCGCCCCCATCTCCGCCCCGGGCGAAAGGGATTCGGGTGAGAAGCTCGACCCCGCCCCCGCCCTTGATGGCGATCGCCTTTCTCAGCCTCCCGGAACCTTTTGGGGTTCCGTCACCGCCGTGCCGGAAGTCTCCGTCGCCGCGCTGATCGGGAGCATTGGATTGCTGGCATTGGTCCGCCGGCGAAGGGGATGATGGGTTCTGTCCCCGGAGCCGCGCTTCCGCAAGGGAGCGCGGCTTTTCTCTCGTTAGGTCGCCCCCATTTCCCAAGTCCGGCCGGGATGGCACGCAGGATGCGAAAAAGGAAACGGCCGGTCGGCCTTCAATCCCATGTCAAACGTTCCAGCATACCCGAAAAACCCTGCACTGCATTCTGATGATCCCTCCCTCGAATTCCTTCAGGATTCCGGGAATGACCTCACTTATGAAACCGCGGATCCCCGGCCTTTCGCTACCCCGCCGGTGAATGTGAGAGGCCTCGATCTCTCTCCGCCGGAGTTCAGCCTCAGGGGTCTCATCATCCAAGCTCCGGTCCCGGCCGTCCTGATCGCGGCGGGGATCGGCCTGCTTGTAGGAAATCTCGTCCGCCGCTGAATCGGGCCGAACGCATTGCTTGGCATTGCGGACTGCCACTGCGTGCCGGCAGCTCACCCCACCATCGCGAAACTCACCCGGAACTCCGCGCTCTCCCCGCTCCCGCTCACCAGTTCCACTTTGCCCCCGTGCTGATCCGCCAGCCTCTTCACGATCGAAAGCCCGAGCCCCGTCGATGCCTCGTTCCCCGTCGGCTCCGCGCTCAGTCGCGCATATCTCGAATACATCTTCTCCCGGTCCGTCTCCGAAAACCCCGGACCTTGGTCGCGGATGTGGAAATGGCCGTGCCCGTCTCTCGTCCCGAAGCGGATCGCGACCTTGCTTCCCTTCGGCCCGTACTTGATCGCGTTCGTCGCCAGGTTCTCCAGGATCCTCTCTAACACCCACGGTGGCACCCTCATCGGAATCGGCTTTCCCGGATCGAATTCGAAAGCGATCGCCTTCCGGTCCGCCCGGTGCCGCAGCCGGTCCAGGATCGACTCCATCGTTCCCGCAGGGTCGGCACAGATGCTGGAGGTCACCCGGCCCTGGCGTTCGGTCGCCAGCGTCTCCACCAGTTTCACCGCGGCGTGGGTCGAGCTTTCCACCACCTTCATCAGGGGCCTCAGTTCGGCGGGCACCGAGTCCATCCGCTCGTGAACCAGGGAAGCCGCCATCAGCAGGCCGGACAGCGGGGTCTTGAGATCATGCAGCGCCACGTCGAAGGCCACCCGGATCTTCGCGTTGTTGGCCACCGCTTCCAAATGGCCCATCGCCACCGCCGCATAGTCGCGCAGCAGGTCGATTTCATCCGCACTCCACTCCCGCGCTTCATAGTCGATCACGCAGATCGTGCCGAGGATATGGCCGTCGGCGGTCACCAGGGGAATCCCCAGATAAGCCTTCAGCGCCAGCGCCGTGACGATCGGATTGTCGGCGAACCGCGCGTCCTCCGCCGTGTTGGGAATCGACACGATTTCCCCTTCCAGCACCGTATGCCGGCACAGCGAATCCGTGTGCGGCCCCTCCCGCGCATCGCCCATCGCCGCCGGTGCCCCGCACACCCCGCGGAAATACTGGGCGGTCCCGCCGATCAGGGTGATCAGGCTCGTCGGCGCGCCCACCGCCCGCGCCGCCAGCCGTGCGATCCGGTCCAAGTCCGCATCCGGATCCAGTTGCACCGGCAGCACCTCCGCCACCGCTTGCAACCGCGCCTCATCAAACAACCGATTGAAAGCCAAGCGCATGCCGCGGCTTGTGGCACCGCCCCCTGCAAAATGAAAGCCTGAATCCCAAATCCGAAGAATCGCGCAGCATCAGCCCGGCAGCCTACGCGGCCGCTCCTGAAAACTGAAAACTGAAAACTAGCAAACTTCTTCCACTGATCACTCGGCACCTGCTGCTGCCTCATTCCTCCCCCTGCTTCACCCAAGCCTGCAGCCGTCCCTCCAGCCTCCCCATCTCCGGCAGCAATTCCGCCAGCGCGGGATCCGCCTTCCAGCGCCCCACCGCTTCCAGCGCCGCTTGGTCATCCGCCACCACCGCCGCGCGCTCGTAGGGGGCGGGCGGACTTCCGTAGAGCCGGTAGCCCGTCGTCGCGCTGCGCAGCGGATAGACCGCCAGAAACTCCCGCTTCTCCTCCACGGAAACCGCCGGATTCCTCAAATAGCCATCGACCAGTTCCGGCTGGCCCGCTTCCAGAACCGTCGCCCGTGCCATCAGGCTCGCCCGCAAGCTGCCCTGATCTTCAAAAAGCCCCGGCTGCTCCGCGATCAATTCCGTCACCAGGCGTGCATCCGCCGCCGCCGTCTCGTGCAGCGCCATCGCCCCGACCTCCCGTGCCGGCGGTGACTGGTCCAGCCAAGCCGCAAGCGTCGCCGTGGCCGCCGGAGTCGCCACCACCCGTGCCAGATCCAGCGCCTCCGCCAGACCGGCACTCTTCTGCCAATCCGGCTTCCCCAGCATCGTCGAAAAATAGCCCTCCAGCTCCGCATCCGGAGCACGCCAGGGTCCTTTCTGCAGCAACGCCTTCAGCGCCACCGCATATTCCTCCGCGGATCCCGTCGTGCCCAGGACCTCCCGCGCGACTTCCGCCGCCAGATCCGGATCGGTCACGCCCAGCATCTCCAGCAGGAAGACCCGCAGCGTCGGCCAGCCCTTTAGCGAGCGTCCTCCGCCTACCTCGAAGGGGATGCCCGTCTTGGCATCGGCCCCGCCGCGCAGCAGGTGCGCGCTCATGGCCGCCACCAGATACAGGTCATCCTCCTCCAGCCAGCGCTTCTTCAGATCCGCCAGTTGCCGGCGGATCTTCTCCGGATCCTCGCCCTTCTCGCAAGCCGCCAGGATCGACTGCCAATCCTCGCTGATCCGTTCCCGGCCCGTGCGCGCCGCGGGCGGCTTCACGGGCGGGGACACCGCCGCCACCGGCGGCACCACAGCGGCCGGCTCCGGCCACAGCGACATGCCGCCCCACACGACCGCGGCAGCCAGTGCCACGGCCAGCAAGGGGCGGTGCCTCGCCGGCATCTTCACTTCTCGGCCAACACTTCGAGTTCGAAGCGCGTCACCACCGTCGGATCACCGGTCAGGCGGTCTTGCACCAGAAGCGCCCAGGTCCCGTTGGCGGTGGCATCGTCCAAGCCCTCCATGTCCACGATCTGATCCTCGATCACAAGGTCATCCTCACCCGCACCTTCGCCATCGTGGAGGATGCTCATCTCTCCTGACGGTGTCAGCAGTGCCACGATCAGGTCGCCGCGGTGTCCGGTCGTGATCCCCAGATCCACGGTGATGCTCAAAGCCTTGGCTCCCTCGTCGAAGCGGCTGATCTTGAAGGGGATCTTCGTCCAGCGGTGCACCCCGTCTGGAATCTTCTTCGGCTTGGCCAGCACCATCCGCATCGTGCTCGTGCCGATCGCCTTGGGACCGTTCTTCATCGACTTGCGCGGCCCGCCGATCGCCGGTGCCGCCGACTTCAGGAAGCTCTTCATCGCCGTGGTCATCGAGTAGATCCCGGCCTCCGAAGGGCGGCCCGAAACCAGAAGGCCCGCCACCGCCCACTCCCCGTCTCCTTCGTCGATCCACACCGGTCCGCCGCTGTTGCCCGGGCCTGTGGAAATATGCGTGGCATAGAGATACTTGTGGGAAGCCTCCTTGAAGGTGGTGAACTCCGGCGTGGTCGAGTGCAGGTAGCCATCCCCCGGATCCCCCGTGTAATCCAGGAGTGCCGGATAGCCGGTGATCATCGTCTGATCCTTATGCTTCCTCAGATTCTTGTAGCCGGAGAAATCCAGCTGAGCCGGCTCGCCCAGGAAAAAGGGCTGCAGCCCCCACGCCAGCGCAATATCGCGCGAGAAGGCTTTCGGCGAATTTTGCCCCTCGCGGTCGACATTCTCCGCATAAGCGCTCCAGCGGAAGTAGCCGCGGGATTGCATCGACCTCACCACCTCCGGCGGCAAGCTCAGTTCCTCCCGTCCACCGCCACCCAGCCAGAGCGGAGGTGCCATCCATTTGCTTGTTTCCTCGTCATAGACCACATGGGCGGCCGTGAAAAAAAGATTCGGGTGTTCCGCCACCACACCGCTGCCTTGGCCCGATTCCGACTCCACGGATCCATTATAAACGAATGGATTATTGGCGGATTCCGCATCATTGACGCGGGCGGAGGAGTTGGTTTTGGGCGGAATCGGGACCCCTGCCATGGCTGGTAGCAGCAGGGAGATCCAAAGGCACTGGATAAAGGGCGTTCTCACAGGTTGAAGGGCAAGGTTAGTAGACAGCTCACATGTCTTAAATTTTTAGAATAAAAATGTCAAGCCCCGGCACTCCCTGCTAATTTTACGAGTTTGCCCCGATTCCCCGCCGCCAGAAGCCACCCCGACGTCACGGGTCCAACGGACGGCTCTTCCCCTGGGAGCGCGGAGCCACCGGCCCGCAGAACGGTCCAAGGGGTTTCACGCGCAGGAAAGGTCTGCAGCAAGGCAACGGCGCTATCCGACGCCCCGCGTGAAATGCCGTGCAGGAAGGGATGCTTCTTCGGCACGCGCTCTCCACGTCCCCTCAAGAACCTAGCGTCCTAGCGTCTTGGCGGTTCCTTCTTCCGCCTTTTCCTGAAAACTGAACACTGAAACCGAGCAAACTCCCTCCGCCCCACCACTGATCACTGATCACTCGGCACTCTGTCTTCCTCCCCATCCTTCGCCGTCGGCAGCTTCGCCACCTCGTCCAAAAGATTCACGATCTCCACCCCGCGCTCGGCCGAGCCGTCGAAGCGGAAGCTCAGCACCGGGGTCGACTTCAGCACCACCCGCTTGGAGACCTTCTTCTGGATGCTGCCGTGCTCGTGGTTGAGCTTCTCCAGCACGTTCTCCACGCGTCCGCCCAGCACGCTGATCCAGACCTTCGCCTCCTTGATGTCCTGGGTCGTCTCCACCGCGCTCACAGTCACCAGCGAGCCGTTCCACTCGTAATCCTTCTGGATCACGGTGCCGATCTCGCGCTTCAGCAGCTCGTTTACCCTGTCAATTCGGAGGCTCATCGTAGTGGGCGGCTAAGTGCCAAAGGCGGGAAGTTCCAAGTAATAAGGACCAAGTTCCAAGAAAGGCAAATCCGGCGAAGGCCTCCAGTGCCAAGGGCTGTTTCCCTTGGCACTTGGTCCTTCTCCCTTGGAACTTCGCTCTTAGAGCGTCTGCGGGATCTTCTCGAGCGTGTAGCACTCGATGATGTCGCCTTCCACGTATTCGTTGAATTCCCCGAGGCGGATACCGCACTCCATGCCCGACTTGACCTCGTCCACTTCGTCCTGGAAGCGGCGCAGGGTCGACATCTTGCCGTCGAAGACCGGCACCCCGCCGCGCAGCACGCGGGCGTGGGCCTTGCGGTGGACCTTGCCGTCCTTGACGATCGAACCGGCTGCCCGGCCCTTCGACTTGGAAAGCTTGAAGACCATCTTCACCTCGGCGTGGCCGATGATGTTCTCGCGGGTCAGCGGCTCCAGCAGCCCGAGCATCGCCTCCCGCACCTGGTCGATCAGTTCGTAAACGATCGAGTAAAGCTTCACCTGCACGCCCTCGGACTTGACCGACTTCACGGCATTGGCCTCGACCTTGACGTTGAAGCCGAGCACCACGGCATCCGCGGAGCTGGCCATCTGGATGTCGCCCTCGGTGATCGGACCGGCACCCGCGAGGATGACCTGGCCGGTGACCTTGTCCGACTTGATCTCGCCGATCGCGTTCTTGATCGCTTCCACCGAGCCTTGCACGTCGCACTTCAGCACGATCTTCAGCGCGGCCTTGCCGGTGCCTTGGATCACGTTGGAGAAGATGTCCTCCATCCGGCTCTTCTGCGTCATCTTCAGGCGCGAGTTGCGCAGCTCGAGCTGGCGCTCGTCGGCCAGCTTCTGCGCCCCGCGGACGGAATCCATCTCGACCAGGCTATCGCCCACGTTCGGCATTTCGTCGAAGCCGACGACTTCCACCGGCGTGCCGGGCTTGGCCTCCTTGACCGATTCGCCGCGGTCGTTGATCAGGGATTTGATCCTGCCGGCGAAGGGACCGCAGATGAACGGCGTGCCCGTCTTGAGCGTGCCGGTCTCCACGATCACCGAGGCGGTGGCACCGCGGCCGGGCTGGACCCGGGCCTCGATGATGGAGGCGCGGGCATTGCCCTTCGGGTTCGCCTTCAGCTCGAGCACCTCGGCCTGCAGGGCCAGCAGTTCGAGCAGCGCCGGAACCCCGGCACCGGTCAGTGCGGAAATCTCCACGGCCTCGACGTCACCGCCGAAGTCCACGGTCTGCAAGCCCCGCTCGGCCAGCTGGCTCTTCACCCGCTGCACGTTCGCGGCCGGCAAATCGATCTTGTTGATCGCGACGATGATCGTCTTCTTCGCCTTCTTGGCGTGCTCGATCGCTTCCAGCGTCTGCGGCATGATCCCGTCATTCGCGGCCACCACCAGCACCACGATGTCCGTGATGTCGGCACCGCGGGCGCGCATGTCGGAGAAGATCGCGTGACCCGGCGTATCGATGAACGTGATCGGCTTGCCCTCGTGCTCCACCTTGTAGGCGGCCACGTGCTGGGTGATCCCGCCGGCTTCGCCCTTGGTGATCTTGGTCTTGCGGATGTAGTCGAGCAGCGAGGTCTTGCCGTGGTCGACGTGACCCATGATCGTGATGATCGGCGGGCGCAGTTGCAGCACGTCCTGGGGCTCGTCCTTCGGAGCCTGCGGCTCGACGGCGACTTCCTCGATCTTGTGCACACCGCCGCCCTTCTCACGCTTCTCGCGCTCGAAGATGAAGCCGTGGATTTCGCAAACCTTCACCGCGATCTCGGGCTCGATAGCCTGCATCGGTGCCACGAAAATCTGCAGCTTGATCAGATCCGCCAGCAGCACGAAGGGCTTCAGGCCCATCCGCGCGGCCAGATCCGCCACGATGATCGGCGGCTTGATGCTGATGATGTTGCCGGTGTCTTCTCCATCCTCCGTTGCTTCTTCCGCAGCCGCGGGTGCGGGCGGTGCCGGCGGGGGGGCGGGTTCCTCCTGGGGCGGGGGCGCGAAGTGGATCGCCGCCTCCGCGGACGGGGATTCCTCGTCCAGTACCTTCGAGATCGTCGGCATCACGGCCTTGCCGGATTGCTCGGTCTTGCGCACTCCGGACCGCTTCTTCTTGCCGTCGTCGCTGAAGAGATCCAGCGCGTTGGCCTTGTCGGCATCCAGCTTGCTCGGCGGGGCCGGTGCGGGCGCGGCCTCGGAGGCCTGCGCGGCGCGCTGGCGGTCGCGGCGTGTGGATGCTGCTGTTGCCTTCGGCTGCTCGATGAGATCGAGAACCTTGCGCGGTTTCTGTGGAGTGCTGTCGCTGCTATCTTTAGCCATCAGGCGGGAAATGTCGTCGGTCGTTGCGGAGCTGCGGGTTAGTTCGGCTCCGGGGAGGTAAGATGGATGATGTGTCAAGCGGAGGCGGAATGCGCCTTCGCACGGGCCAGGATGTCGAGCGCCCGCTCTTCGGAAACTTCCAGGTTCGCCGCAATATAGTCCGCAGGCATCTCGGCCACAATCTCGGAACTCATGCCGCCGGCGCGGAAAAGCTTGTCGGCCAGGTCGTCGTCAAGACCGAGCATTTCGCCCATCGAGTGCGCCGCCCCGGCGATCTTCTTCTCGAATTGCTCCAGCTTGCTCTCGTCCTTGCGGACCTGCACGTCCCAGCCCATCAGGCGGGAGGAAAGGCGGGCGTTCTGGCCGCGGCGGCCGATCGCCTTGCTCAGGTCTTCTTCGTCGACCGTCACGTGTAGCACCCGGGCCTCGGTATCCACGCTGATCGAGCGCAGCACCGCAGGCTTGAGGGCTTCGCGGACGAATTCCTCGGGGTTGTCGCTCCAGCGGATGATGTCGACCTTCTCGTTGTTGAGCTCGCGGACGATGTTCTTCACCCGGGCACCGCGCAGGCCCACGCAGGCGCCCACCGGGTCCACCTTGTCGTCGGTGCTCCACACGGCCACCTTGGTCCGGTAGCCGGCTTCGCGGGCGATCCCGCGGATCTCGACCGTGCGGTCGGAAATCTCATTCACTTCGGCCTCGAACAGGCGGCGCACGAAGTTCGGATGGCTGCGGGACAGGATGATCTCCGGCCCGCGGCCTTCGTTCTCCACCGCCACCACGTAAGCGCGGATCCGGTCGCCGATGTTGTATTCCTCGGTCTGCACCCGCTCGCGGGATGGCATCACGCCCTCGAACTTGCCGAGGTCGATCAGCACGTCACTGCGGTCGAAGCGCCGGACGGTGCCGGAGACGATGTCTCCCGCGCGGTCCTTGAACTCCTCGTAAATCATTTCCTTCTCCGCCTGGCGCAGGCGCTGCATCATCGTCTGCTTCGCGGTCTGCACCGCGATCCGCCCGAAATCCTTCGGCGTGACGTTGAATTCCACCTGCTCCTCGACCTGGACCTCCGGGTTCTTCTTGGACGCCGTGGAGAACGGCACCTCGTTGAACTTGTCCGCGTAGTCCTCGTCGGGAACCACCTTCAGGCTCGCATAAATGCGGGTTTCTCCCTTCTTGGTGTTCACGTCGGCGCGCAGGATCTCGATGGCATCTGCCCCGGGAACCATCTTGCGATAGGCGGAAATGAAAGCGTACTCGAGCGCGGCAACGACCTTGTCACGGTCGATGCCCTTTTCCTTCTCGTAGTATTCGATGAGTGCGACGATGTCGTTGGTCATGGCGGGCAGTGCGGCGCTCGGCGCTCCGTATGTCCAGAGACGCGAAAGAGCGGGTTTTTCGACCCACTCCTTCGTGTCGGAAGATTGATCGGCGGGGGGATACGGCGGAATACCTTGAGTTGCAAGCCGAATCTCCCCGGTCGGGAGGACCATGCTAGGGGGCGGATTCGGGATTCCAATGACGAATGACGAATTCTCGAATTCAGAATGTCTTGGGCGCCAGAATGCGGGCCGATTTCCCCCCTCCACGCTCCATTCGTCATTCGGAAATTCGGAATTCGTCATTCCTTCAGCGTCCGCCAACGTAGAGTTCTGAACTCCCCCGTGGTCTGCCAAGTCGCCAATCCGAAAGGTGCGCAGCAATCGATCGGCCCCGGCCGCAGCGAGAGCTTCCGCCCGGTGGTGTCCAGGTCCACCACCCGGGTGCCGTCGATCCACGCCTCCAGCCGCTCCCCGAGCCGCGCCAGCCGCAGCCTGTACCAGCGCCCTTTCTCGAGAACCGTCGGTCGCGCCGTCCCGTTCTCGGACGCGTCCTTGTCGTCGAGGGAAGAAATTCCGACCAGCCCGCCTCCCCAGCCGCCGACGACCCAGGTCAGGCATTCTCCCGACGCCCGCGCCGGAAAGGTCAGCCCGCAGAAGAAGTCCGTCCCGTCCACCCGCCGCGCCTCCAGCTCGATCTCGAAGGGCAGCGTCAGCGGCGGCCCGGTCCACTTCATCGCGCTCAAGCTTTCTCCCCACTGCAGCCGCAGCACCCCCTCCTCCGGCCGGCTCAGCTCCCCGCCCATCACCTGCTCCCAGGAATCCGCCAGCCCCTGCCACTCCGGTTCCGCCACCACCGCGACCGGCTCCGCCTTCCTCCGACATCCCGCCGCAGCCATCCCCAGTGCCATCCACGCGCGACGATTCATCTCCCCCCAGCCAAGGCCAAGGCGCCCGCCTTTCCAAGCGGCAAAGTCGGTTCGGGAAATGGAAGAGGCCTTCTCTTAAAGGGGTACCCTTAAGAGGGATAACCTTTGCGTGCCGTTCGGGGCTACGGGTGGCGTGACGTCCGGGGCACCACCCGTGTGCCGTTTGAGGGCACGGGTAGGTAACGGTAATTCGATGTTCGAATCGCGTGGTACGTAGTCCCGCCTTCAGGCGGACGAAGCCACCGGAAAAGCCGTCCGTTGTTGCCGCCTTCAGGGACCCTTCGTCCGCCTGAAGGCGGGACTACGTACCCTTGGTGGCGGGCTCTTCGGGACCCTTCGTCAGAACCCCGCGTTGAGCCTCATGAAGAGGTTCGCGGTGCTCCGCGGCACCTTTACGGTGACGCGGTCGATGCCGGGGGCGAAGGCATCATCCGTGATGCTGATCTGCACGCCGCCGATGCTGTTCTCCGCGCGGGTCCACACGCCGAGGGTGGTGCCGAATTGCACGTAGGGTCCGGCCACGATCGAGACGTCGGCGCGGCGGTAAACGAAGGTCGCCCAGGTCGGGTCGAGGGTGACTTGCGGGAGAAGGGCGGTGGAATTCGCCCCGATGCCGGAAGGCTTGCCACCGAGGACGAACTCGAGGCTGTTAGAGAGCCGGTCGCCGTCCGGATCGGAAGTGGCGAGGCGGTTGCCGGCGGTGATCAGGCCGTTGAAGCCGAGCCAGAAGGCGTAGCCGGGATCGAGCGGGTTGGCCGCGGGGGCGCTGCCGGACTGGGTAGTGCCGGGGATCAGGCCGGGGTATTCGAGAAACTGCGCGGGGATGACCTGCTGCGGGATGTCGGGGCCGGTCCAGGCCACGGAGACGTAGTCGTCGCCGCCGCCTTCCTTCTGCAGGGCCTCGATGTAGCAGCGCTGGCCGGCGACCAGCGGGATGACCGCCGACTGCTGGTTGGCGTTGTTGGTCCAGTTCCGGTTGCCGGTCGCATTCGTGGTGAAGGCGATGCGGGTCTTGTTGGCGGGCACGCCATCGGCCGCGAAGTTGAGGTCGCCGCCGTCGTCGGAGGCGATCCAGAACCGGTAGTCCCCGCTGCGCGGCGCGATCAGGTAGCCGCTGACTTTCTGGCCGTAGTTGGTGCCCCAGTTCAGCGGCGCGGAAAATTCGTTCAGGGTCGATACCTGGCTCGGCGAGGCCGGGTAGGCTGCGATGCCGGTAAGATCGGTGACCTGCTCGCCGGTGATGCCGGTCCAGACCTCGCGCTTGAGGGCGACCGTTGCCGGCAGGGTGCCGGGGAATTGCAGGAAGCGGCCGTCGATGACCTGGCGCGCGAAGGACGGTCCCTGCCAAGCGACCGCCAGGTGGTCGGCCGCGCTGCCGTCCTTGTGCAGCGCCTCGATGTAGTAGGCGGTGCCTGCGACCAGCGGCAGGCTGCCCGATTCCTGGGTCGGGAATTTCGTCCACTCGCGGGCGTTGGTGGTGGCGCTGGTGGTGGCGATCTTGATGCGGTTCGCCGCGCTGGAGGTGGTGGAAAGCCAGAGCTCGCTGGCGTGGTCGGAGGCGATCCAGAACTTGAAGTTGCCCGATTCCGGCGCGACCAGGCGGGCGGAGATCCGCTGGCCGTAGGTATCGGCGTAATCGGGCGGGACCTCGAAGCGGGTCAGCGCGCCGCGGGCGGCGGGCGTGCCGCTGATGAAGGCGGAATTCGAGGTCAGGTTGGCGACCTGTTCGCCGGCGATGCCGTTCCAGACCTCGCGCTTCAAGTTGGCCTTGCCGGGAATCGAGTAGAGATGCTCCAGAACGACGTTCGGAACCAACTGCCGCGCGAAGTTCGGGCCCTGCCAGGCGACGGCGAGGTGGTCATCCACCGCGCCTTCCTTGTGCAGGATTTCAAGGTAGTAGCGATCCCCGGCTTCGAGGGCGATGGGCACGGATTTCTGCGAGGCATTGTTATCCCAAGCCAGAGCGGGCACCGCGCCATTCACGGTGGCGATCCTCACCCGGTTGGCCGGATGCGAGTCGGTGGCGAGCCAGAGTTCGGCTTGATCGTCCGCGGCGATCCAGAAGGTGTAGCGGCCGGTGTCCGGCGCGACCAGGAAGCCCGAGATGCGCTCGCCGAAGTTCTCCGCGACATTCGTGCCGGCGCGCAGGCCGATGCCCGCGGTGAGGGTGCCGCTGCTGTTAGGAACACCCGGGTAGGTGGCGAGGTTGGTGAGGTCGCCGACTCCCTGCCCGCCAACGCCGGTCCAGACCTCGCGGCGCAGCAGGGTGCGGTCGGCAGGCACCGCGGGATGTTCGAGGTATTCGTTGGCCACGATCTGGCGGGTGATCCCCGGGCCTTCCCAAGCGACCGCCAGATAATCGCCGCCGATGCCATCGCGGTGGCGCGCTTCCACGTAGTAGCGCTTGCCCGCCACGAGGTTCTTCAAGACGGACTTCTGCGCGGGCTGGGTATCCCATGCCTCCGGATTCACGAAGCCCGTGACCGAGGCGATCTTGGCGAGGTTCGCGGGTGTCTCGTCGGTGGAGAGCAGCAGCTCGCCATCGTCGTCCGAAGCGATCCAGAAGGAGTAGGCACCGGTGGCGGGCGGCACGATGAAGCCGCTGATGCGTTCCGAGAAATTGTCCGTGGCATCGACCGCGCTCTTGAAGGACAGCAGCACGCCGTCGGTGTTGGAATTGCCGGCGGCCGGGGCGTCTGCGGTGGCGAGGCGGAAGTTGCGGACATTGCCCTTCGCGGTGCCCATGGCCCCGAAGCCCGCCGACTGGATCGTGGGATTCGGCGAGAGGACGTGCTGCCCGACCAAGGTACTATTGAAGTAGTAGCGGCTGATCCAGCTCGCACCGCGAGTGTCGAGGGTGACGGCGAGCGTATCGTAGGTGCCGATCCCGCTGACGGCGGCGCTCGAGTTCAAAACGTTGGTCGTCGCGCTGGAGAAGGCCTGGACGGTATTCCCGCCCGAATTGCCATTCGCGCGCACCAGCATCCAGGGCGCGCCGGAGCTGGTGAAGGGCACGGTGCCGCTGTAGAGCGCGCCATTGGTCGCCGGTTGGCTGATGAAGCCGAGCGCGAACCAATCGGTGGTGCCCGGGGAAGTCGTGGGGTCGACCTCAAGGCTCAGCGTGTAAACCTTGCCCGCCACCGGGGCGAAGGGCAGCAGGGCGGTGGCATCGCCATTGGCGGCCTTGGCGGCGAGGTTGGTATTCCGCACCCAGCCTGCGGAAGCACCCCAGGTGGCGCTGCCGGTTTCGGTGGCATTCCCGGAGAGCGCGCCGGTGCCTTCGAAGGTCTCGGAAAGGAGCGAGGTCGCCCACTCCATCAGACCGCTCGCCGGGTTCTTGGCCCATGCCACGGGGCTGGTGGCGCTGAAGACCTCGCGGCGCAGCGCGGGGCGGATGACTTCCGGGTATTCGAGATTGTTGCCGGAGATCAGGGTCCGCGTGAAGCCCGGGCCCTGCCAGGCCGCCGCCAGATGGTCGCCGCCATTGCCTTCCTTTTGCAGGGCCTCGATGTAGTAGCGCTGGCCCGCGACCAGCGGGATCACCGCGGACTGCTGGTTGCCCTGGGCGGTCCATTGTTCTTCACCGACCGAGCCGTTCACCGAGGCGATGGCCTTCCGGTTCGCGGGGTTCGCGTCGGTGGAGAGGAGAAGCTGGCCGCCGTCGTCGGAGGCGATCCAGAAGGTGTAATCGCCGGTGGCCGGCGGGATGATGTAGGCGCTGAGGCGCTGGCCGTAGTTCTCGCCGTAGCCGGTCGGGGCCTTGAAGTTCTCGGTGTAGCCGCTGAGGGTCGGCGCCTGCGGGAAGTGGAGCCACTTGGTCAGGTCGGTGAGCGCCTGGCCGTCGGGCAGGCCGGTCCAGACCTCGCGCCTCATGCCGGGCTTCGCCACGTTCACGGTGACGGTGGCGGTGTCGGAAAGCTGCGGCACACCATTGTCGGTGACGGTGATGGTCAGCACGCGGACGCCGGACGGCGGGGTGGGGGTGGCGGCGCTGATGGTGCCGGTCAGCGGATCGATGGTGAAGGCGCCATCGGCATTCCCGCCGGTGATGCTGAAGGTCAGCGTGGTGCCCGGGTCGGCCCAATCCTTCGCTTCCAAGGTCGTGACGACGCCGGCATCGCGGGAGAAGATGGTCGCGCTCTTGTCATTCAGCACCGGTGCGCCGTGGTTGTAGAAGTTCTGGGTGACATGCGGTGCGCCGAGCATGACCCGCCCGAAGTTCGGGCCGTCCCAGGAAACCGCCAGGTTGTCGCCGCCCGCGCCTTCCTTGTGCAGGACTTCCATGTAGTAGGATTTCCCGCCTTCCAGCGTGATGTTCGCGGACTGCTGGGAGGGAAACTTGCCCCACTCGCGCGGATTGGTCGCGCCGTCACAGTTGGCGATGCGGACCTTGTTGGCCGGGCTGGAGGTGGTGGAAAGCCAGAGCTCGCTATCGTCGTCGGAAGAGATCCAGAAGGTGTAGCTGCCGCTGTCCGGCGGGCGGACGTAGCCGCTGAGGCGCTGGCCGTAGTTGTCCGCGCTGTTCGCGGGTGTCTCGAAGAAGGGGACGTAGCTGGTCGCGGTCGGGGTGCCGGCGATGAAGGCGGCATTCGAAGTCAGGTTGACGACGTCGTTGCCGCTGATGCCGGTCCAGTATTCGCGCTTCACGGCGCGGGCCTCGACTTCCACGGCGATCTGGGCGGTGCGGGTGAGGCCGGCGTTGTCCGCGACCTGCACATCTAACAAGTATTTCTGAAGCGCCGCGAAGGAGAGCGCGCCATTCACCGTGAGGATGCCGGTCGTGGCATTCAGGGCGAAGGCATTCCCGGTATTGCCGCCGGTGATGGTGAAACCCGAGAGCACCGCGCCAGGCTCGAAGTCACCCGCGGCGAGGGTGCCGACCACCGTATTGAGCGCGCTGCCTTCCTGGATGCGGAAGGTCATGCTCGCGAGCCATGGCGCGCGGTTGGCGAGGGCACCGGGAAATTCCAGATAGTCGGTGCCGATCAGGCGGCGCGCCTGCGTGGGCGACTGCCAGGAAACGCTGACGTGGTCGGCCGAAGTCTGGTCCCGGTGGAGCACCTCGATGTAGTAGCGCTGCCCGGCGACGAGCGGGATGTCGGCGGATTGCTGGGTGCCCTGGGCGGTCCAGTTGTCGGGGGCGGTATTGGAGGTGTTATACGCGATGCGGACCTTGTTCGCGGGCGTGGCATCGGTGGAGAGCCAGACCTCGCTGGAATCGTCGGCGGTGGTCCAGAAGACGTGGTTGCCGGTTTCGGTAGGCAGCAGATAGCCGCTGAGGCGCTGGCCGTAGTTGTCCGCATTGTGCAGGACCTGGAAGATCGGCGCGTAGCGGGTGAGATTCGGGGCACCGCCCGCGATCCGGGTGGCGAGGGGGCCGATGCCGCTGCCATTCAGGCCGGTCCAGATCTCCTGCTTCAGGCCGCGCAGCGGGGCGACGATGATCGGGACGCTGGTCGTCGTGGGAATGCCGGAAGCGGTGTAGCCGATGCTCAGCGTGAAGACCGGCGCGGAGGAAAGGGAGGCGGCATTCGCGACACTGATCAGGCCGGTGGCGGAGTTGATCGCGAAGGCGGTCCCGGTATTCCCGGCGGTGATCGAGTAAGCAGCATTTCCCGGGGCAACGGTGCCGAGCGCCGCGCCGTTCAGGGCATTCGCGGCGATGCGGAATCGCCATGAAGGGGTGGGGACGGTGCCGGTGACGGTGTAGGCACCCAGCGAGCCGTAGTCGTCGTAGCCGCTGTCCGCCCAGGTCTTCTCGCCGGTGCCATCCACGGTCACGGTGTAGGTGCCGGCCGCGAGAGCGGTGCTGAGCGAAGCATTGAGCTGGTTAGCCGGGCTGGCGGTGGTGAGGAGGGTGCCGGCGGCGTTGTAGAGCTTCGCCTCGATGTCGAGGTTCGGGCCGTTCGGCGCGGGCGTGAAGTTCAGCGTGAGACTGCCACCGGCGGTGGTGAAGACGAAGCGGTCGATGTCGTCGCGGCTTTCGATCACGCCACTGTTAGACACGCTGCCGCCCGCGCCGAGCGTGAGCGGGGTGGCGAGTGCGACGACATTGGAGTGGTCATCGAGGCGGCGGGGGGCGGCGGCACCGATGTAGGCGAGGTCGTCCTGGTGCTGGTCGGCGTTGACGTAGTCGCCCTTGCTCCACTGGGTGACGGCCTGGCTGTAGGGCGTGCCCATGTTCGGCCCCCAGCTTGTATTGCCGCTGCCGTGGCCGCTGTAGTAGCCTTCGACCGGGACGGTGCGGCCGTCGTGATGGAGGCCGAAGGTGTGGCCGACCTCGTGCGAGATGACCACCGAGGCACCGCTGTTAGGGTCGAAGTTCCAGCAGCAGGTATCGCCGGATTGGAGGAAGGTATTGTTGAAGGCGACGCCACCGGCACCGGCGAAGTTGTTCGAGGTGGTGATGCAGCGCATGCGGCGGCCCTGCGGTGCGCGCAGGTAGGCCTGGAGGTCGGTGGAGACATTGACCTCGAAGGGCGCGAAGTCCTCCGCGACCCGCTGCCAATACGCGGTGATCTGGGCGGCGCTGAAATTGAAAGCGGGGGCGACGATGCGTGCGCCGCCTTCCCAACTCTGGCCCTCGATGACCTCGCCATCGAAGTCCAGATAGATGGTGGCCTCCGCGCGCGGCAGGCTATTGAGGATCGGGATGGCCTCGCCGATGACGCCGACGCTGCGGCCGCCATTGTAGATGGCGATCTTCTCGGGGTCGGGGAGCTCGGCCTGGGCGAGGGGTTTGAAATTCGGGTCCGGCTCGCAGATCACCTCGCCGATCGGGCGGCGGGCGACCTGAAGTTCGCCATCAGCGTTGCTCGAATAGACGTAGGCGATCTTGTCCTGCTTCTGGAGGACGAAGCCGCGGTAGCCCCAGGGCTCCTGCGCGATCTCGAAGATCCCGCTGCCATCCGCGAGCACACCGCCCGCGGCTTGGGCGCCGTTCGGGTAGCGGTTGACGTAGTTGAGGCGGGCTTCTTTTGTGCCGCCATCCGGGAGGGGCAGGGAGATGGTGGTCCCTTTTTCCAAGCTGCCGATGTCGGTGAAGAGGCTGCCGTCGGTCGCTTGCGGCGGAGTCGGTGGCAGGACTGCTGGCGGGGTGGGTTGATCCGGCCGGGGAGCGGTGGCCGGTGTGTTTGCGGAAGCGGTTGAGGCCTCCGGGGTTGCTTGTCGCAAGCCGAACGCGGCGAGACCTGCGGCCGATACCAAAGCGGCCAGCAAGACCTTGGGAGAATACTTCATGGGTGGGGTTTTTCGCGGAGGAGGATGCCGATTCAGAAGCGGGGACTTCGATATCGGCACATCGCCCAACGCGGGAGATGGCGGGATTTAGCCGCGAACGCTCGTTCTGTCCATCCCGCCGCCGGACATGCCGGGGGAAGTGCGGAGGAATTGATGGGGTTTTAGGGAAGGGTGCGAAGGTGTGGGGAGTTGCTAGCCAGCCAGCGGGAAGGGATGGGGGAGCTTGGCATACAGCATTGGGTTGTTAGGGAACCTAGGGAAATGGGGAGGAACCCAACTCACGTGCCCAACACGGGGAGCGCCCCCCCCGGGACCGCGGGGCACCGTCCGGCAGAGTGGTCCCTTACTGCCGTTCCTCCTCCCGGTCCGCACTATCAAGACGGCGGTATCCATTCGCCCCTCGGGATGTGCTGTCCGCCACAGGGACCATTCTGCGGGCCGCTCCCAGGGGAAGAGCCGTCCGTGAAGCATCACGGGAATGTGGGTAAGGGGCTGGGTAGGCTGCCCCACTCCACGGCGGCTGCGCCTCTTCAGACACTCCCCGAACCCGGTGCGGAAGAACAAAAAACGCCGCCCGGCATTCCACCGGACGGCGCTTGAAAAACAGGCAGTCTTAGAACTCCTTCCCGGCGCGGACGCCACCATAGTGGCCTTGGGTCTCGCTGCCGAAGCGGCCTTCGTATTCGACGCCGAGGTTCCAGCCGTTGTCGAAGTAGTAGCCGAGATTGGCACCGATCACGCCGATGTCCTCGTCGCGGCTGTTCACCGGGATGCCGAAGCCGCTGACGTTCCCGTCCTCGAATTCATGCTCCCAGGCGGCGCGCAGTTGCGGCACCCAGTAGCCGGACGATCCGCGCAGCTTCCAAGAGATCTGGTAGCCGAGGATCGAGACCAGGGAGTCGAGATCCTGCTCGCCGAAGTAAGTGGCACCGGGGCCGACCTCGGTGTAGGCATCGATGGTGCCGGTGATGTAGCGCATCCCGGCGTAGGGGCCGTGGACGACGTCTTCTTCACCGAAGTTCACGCCGACCGTGAGTTCGAGCGTGTGGGTATCGGCATCCGGCGAGCCGGTGGCGATGCCGCCGCCGGTGTTGCGGCGGGTGTCGATCGAGTGCATGCCGTAGGAATACAGCAGGTCCGCCCAGAGGTCGGCGTAGCCGAAGGTATCAGGACGATAGTAAGAAATGTAAGGGCTGACTGCGACCGTATCGATATCCGCGCTGCCGGCGGAGCCCATGTCCACGTCCGCGGAGGAGGCGCCGATTGCCGCACCGATGCTCCACTCGCTGTTCAGGTGATGCTCCAGTCCGACGCTGCCGCCGAAGACTTCCAACGAGGTATCCGCGGAACCGCCGCCCGCAAAACGGGAAACCAGCGCGCCGCCCGCCTTGTCATACTTTTCGTCCTTTTTCTTTTTGGAGCGGCGGCCGTAGCTATCGCCGTCCTGGTCCTCGCTGTAATAATAGAGCGAACCGTAGATCTCCCACTTGTTGGGCTTGGGCACCGCGATCGCGGCGACCTTCGCGCCCTTGGCCGAACCCATGCCGCCCTTGGCGTCGCCGGCGGGGACAAAGGTGGCCTCTTCCACGAGGCGCGAAGCAGGACGAATCCCGGCGCGGTGGGCAGCCAGGCGACCGCCGACGTCATGGGACGCGGCCCATGCGGAACCGATCACACCGTTGCTGATCGAGGCGGAAGTCACGCCGCGGTTATCGGGAAAGCAATTGTCCGGAGGAGTCTCATCACCCGCACGGGCGAAACCGGCACCGGCGACCGCGACGGCAAGAAAGCGCAAGCAATATGCGGAGGGGGTATTCATGGGGGATGGGGGTGAACTATCACGCGGGGGTGCGTGATGTGGGGTGGCCGGACCATGCGGGAAACCGAGATATGGGACAAGGAAAGATTATCGGCACGCAGACAAGCTGATGTTTTAGATTTCCTGATATTTAACCCAATTCCCGTTGATAAATCAACATCTGTTATCTCGCATCCCGGAAAAGCGACGGGCTCTCCCCTACGCGATTGCGTCAGGGCATTTCCTTAAAAAACTTAGCCGATCTGCAGTTTGTGAGGCCGGAAAAGCGCACGCCTACCCTGCCTTGACCCAGCCGCACGGAGCCCTAGCCTGCCGGGGTGAGTTCCGCAGCCCCCGTTCCGCCGACCCTCCACTTCGACTGTCCCGCATGCGGGGTGACGCTCGCGGTGCCGGCCGCCGCCGCCGGATTGCAGGGTCCATGCCCCCGCTGCTGGCAGGAGATCATCAGTCCCGATCCCGCCCAAGGGATTCCGGCCCGGTTACCCGCTCCTCCTGGCCCGCCGGTGCCGGTGCCGCTTGCGGAAGCACCTGCTCCGGTCGAGCCGCCACCACCGGTGGCTCCTGAGCCTCCACCATCGCTAGCACCCGAGCCGCCCGCCCCGCAGCCGCAGCCTGAACCGGCCGCCGTTGCAGCACCCGGGACCGCGCCTGCCTCTTCCCGGGGATGGTGGGCGCTGACCTGGATCGTGACCGCCGTGGCCTTCGGCGGGGCCGGATATTATTTGCGCATGCTCCAGTCGGACGAGGTCGCGCCGGTCATCTCCAAGGAAGCGTCACCGGAGCCTCCCTCCTCGAATTCCAGGCCCGCTCCCATGCCCCCCCAGCCGGAACCGGTGAAGCGACCCGAGACCACTCCTCCTTCCGAGCCGCCGCCCGCCCCACCGGTGAAGCTCGACTCCGACCACACGCTGCGCGCCTTCCTCGAAGCACCGGACTGGAAGGCCCGCATGCAATACGTCGTGATCCCCGAACAGGTCGGCGAACTGATGGAGAAGCGCGCTGCCGAATCCGGCGACGGCCCGATCGCCTACACCGGCATCAGCCTGGCAACCATCAAGGACGGCACCCATCTCTACATCGTGCGCACGACCGACATACCGGACGGCGTGGTCGTGGGAGTCGTGCCGACGGAAGAGGGACCGAAGGTGGATTGGGAAGCCTTCATCGGCTTCTATCAGGACGACTTCCGCAAGTTCTACGACGGCCCCGCGGGCCAGAAGGGAATCTTCATGCTCCACGTGAAGCCGTCGGCCCCGCCGGAGGGAGAAGCGGAATCACACTTCCTGCGTTTCCGCCTCGCCCCGCCGATGCCGAATCGCGACCAGCTCGCGTGGATCCGCAAGGACTCCCCCGCGCTGCCGAAGTTCCGCGCGGTCACCGAAGGCGGCGCGGGCCTGAATAAAAACGAGGTGGCTGCCGCCCTCGCCGGTGACGGCGTGCCGATGGTCATCGCCTTGGAAAAGAAGGCGAATGGCGTGGGCCAGACCTTCCTCGAGATCACCGACTTCATCAAAGTCGGCTGGGGCCCGGCCGCCAAGTGATAGCCGGAGGCAGGGACCTTTCTCCGAAAGGTCCGGCCGGGGACGGCCCGGATCCTCGCTCCGGTGCCGCTTCATATAAACCGCCGCCATCCGCCGGACCGCTCGGAGAGCGGTCCCTGCCATTCCTGAAATGAGCCCGCCTCACTTCAACGTCCGGACATACAGGATAATACTCTGCAATTCCGCCTCGCTGAGTATCCCCGAGTAACTCCCCATCCCCAGCGCATAGCCTTCCACGATCGTCTTCCCCGGCTCCAGCATCGACTCTAACAGGTAGGCATCGTCCGCCACCCGCGGTTTGCCCCCTTGCGAAAAACGCCGCTCGGAACCGGCCAGTCCCTTCCAAGTCGGGCCGCTGTGACCCTCCTTCGCCCCATCGATCGAATGGCAGGCGATGCAACCGTAGCGCGTCGCCACATCCTTGCCCCACTCGGCGCTCGGCTTCGCATCGGCCGGAGCGGCGCTGTGGACCGTGGCCACCGAGCCATCGAGCTGCGGCGGATCGAAGCCCAGCGCGGCCCAATCTGCAGCGGGCGGGGCGGAGACGGTGAAGAAAACCGGGCGTGGCACCGCCTTCCCGCCGGCCACGGCGAAGCGATGCGAGATCTCCAGTTGCATGGTCGGCTTCAAGCCCGGGATGTGGATGAAGGCGCTCTTCCGATCCTTCGACAGTAACACGGTGCCGGTCGCGACGGGATCGGCCCCGGTCCCCCCATCGCGCTTCAGCCGCGGCGAGCCGTAGCTGCCGCTGCGGCGGTATTGCCATTCCTTCGCCTGCACCGCGTCCGTCTTTACGGTCGCGGGATCGAGCGCGGTTTCGAATTGCAGGACGACTCCGCTGGCGACCACCCGCGCATCGACCGGCGTGGCCAGACCCTCCTTCGACGGCCGGAGCCGACCGATACCTTCCAACTCCGGAGCGCGTGAATCGTAAATGCGGAAGCCCGCGAGCCAGATCGATCCATCGCCGGGATGAGTGCGGGCGTGAAGGATCGGCAGCCCGGTCTCGATCTCCAGCGGGATCACCGCGCCCTCGGTGGCAGGCCACTTCTCCGCCGGGCGCACCAGGAAGAGCCGGCCGGTGCCGTAGGAGAGATCGAGCAGGCCACCCTCCCAGCTTTTGAAAGCACTGCCGCGGACCCACATCGGGGAGGAAGAAGAACTATCCTGATCATGCGGGATCCACACCGCCGGCAGCGTCTTCACATTGCCCGACCCGTAGCCGAAATCCGCGCCCGGAGCGACCGGGAAGCTGCCCGAGGACGGCACCCAATGGCCCTGCTGCTCGGACATGGCAATGCGGCCCGTGCCCGGATCACGGGCGAAGAAAGGCTCCCGCGCGTGGGAGGCGACGACCTCCAGTTGCTTGCCATCCGGCGAGATCGCGAGGACCGCACCGACGTGCGGATTCGGGGAAGGCCGGCCGGTCAGCGACTTCGCATCGGTGACGATGCCGCCGGTGGAGCACCAGGTGCGGCCCGCCTCGTCCACCTCCATGTCCAGCGGGTAGCCGCGCATGCCGGAGGTCTGGTGAACCAGGCTACTATGATTCTCGTAGAAATCGGTCTCGCCGTCGTTGTTCGTATCGCGCAGGCGCACGATGCCGTTGCGGGTGAAGACCTGGACCACGCCTCCGACCTGCTCGATCGAAAGCGGTTCGCAGAGTCCTGCGGCGATGCGCGTCCAGCGGACCCGGCCGCTGGCGAGATTCAAGCGCCACACGTCGCCCTCGAAGGTCACCACCGCCGCCTTGTCCGGGGACAGGAAGACCAGATCGGCGGGACGCACGCGGCGCTTGAAGGCATTGTTCTCCGGCAGGCCGATCCGGTCCATTACCCAGCCCGGCCCCGACTTTTCCGCATCCTGGATCCGGGCATCGCTGCCTTGCGTCCAGCGCGCCGGCGTGGCTACAGGCACGGCGGGTGTCTTCCCTGCCGCAGCGACCTTGTCCGCACCGTAACTCAGGGTCACCCGGCGCTCCTGCTTGGAAGCGGCGAGGCGGGCGAAGAGTTTCCCATCCCGCGTCTCCAGCTTGAGACCGGCGTGATTGGGCGCGATCTTCAGCTTGTCCGAACTCGCCCCGGAAGCGCTGACCTCGAAGCTCCTGTCAGCCAGGAGAAAGAACATTTCCTCACCCGGTGCCACCGCGAGATGGCGGCGCAGTCCCTTGCGGTCCGCCTCATACCATTCGCGGACGAGCGTCCCCTTGCATTCGTAATGGAGCACGCCGCTTCTCCCCGCCACCTGGTAGCCAACGAAGCGCCGCCCGCTTTCCTCGAGACCGCCGCGCCCGGGATCATCGCCATGCACGGGACGCGAATCCTTGAGCAGATCTTCCGGGGTGCGGCCGACACCCGGCAGCGCCGGCGCAAGCATCAAGCCACCCTCCGCGACCGGAACCTTCACGCCACCCTTCTGGGTCGCCTTCTCCCACGATGCCTGCGACATCAGCACCAGCCCGACCGGCGGCTTGCCTTGGGCCGGATGCACCCACAGGGCAGGGCGGAGCAGGTCCTGATCGAAAACCACCCACTCGCCGTCCCCCGCTTGGACCAGAAGGCCGCGGGCCATCACCCCCGCCGGACCCCCATCCACCGGACAGCCATAGACCGGCATGGTCGGATCGAAGAACGGCGCGGCGGCAGAGGCAGGAAGGCTTGCAAGGGCAGCAAGGACCAGCAGACGGGAGATAGGGCCCATGGATGGCATGGTAAGGCAGTGGGTTTTCGCGAGCGCAAGAATTTGCATGTAAAATACGAAGCGTGGCGAGCATTCTTCCGGGCATCGCCGCGGTGACAGGTCTGTCCCGGCTCGTGGATTTACAAGCCGGGGCGCTTCCCTAGTCTGCGGCATATGCGTGCCCTACCCCTCCTTCTCCTGACCCTGGCAGCTCCGGCGATCGCCGATGATCTCAAGCTGAACCAGATCCAGGCGATCGGCAGCCACAACTCCTACCACGTCGCGCCGCCGCCAGCCTTGATCAAGACCATCCGGAGCATCAACAAGAACTGGTCGGAGTCGTGGAACTACACGCACCCGCCGCTCGCGGAGCAGCTTGAACTCGGCATCCGGCAGTTCGAGCTGGATATCTTCGTGGACACCAAGGGCGGGCTCTTCGCCAATCCGCTTGCCGTGAAGCTCGCCAAGCTGGCGGGCGAGAATCCCCCGGCATTCGATCCCGCCGGCGAGCTTGCCAAGCCCGGCATCAAGGTCATGCACGTGCCGGACATGGATTGCTGGAGCACCGTGCCGCGCCTGAAGATGGCACTCGAAGAGATCCGCGCCTGGTCCGACCAGCACCCGCGCCATCTGCCGGTGATGATCCTGCTGGAGTGCAAGGACCAGCCCCAGCCGCCACTCCCGGTGAAGCCGGAAGCCTTCAGCCGGGAACGCCTGTTAGATCTGGAACAGGAGATCCTCGCGGTCATCCCCGCCCGGCGGATCCTGAAGCCCGACGACATCCGCGGCGATGCCGCGACCCTGCGCGAGGCGGTGCTCAAGAAGGGCTGGCCCGCTCTTGATACCCTCCGCGGCAAGTTCCTTTTCGCACTCGATAACACCGATGACATCCGCGGCCGCTATCTCGAAGGCAACCCTGCCTTGGAAGGCCGCCTGATCTTCGCCAGCGCACCGGATGAGACCCATCCAGCAGCGGCGTGGTTCAAGTGCAACGACCCGGAAAAAGAACAGGAAAAGATCCGCGAACTGGTAAAGGCCGGCTATCTCGTGCGGACCCGCGCCGACACCGGCAAGCCGGACCCGGAGATGAAGGCGAAGGCCTTCGAGAGCGGTGCCCAGTGGATCAGCACGGACCGCTTCAAAAAAGGAGCGGACCAGCAGTCGCTCTTCGACGGCGACACGATGGCACGGGAGAACCCGGTATCGTCCGGCGGGACGAAAACGATCGAGCCTTGAAGAGCGGCCCCAAAAAAGCCCGCCACCAAGGGTACGTAGTCCCGCCTTCAGGCGGACGAAGTAAGCTTGGAAGCTGACGACAACGGACAGCCTCCAGTGGAACCGCGCCGCCATGGTGGCTTCATCCGCCTGAAGGCGGGACTACGTACCACTAATGGCGGACCTCAAGGGACCGTCCTCGGAAGGAGTCGTCGCCCCCTCCAACGACCGGTGAATCCGCGCATGCGTCCGCGCCATCAAATCCGCTTCATCCTGCAGCCCGCCCAGAATCTCCTGCAGCCGCTTCCCGGGCAACTCCTCACCGGCGGACGAAGACGCCGGGACAACTCCCGCCGTGCCGAGGCCCAGGATTTCCGCATGCACCTGATACAGCGACGTATAAGCATGCAGCATCGCCGCGTGCGATTCCCGGCGCGCAACCTCCAGCCGCTCCAGCCGCGCCGGATCCCGTGAAGTCAGCACCTCGCCGAGTTCTTCCTCGCGCTCGCGGATGCGGGTGATCTCACGACAAACTTCCGAACAGATGCCGTCCACGCCCTTCTCCACTTCCTGAGCAAAGAGGGCGAGGTGGTTGCCACGATGGATATCCTTCTCGATCTTCTGCTTGAGCAAAAGGAAGCGACCAAGACAGAGCGCATACTGCGGCAAGCCCCGGGACTCGAGGTGACCGATGATCCGCTTCAACTCCTCGTCCTGCGCCGCGTTGCTCTCGCCGATCAGCTCGCGCAGGCTCGCGGCATCCACCGCCGGGCGCTTCTTCTCCCAATGTTTCCGCAACCCGTAAGCCGCCGCCCCGAAGAGAATGGCGAAACCGGCCATCCCGGAATCAAACGCGACTCCCAAGGCCGCCGTCGCGATCAAAATTCCCCAAGTCAATGGCGAGCGACCGATATGGGCCAGACTCCGCGCCCGGATCCGGGCATCGTCCATCGGGAAGGTCGGAGCGATTGAGAAGAGCGTCGAAGTGTCCATGGAATGTCCTCCTGCCCCGCGATGTTAGAGACACCCGGGCAGGCAGACGATTACAAAGACCCCTTCAGTTCGGACAGTATCGCAACACCGAAAGGATCACTGCGGAAAGGGCGTCTCGGAAACGGCGAGGCGCAAAAAGCCAGCCGGACCGGATAGCTCGCCCAGCGAAAAACGCAGCAACTCCAGCGGATCGCCACCGGTGATTTCCGGCAATCCACCGGCAGGAGCCCAGCCAACAAGGTCCGCGGATTCCTCCACCCTCATGAACAGCTCCGCGGCGCTCCGGTGACGCTCCACCTCGAGCGCCAAAACGGGTGCCGGATAGAGCTTCAGATGCGGCGGCAGGCTCACCGTGAGCGGATCGCCACCGGCGAAGAATTCGAGCAGGTTGCTGGTCCCGTCCTTGTCCGGATCGGCATCCGGCCCGGAGATCGTCGGATCGGCCAATTGCTCCGACGAAAAACGCGAGTGCCGCCATTGGTCGAAGGGCGTGTCCCCGATCGAGATCGTCTCCGTGGCCAGTTCGCCCAAGCGGTAAGCAGGATCGGCGGCGAGCGAGATCACCAGATCCTCGGTCCCCTCCGCCAAGCTGTCGGCCAGCGGCACAACCTGCAGGGCGGCACTGGCAATCCCGGCAGGCAAAATCACACTCCCCGTCAGCGGCCCATAGTCCACTCCGGACACCGCGCTCCCGCCCAGCGTGTAGCGCACGGTCAGGGCATTTGTCAGCGGTTCGCTGCGGCGGATGCAAAGCGTTGCCTTCTTGGCGGCACCCGGCTGCGGCTCCGCCGCCCGTGCATCGGTCGCCCATAGATCGACCACCGGCTGGTCGATGCCCTGCAGGAAGCGCACGGCATCGGCAATGACATGACCATTCACCCCGCTGTCGCGGATCGTCACGCTGCCTTCGGAAGGAGAAGCCCCGGCAGCAAAATCGAAGCTCCCCATCGACACCCACTGGCCGCCCCTTGTCCGCTGGTTGACGCTCGCGGTGTGAATGGTCCCACCGGGCAGCCGGATCTCCACCGGCACGTTCGAGGCGCGGTTGGCGTTCTCGGTCCAGCGCAGGAAGACCTCATAAGTTCCCGCTTCGGGAAGGGTCGGAGTAAAGCGCGCGGAGCAGCTCCCATTTTTCACCCCGCCGTCATGCACATAGTCGACGCCATGGAATCCCGGCGTCGCCGAAGCTGCGGTCCACGTCCCCGTCAGCAGGACGCCGGTAGCGTCCGCATTGTCCACGATGATCCCGCTGCTCTCCCCGCCGCCGGAGTTGGTGAGCCGCTGCCCGTCGGCCAGCATCTGCGCCTTGAGCTTGGGATAGGAAACGGCCTGCACCGTCACCCCGTCATCGATCGCGAAGGCCGCGGCGGTCGCGGCGGATTGGCCCAGGATCATGAAGACCGGCTCCATCCGGATCGAGCCGAAGGAGATGTGGGTCGCGGACAAGCTCCACGGGACCAGCAGATTCTTGCATTCTCCCGCCTTCGGCACGATCGCGCGATACGAGATCGGATAGGGACCGGGCACCGCGCGCTGGATATCGCCCTCGTTCTTCACCATGCCATTCGAAACGATGCGTTGGCAGTTGTGGGAGTCCATCGTGTAGGCACCCATCCCGATCGAATCCGCGGCCACCAGCGTGCCCATGCAATTCTTCTCGGTCATCACGTAGTCGGAGACCATGCGCCGCGCCTCGCGGATGTAGAGCTGGTGCGGCCAATGGCCGTTGTCGGTGAATTCATCCTTCGGCAGCCCCCACTGGCTCCACGCGCTGCGGATCGCGGCCGGCACGCGCGGATGATTCTGCACCGTCCACACCAGGCCGCGCTGCCAGTTCTCGTGCTCCTTCGCGAGCTGCACCCGGGTGGCGGGATCGGCATCGATCCAGGAGTCGGTAGTGCCGCTGATGTAGTCGCAGGAAACCCCGGAGTCATTGTTAGAGTCGGTCTTGCCATTCGGCACGGCCCGGGTCTTCCAGAAGCGGTCGCTCTGGCCGGACTCGATCGCACGGAAGAGGATCTCATAGTCCTTCTCATCATAGCCCGCGGGCTGTGGGATCATCTCCCGGTTGGCGGCCACATTGGTCATGCACATCCGGTAGCAGTATGCCTGGATCAGCGAATCAGCAGAACCGTTCGGACCCGATGGAGCCGCATTCACGCCGGGCAGCAGACCGCTGGCCGGATTCCCCGCCACCACCCAGGGACTGATCCCGTTGGGTAACTGGTTGCCGTGGGTGACCGTCTGGATGCCGTTGATCGTCTCGCCATACTGGGAGTTCGCCTCCCGGCCGCTGGTGAAGCTGACTCCCGCCTGCTTCATCAGGTCCCCCTCGTAGGAGGCATCGATGAAGACCTTGGCCATGAAGATATCGCCGGTGTTCGTCGTGATCTTGGTGATCTTTCCGTCCGCCATCTCCGTCGATACCAAATAGCGGTTGAGATAAACCGGCACCTGCGCCTGCGCGATCATCTCGTTGAAGACGGCCTCCGCGACCTTCGGCTCGAAGGTGAACTTCGCCCCGCTCAAGCCATACCTCGCCGCGATCCGCGTGTAGAACTCGCGCGACATCCCCTGGATGTAGGCATCGCCGTTGTTGCCGATGTCGGTGTCCCCGAGGCCGCCGGAACTGAGGCCGCCGAGGTGGCCGTTCACCACCACCAGCGACACGCTCTTGCCCATTCGCGCCGCCTGCACCGCCGCGGTCACGCCACCTGCCGCCCCGCCGTAAATGCAGATGTCCGTCTCGATCACCCTGCTGGCATGGACCGTCGCCACCGGGACGAAGGCCAGGATCGAGACACGAAGTATGAAAAAAAGCGCGATGGGTTTCATGAAGGTGGGAACATCCGCACACTTGCTTGGGCACGTGCGGGAGCCTCCCCAGTCTGGGCACCCCGCCACCGGGCCGAATCCCACTTACGAGGGAGCGGACGGGAATTTTTTGCGCGACTTCGGGTGCCCTTCCCGCGGTATACTCGCGGGGTTTCCGCCCGGATGAGATGAAATGAAATGGATCGCGCTACTCCTGTTCTCATGGACCGCCGCCGCGGAGCCGGAGCCGCGCGTCCAAACCGTCCGCGAAGTCCAGACCATCGCGCTTGCCGATGGATTCCAAGGCGCCGATGTCACGGTCGAGGGCGCGGTCACCTGGTCCGATCCCGATGAGGGCGCTTATTTCTTCATCCAGGACGCCACCGGCGGTATCCAGATTAATTACGCAGGCAGCGACATCCCGGATTTCGGCAAGCAGATCCGCGTCACCGGCCGCCTGAGCGCGGGGGCCTTCGCCCCGGTGATCGATCGCTCGACCATCGAGGATCTCGGCACGGGTCGCCTGCCCAAGCCCCCGTATGGCTCCGGCGGCGGCCTCCTCAACGGCTCCTTCAATAGCGAACTCATCGAAACCGACGGCTGGATCCGCACCGCGGAGTGGGTCGGCCCGGACACGATCGTGGCCGTGCTCGATTCGGGCGCATCGCGGATCAGTTTCCGCGCCAGCAACGTGAAGAAACTCGACCCTGCTAACATGATCGCTGCCAAGGCCTACGTGCGCGGGGTTGCCTGTCCGGTCCGCGCCCGTGCCGCAACGGGGCAACTGCTGGAAGTACAGGTGCTGATCTCGCGGGAGAGCGATGTCTCCGTTTACCAGCGGGAAACGGTCTCGCCTTGGGACAATCCGCCGACACCGCTCCGCACCGCCTTCCGCTATCACCCGGGCCAAACCCGCGCCGACCGATTGCAAGTGCGCGGCACGGTGCTGCATGTCGGTGACGGGATCGCATGGCTGCACGATGGCGACTCCGGGCTGGCCCTGCGTGGCAGCGCCATCGACGGCATGCACCGGGGCGACCGCGTCGCCGTCGTGGGCTTCCGGGATCTCCAGGATTTCCTGCCGGTGCTTTCAGACATCGTGGTGAGGAAAGACGAGCTACCCGGGATTGAATTGAAGCCGAAGGAGCTGCCGGCCTGGCAGCTGCAGGACGGACTCCATCATGCCGACCTTGTGAAAGTTTCCGGCCTCCTGTTAGACCGGATCGAGACGCCCGCGGACAGCGGTCAACGCCATCTGGTGCTGGCCCTGCAAAGCCCGCGCGGGGTCTTCACCGCGGAACTGGATGCGACCTCTTCAGGGATCCCCGCCGGGGGATTGGAGACGGGGAGCCTGCTGCAGGTCACCGGCATCTGCGCCGTGCAGACGGATCCGGCGGGCGATCCCGCGGGCTTCAAGATGATCCTGCCGGACGCCGCCTCGATCCACATCCTGGAGCCCGCCCCCTTCTTCACCGTGCGCCGGATGCTGGTGCTGCTCAGCATCACCCTCGGCGTCCTGCTGGCGGTCGCGATCGCCGCCTTCCTGCTGGCCCGGCGGAATGCCGGATTGCGCACCGAGGTGCACCAGCGCCAAGCCGTCGCGGCGGAACGCGGCCGTCTTGCCCGCGACCTGCACGACACCTTGGAGCAGGGCCTGACCGGCCTCCAGCTGCAGATCCGCGGCATCGGCCTTTCGCTCAGCGAAACCTTGCCCGACGCCCACGCCCGCCTCGATGCCATGAAGGGCCTGGTGCAGCAGTGCCGCACCGAAGTCCGCCAATCCATCTGGGACCTCCGGGCCGAGGCTCTGGAGAACTTCGACCTCGGCGACGCCCTCCACCGCATGGCGCAGTCCCTCTTCCTCGGCTCCGGCGTGCGCGTCGAATTCCGACAGCACCGCAGCAACGCGAAGATCCCCGGCCTGATCGGCGACAACCTCTTGCGGATCGGCCAAGAAGCCATGACCAATGTCCTGAAGCACGCGCAGGCCGAGCTCATCACCATCGAGTTGACCACGGACAATCAAAGCGTGATCTTGAGCGTGAGCGACGATGGCCGCGGCTTCGCGGATCTCCCGCCGCGGGAAAGCGGGCCCGGTCACTTCGGCCTCGCCGGCATGGATGAACGCGCCACACGCATCGGTGCCAGCCTCTCCATCGGTGGCCGCCCGGGCGGCGGCAGCACCGTGCGGGTCGAAGTCCCGCTCCAACCCGACCCACCCGTCTCCGGAAGATGAAACCGAGCCGCACCTACAAGATCCTCGTCGTCGACGATCACTTCGTCGTCCGCGCCGGCCTCCGCGACATCCTCAGCCACGAGCCCGATTTCATCGTGGCCGGTGAAGCCGCCAATGGCCGCGAGGCGGTGGCCGCCCATGCCCGCCTGCTGCCCGATGTGACCCTCATGGACCTGCGGATGCCGGTCTGCGGCGGCCTCGAAGCCATCCGCCTGATCCGCGAAAATTCTCCCGCCGCCAGAATCCTCGTCTTGAGCAGTTACGAGGGCGATGAAGACATTCACGCCGCACTCTCCGCCGGGGCGATGGGCTACATCCTGAAGCACAGCTCCGACGATCAGATCACCCCGGCGATCCGCGCACTGCTCCAAGGCAAGCGCTGGATCCCCTTGGAAGTCGCCGGCCAACTGGCAGCCCGCGAACGCGGCGAGATCCTCTCCGAACGCGAGCGCGAGATCGTCCGCCTCTTGGTATTGGGAGACGCGAACAAACAGATCGGCGACACCCTCGGCATCACCGAGCTCACCGTGAAATCCCACATGAAAAACATCCTCGCCAAGCTCAAGGTGAGGGACCGCACCGAGGCCGTCACCGTCGCCCTCCGCCGCGGCATCGTCCACCTCCCGGACGAGTAAGTAGCGCGGCTCTCCGAGCCGCGACTGCCAAGGTCCACCCTTCCTCACCCCCTCCAATCACCCCGCGTCCCCGGCCACCGAAGCCGCACAGCGGCCCTGGACTGCTGAGGCTCGCCACAGCCTTCGGCAGGCAGCTCGCTGCCGTGAAGCACCGGTAAATCCGCTATTCCAAGCAGCGCGCCCGCCAATGCGCCAGCATTGTGGCTAGCTATAGCTTCTTTCCCGCCCGGGACCGGTTCGCGCACTCCATAAACAAACAACTGCGCCGCACGGTACATCCATACCGGCGGCGCAGCGCTGAACCCTAACAGCATCGATCAACCCAAGAAAATCAAGGCCCCACCACCAACCTCAAAAACTCCCGCGACACCGACCCTTTCGCCTCCAGCGAGCGCACCGTGATAAGCTGAACCACCCCGTCCGTCTCGACATCCGCGCTGGATGCCAGCCACGTCGCCCCGGAATGCCACTCTTGCAAGTCGCTGCTGATCTGCGGAAGCCCGGCCAGCCCGGTGCCCGGAGCACGCGGATAGCTGATGGAAAAGTAATCGACGTCTGCGCTCGTCGCCGTTCCCAAAGTCACGAAGGCACTGTCCGGTGTCAGCGGAAGGAACCCGGCAAAGTTCTCGATCAGATTCACAAGCCCATCCCCATCCGGATCCGCATCAGGACCGGAGATCGACGGATCGGCCAACTGCCCCGCATCGAAGTTCGCGCGCTGCCAAGCCACAAAAGCCGAGTCATCCGCATCGACAATCGCCAACGACGCCTTCGTCAAGTATCCAGCCACCAGACCCACAGGCGGGGTCAATGCCACCGTCAAGCTCTCCGGTCCTTCGTTCATACCGTCGAACTTCGGCGCGATCACCAGCTGCGCGAACTCTGCCCCTGCGGGGATCGTGACGCTAGCAGGCAAGAGATCGTAGTCCGTGCCGTTCACCGCGCTGCCGCCGAAGGTCAAGCCGACCTCAAGTGATCCGGTCACCGGCCCGCTGCGGGTGACCGTCAGCACCGATGTCTCCGATGCCGGCCCGGCGATGGCAGGCTCGCCGATGCGCCCCTTGCTCGCACGCAGCGCCACCGCGGGGATCTCGACACCCACCGCATCCGCGATCACGAAGCCGGTGGTCCCGGCATTCGAGATCACCACGCTGCTCTCCGCCCCTTCGGCCAGCGCGAAGTCTCCGAGCTTGAACCAGACCCCGCCATTGCGCGTCTGATCCACCGTCACCACGGTCGAGCCACCAACATGGTTCACGGTCACCGGCACGTTGGTGGCGCGATTGGCAAGGGCGGTCCAACGCAGGTAAACCGGATAGGTTCCCGCGACCGGGATCTCCGGATGGTAGGTCACCGTCTTGAGTCCCTTGTCGACGTTGTTGTCCGTGAAGTAGACATTTGCGTAGGCCCCGGCCGTCGATGTGCTGCTGACCCACGCGCCTTCAAGCGTCGCTTGATACTCGTCGACAATAATGGAAGGAGTCGGCAGGCGCGGGGCACCGATTGCCGATACCAGCAGAGGCACAAGCACGGCTTCTTCTCCCGCCAGGTTGGGATGAAGGCCATCCGGGACGTAGGGCGTGAATTGAAACTCGGTTTCATCCGCGTCGAGGAGTGCCTGCCAGGCCGGATGATAGTCGATCAAGCTCAGCCCGCGCTCCGCCGCCACATCGCGATAGACCTGCTGGTAGTGCGCAAGCTGGGGACGCCAGCCGGCATCGCCCTGCGGACGTCCCGTGACGGGATTCATCACCTGCAGGATGATCTCGCACTGCGGATAGGCGGCGAGAATCCCATCGATCATCGCTTCGAGATTCGCACGCGCCTGCGACACCGGAATATGGAAGCGATCCACCGCGTCGTTCACCGCGAACTCGATGAACACGGCATCCGGCGCAGCGGCGATCACCTGTGCCTGCAGGTTCGCGATGCCCCAGTCGGAGGCCATGCCGCTGCTGGCACGGTTCAGCAGGGTGGTCTGGCCGGGCCATGTCGAATCCAGAATATTCTTCAGCTGGTTTGGCCACGCGGCGCTGGCGGTAAGGCTCGTTCCATAGGTCACGATCCGCTGCGGCAATCCGGCGGCAAGCTTCTGGACGAAGCGGTTCTTCGAAGGAAGAACGCCGGCAGGACGATCGCTGAGCGTCACCGTGGCCGATGGTGACGCAGGAAGAATGTATCCCTCACCGGCCGTCACGGTCACGGTGGCGGTCTCCTCTCCCTCCACCAGGAAGTCGGTCAAAGCCGGCATGGGAATCACCAGCGAGGATGCCCCCGCGGGAATGAACACCGCGGCGGGGATCAGCGGATAGTCGCTGCCATTGGACGCGTTGCCGCTCGTCGTCAGATTGACCAGCAGGCCCGCGGTGGTGGCACCGGCTCTCGTCAGGGTGAAGCTTCCCACCGCTTCCGAGCCGGCGACCGGTTCCGAGGCCGAGGGGCCGCTCGCAGTCAGCGTAATCTCGACCGGCACCGGATTCGAATTGTCCAAGGGCAACACGTTGTCCAAGGTTGTGCCAAAGCGGAACTCGTCATAAGCGATAGTCTGGTTAAGGGTGCTGTTGCCAGGCCCGAACTGGATGCCATTGCCGGAGGCCAGGTTGTTGAAGGTGCCCGTCGTCACCGGTGCATCCGACACCCGCGAGGTCACATTCGTGGGACCGCTACCGATCGAGGCACCGTCCAGCTCGGCATCGGTGAAGCCGCCGGCCTTGAAGAAATCAAACTGCGGGATGCTGAGGACGAAGGTGGTCGCAAGACCCGGGTTGGCCACGGACAGCGGCATGCCGACCCGCGTGAAGCGCCCGATCACCACGAAGTTCGTGCCGGTCGGCAGCGTGACCGCGGAGGCCGTGAGGGCGTTGTTCGTATCATACTGGCTGCCGGTGAAAGTATTGGTCGGATTATCGGCATAGGCATGGAAATAAGAGGTGGGCCCGCTCGAGTTAGCGGCGGTATTCGCACGCAGCGAGGCGACCGACGCCACATTCTGGGCCGTGACCAGCTTGACCAGATAGCTGCTGTAAAGGTTCCCCGTCACCGTCGGCCCGGTATAGGCGAAGCCGATATAAGACGCCCTGCCGGAGGCATCGCTGTAGAGACCGCTGCCACCGCTGGTGAGGAGATTGCTAAACGTCATACCGGTGGCTTCGAAGACATTGAAAGGCCCTCCGGTCCCGGCGCTGACAATGGTCCCGGCCGGATTGAGCCCTTGGGTATTGGCTCCCACCGTCTGGCCGGAAAGCGAGCCTGCGGCATAGCCATTGAAGCCTTGGTAGGCCACGAGATCGCCGCTCGAGGGCAGCGGGCTCGCAGCAATTGCAGCCGCGAGAAGAACGGATTTCTGGGTTTTCATGGGTTTGAAAAAGAGACAAGCAAAGCCGCCGTGGGTTCAGCGGAAAGAGCCGGGTGGGAGACCCCGGCACCCGCAGTCTCCCTCAACCGCACCCCGCCATCATCCCACTTTAGGGGTAGCCCTCTTTCCCCTCCCGCTTCACAACAAAAAGGCCCCACCGGTTTCCCGGCGGGGCCTTTCGAAATTGGCACTTGGCACTTCTAACTTGGCACTTCCTCAGTAGCGGTAGTGATCCGCCTTATACGGACCTTCCACCGGCACGCTGATGTAGTCGGCCTGTTCCTTGGAAAGGGTGGTCAGCTTGGCTCCCACCTTCGCGAGGTGGAGGCGGGCCACTTCCTCGTCGAGCTTCTTGTCGAGCACCTTCACTTCGCCGGCCTTGTAGATGTCCTTGTTCTTCCAAAGGTCGATCTGCGCGAGCGTCTGGTTGGTGAAGCTGTTCGACATCACGAAGCTCGGGTGGCCGGTGGCGCAACCGAGGTTCACCAGGCGGCCTTCGGCCAGCATGTAAATGCTGTTGCCGGTCGGGAAGGTATACTTGTCGACCTGCGGCTTGATGTTCGTGCGCTTGACGCCCTTCGCTTCATTCAGCTTGTCGATCTGGATCTCGTTGTCGAAGTGGCCGATGTTACAAACGATCGCCTGATCCTTCATCTTCTCCATGTGCTCGAGGCGGATGATGTCGAAGTTGCCGGTGGTGGTGACATAGATGTCGCCCCAGCCGAGCGTATCCTCGACCGTCAGCACGCGGAAGCCTTCCATCGCCGCCTGCAGCGCGCAGATCGGATCGACTTCGGTGACAACCACCTGCGCACCTTGGCCACGCAGCGCCTGCGCGCAACCCTTGCCGACATCGCCGTAGCCGCAGACCACGCCGACCTTGCCGGAGATCATCACGTCGGTCGCACGCTTGATGCCATCGACCAGCGACTCGCGGCAGCCGTAGAGATTGTCGAACTTCAACTTGGTCACCGAGTCGTTCACGTTGATCGCGGGGACCAGCAGCGTGCCGGCCTTCGCCATCTGATAGAGGCGGTGCACACCGGTGGTGGTCTCCTCGGAGACGCCCTTCCAATCCTTCACCATCTTGGCGAAGATGCCCGGCTGCTCGGCACCGACCTTCTTGAGCAGGTCCTTGATGACCTTCACCTCGTGGTTGTCGGAAGGCGTGTTCACCCAATCCGCACCGTTCTCCATTTCGTAACCCTTGTGGATGAGCAGCGTGGCATCGCCACCGTCATCGACAATCAGCTCGGGGCCGAGGCCGGCGGGATTCACCAGCGCCTGCCAGGTACACCACCAATACTCTTCCAGCGACTCGCCCTTCCAGGCGAAGACCGGGATCCCGGCAGCGGCAATCGCGGCGGCAGCGTGATCCTGCGTCGAGAAAATGTTGCAGGACACCCAGCGCACTTCGGCACCGAGCTCGACCAGCGTCTCGATCAGCACCGCCGTCTGGATCGTCATGTGCAGCGAGCCCATGATGCGGACTCCCTTGAGCGGCTTCTCCGGACCATACTTGGCACGGGTGGACATCAGGCCGGGCATCTCGTGCTCGGCGATTTCAATTTCCTTGCGGCCGAATTCAGCCAGCGAGATATCAGCGACTTTGTAGTCGGTAAAGGTAGTGGACATAGTAATTGGTAGTGGTGTCTTACTTGATCGCCTTTTGAAGAGCGGAGACCTTGTCGGTCTTTTCCCATGTCAGATCGGCGTCGTCCTTGCCGAAATGGCCGTAGTTCGTGGACTTGGAATAGATCGGGCGAAGCAGGTTGAGCTGCTTCACGATATCGGCGGGCTTGAAAGAGAAAACCTTAAGCACTGCAGCGAGAATCTCCGCATCCGGCTTGGTGCCGGTGCCGAAGGTATCGACATGCACGCTCACCGGTTCCGGGTGGCCGATCGCATAGGCGAACTGGATCTCGCATCGGTCGGCGAGCTTCGCGGCCACGATGTTCTTCGCCACCCAGCGGCCCATGTAGGCAGCGGAGCGGTCGACCTTCGACGGATCCTTGCCGGAGAAAGCGCCGCCACCATGACGGCCCATGCCACCGTAGGTATCCACGATGATCTTGCGCCCGGTCAGACCGGAATCCCCCTGCGGGCCACCGATCACGAACTTGCCGGTCGGGTTGATCAAATACTCGGTCTGCGGGGTGAGCATCTCCTTCGGCAGCACCTTCTTGATCACCTGCTCGATGCAAAACTTCTCGATCCCGGCGTGGCTCACATCGGCAGCGTGCTGCGTGGAGATTACCACGTTCACGATCCGCGTCGGCTTGCCATCGACATACTCCACGGACACCTGCGATTTCGCATCAGGCCGCAACCACTTGGCCAGCTTGCCGGCCTTGCGGATGCGGGTCAGCTCGCGGCCGAGGCGGTGGGCATACATGATCGGCGCGGGCATCAGCTCCGGTGTATCATTGCAGGCGTAGCCGAACATGATCCCTTGGTCCCCGGCACCCTGTTCCTTGTGCTTCTTACCTTCCGCTTCCTTTGCATCGACGCCCTGCGCGATGTCCGGGCTCTGGATGGTAAGGTAGTTATTGATGAATATCTGGTCCGCGTGGAAGACGTCATCGCTGTTCGTGTAGCCGATCCCGCGGACTGCCTCGCGGATGATCTTGCCCACGTTGATGACCTCGTCGATCGGCTTGGTGGTGCCGTTCTTCAGATTCTGGAGCTTGGGAATCGTGATCTCGCCGCCGACGACCACGATGTTCGACTTCACGAAGGTTTCGCAGGCCACGCGGCTCTTGGAGTCGTAGGCCAAGCAGGCGTCGAGAATCGCGTCGGAAATGGTGTCCGCCACTTTGTCCGGATGGCCTTCGCCGACGGATTCGGATGAGAAAATATAGGTGCTCATGAGCTGGGTCGAATTTCGTATCGTCAAATCGCGATGGGTTGATGTATCGCTTCGTCCATGCCGTCAATGCTGAAATCCCTGAAGCTCCTGACCGATCCCACGCGGCTGCGAATCCTCCTCCTTCTGGACGCGGAAGCCTTGAGCGTGGCGGATTTGCAAGAACTCCTCGGCATGGGCCAGAGCCGCATCTCGACCCAGCTTTCCCAGCTCAAGGCCGGCGGCCTGGTCACCGACGAACGCAGCGGGAAACACAATTTCTACCGCTCCGAAATGAGCCCGGCCCTCTGCCAACTCGCCACCGAGGCCGCCCGGGAACTCCCCGAAGTCGCCAAGGACGCCTCCGCCCTCCGCCACCTTCAGGACAAGCGCCGCGACAAAACCCGCACCTACTTCGACTCCCTCGCCGGCCGCTTCGGCAAGGACTACGTCCCCGGCCGCTCCTGGAAGGGCCTCGCCGAAGCCCTCCTCAAGGTGAGCAACCAAGGCATCGTCGCCGACCTCGGCGCCGGCGAAGGCACCCTCGCCCAAATGCTCGCCCGCCAGGCCGAACGCGTCATCGCCGTCGACCTCTCGCCGAAGATGGTCGAGTTCGGCCGCGAACTCGCCGCCCGCCACGAGCTCCAGAACCTCGAATACCGCCTCGGCGATATCGAGCAACCGCCCCTTGATGACGCCAGCGTCGACCTCGCCTTCCTCAGCCAGGCCCTCCACCACGCCGGCAGCCCTGAGAAAGCTCTCGCCGAAGCCTTCCGCATCCTCAAGCCCGGCGGCAAATTGGTCGTCCTCGACCTCCTCCAGCACAACTTCGAGGAAGCCCGCGAACTCTACGCCGACGTCTGGCTCGGCTTCGGCGAAGGCGAGCTCGCCACCATGCTCGAAAAAGCCGGCTTCACCGAAGTCGAGACCGCCGTCGTCGACCGCGAACCCGAGCCCCCCAACTTCCAGACCCTCCTCGCCGTCGCCAAAAAAGCCCGGTAGGGCAATGGCAGAAGGGCGACCCGGCACCGCATCCACGCGGAGCTGCGCGGCTCCGCCCGCCTACCCCTGCACCGCCAGCAAAACCACCAGCGCCAGCACCACGAACACTCCCAGAAACACGGCCTTCATCAGCAGCCCCCAGCCGAGCTTCAGCAGGAAGCCGATCACGATCACCAGACAGACGCCGGCGATCGCATACTTGTGGCTAGGGAGTTCCTGAAGGCGGGTGATGAGGTCCATGGTGGTGCTGTTTCAGGCTGTGTTCGGATTACGACTGCACTTGCGCCGTCTTACTCCACAAGACAGTCCAATTGGTTTCGAAGGCGGGAAAGGCCACGTCGGAAAACCAATCCGTCTTTATCCCCGGAAAGTTCAACTCTAGCGCGGCAAGCAACTCCTTGTAACCCGCATCGCTTTCGTCGACGCATTGGTAGTCGTCGCTATCGGCGTAACGGAATCCGACACAAATCTCGTCGACGGAAAACAGGTCTTCCTTGGAGGCGACGATCTCGCCGACTTCCGCCCAATCGACCCGGGTGCCGCGGGTGGTGGTGAAGCCCGCGGCATCCAGCGAAATTTCTACCGTGGCGCGCTGCTTCATGAGTTTGCCATGGCTCAACCAGCCACCGCGACCTTTACCCGCTCCAGCACTTCGGCATAGGCCTCCATCACTCCACCGAGGTCGCGGCGGAAGCGGTCCTTGTCCATCTTCTCGCCGGTCTTGAGGTCCCACAGACGGCAGCCGTCCGGGCTGATTTCGTCCGCGAGCACCACCGTCGCCGGGTCGGTCGCCAGACGGCCGAACTCCAGCTTGAAGTCGACGAGCTTCAGCCCGCACTCCGCGAAGAATTTGCCGAGGATCGAGTTCACCTTCAGTGCCGACGTGCGCAGGAAGGCCAGTTCCCCGGGGGTCGCCAGCTTGAGTTCGCGGATGTAGTCGTCGTTGATCAGGGGATCGCCCAGCTCATCGCTCTTGATGCAGAATTCGATGATCGGCTCGCCGAAGGGCTTGCCCTCTTCGATCCCGGTGCGCTTGCAAAAGCTGCCCGCGGCCAGATTGCGGATGATCACCTCGACCATCAGGATATCGACCTTGCGGACCTCGACGTTCGTATCGTCGATCTGGCGGACGAAGTGCGTCGGCACGCCTTCTTTTTCGAGGAAGCCGTAGATCAGCGTGCTGATCGCGTTGTTGAGCCGCCCCTTGTCCTCGAACTGCGCCTTCTTCTCGCCATTGAAGGCGGTGGCGTCGTTCTTGAACTCCATGCGCAGCACATTCGGGTCCGCGGTCGCCCAAAGTCGCTTCGCCTTTCCCTCGTAGAGCGGTTCCATCCCGGAGAGGTATGGAGGCACCGCCCGGGGGTCAAGCGGCGGTCTTATTCGCCGCTGGAAAAGTCGAGGTCGGTCGCGATATTTTTGGCCCCCGCGTTGGCGTTCGTCCGGTTCGTGGTGAAGGATTCCGGCCGGAGACCTCGTTCCAAAGCGAGGCCGGGTCCGTGGTTCTTCTCGAGGAGATTATTTTCCACCAGCACCCGCGCCGCGGCGAAACGCACCGCGATCCCGCCGAGCAGGTTCTCCCGGCACTGGTTGTCGTGGACCCGCCCGGAAGCGGCCGAATAGACGACCACCCCGTACTCGCGATTGCCCCGCAGGTCGTTCCTCCCGATCACGACATTCTCCGCCTTCGTGTCGACCAGGATGCCGCTCGCGCTGTTGTCACGCCCCAGGCAATCGTGGATCGCCCCGGAGCCGCCATCCAGAAGTTCGTAGCCATGGGAGAAGTTGCCGGTGGACTCGCACTTGGAGAATTCGATCCGGCTGCCCGCGCCGCGCACCGCCACGCCATCCCAGCCGTTGTTTTCGAAAACGCAGCGCGTCGCCGCGACGTGTCCGGCATCGATGACCGCCAGGCCGTGGCCGGAGGAATCGGCGATGCGGCAATCGCTCATCGTCACCTCCGCCCCGCGCACCAGTAGCACGGAGAAGCGGTTCGCGCCGGGATCGAAGCCCCGGTGCCGGAAGGTGATGCCGCTGACCCGCGCCCCGCCGGCGTGGATGCCGAAGGTGGCCGCGGTGCTGGCGGCGGCCTCGACTTCGACGATGGTCTTGTCCTTGCCCGCGCCTTCCAGCGTGACTGCCTTGTCCACGATCAGGGGGCCGGTCCACGTCCCCTCCGCGACCACGATCCGGTCGCGGTCGCGCGCCGATTCCAGCGCCTCGGCCAAAGTCTTGAAATCGCCCGGCACCTGCAGCGTGCGGGTGTAGGAGGCCATCTTCTGATACAGCGCGTCGATCTCCGGGTCGCCCGGGGCCAGCGCCACCGCCTCGCGCAGCCATTCCAGCGCTTCGCGGTCGAATTGCCCGAGGTCGCGGACCTTGGCGGCGGCGAGAAGTTCCTTCGCGCGCATGCGGTCCTTCTCGTCCTTCTCGCGTCCGGCGCGGATCTCGGAGAGCAGCGAGTTGCCCTGTGCATCCCCGGGGAAGGCGCTGGTGAATTCCTTGGCCTTCGTTTCCGCCTCGTCCCAGCGGCGCTTCTGGATCGCCGCCGTCGCCGCGCTGACCAGGGCCTCGCGCGCCTGCATGCTGCGGGCCTGCTCGATCTTGCCCATCAGCTCGGCGATCTGTTTCTCGCCCGGATACTTGTCCAGCACCTTGCGAGCTGCCGCCGCGGCGTCCTCGAGGCGTCCCAAGTCGAAGGCGTTGTTGGCCTCGCCCGACCAATAGCCGACGAACTGGCGCTGCTCTTCCTCCATCCCGGCCTCGATGCTGCGGCGCCCGAGCAAGACGGTCTTCGAGCCCGGGCGCAATCGCTCGATCTCCTGGTAGGCGGCATCCGCCTCCGGCCACTGGCGGGCGTCGATCATCTTCGCGCCGAGCCGTTCGAGAAAGGCCAGGCGTTCCTGGACCTGGAGGTGCGTCCGCTCCGCGTTTTGGTTCCAGAGATACCAGCCGCCCACGCCAGCAAGCAGGAGCAGGATCAAGACCATCACCGGCGCGGCGCTGCTGCGGCGCACATCGATCGTCGGTCCCTCGGTTTCTTTCGGTGTCGGGGCCGGGCGCAGCGGCGGGGCCGTAGCCGCCAGGACCTCGATCTTCTGGGTTTCCGGGGGTGCGGGACGGGGCTCGGTTTTCTCCGTCTCCGCGGGTAGGGCGGGGACCTCAATCTTCAGGAGTGCCGTCGTTGCGGGCTCGTCCTCGATCTTGCGGGTTTCGGTCAGGATCTCCGCCGGTGCTTCGTCCTTGGGCTTCCACTCGCTCGCCACGACCACCGGCTCCGCCTTGCCGCGGGCGGCATCCATCCACTCCAGGCGCTTGGTCTCGGTCTCGTTCTTCGCGATCTCCTCTCGCATCGCGGCCAAGGCACGGTCGAAGTCGATCAGACCGTCCTGAAAACGCAGCGCGATGGTTTCGTTCGGGGCCGTCCGGACCAGCTCCGCGATGCGTTCGCGGGCGGCTGCGAACTCGGCCATATGTTCGGTCGGATTATCTTCCGCGCCCAATCCCAGCGTGCGCCGTGCTTCCTCCAAAGTCATGCCGCCACGCGTTTATCAGCCATAACCCGCGGGGGGAAGGGCACTTTCCGGAAAAAGCCTAACAGTCGTGGATCGGCCTGCTCCACCCGATTGACGAAACCGCCGATTTCTGCTACTCCTTGGAAGTCCCGACGGGCTCTTTCGCCCCTCGGGTCCGGCGGCCCTTTTCTGTGGCTCCCGGGTGGTTCCAAGCTCCGGCACCATTGCAACAGCACGGACGGATACACTCCGCCTTGAAAAGATGGACCGGGCGGTCAATACGGTCCTGGGCGATGCCCCCTCATTCCTCACGCTGCCATCATAGGCCGCATGGGGGTAAGGGGGCTTATGGATCGGAGAAGGCATCGGATTCAGGAAGAATCTCCTCGGGCGCGCCGGAACGAGCGTTACCGGAAGCCTTGCGCGATCGGCATCCTGCGGCCCATCCCGAAGGCCTTGGTGGTCACCCGGATCCCGGGGGCGGCCTGCTGGCGCTTCCACTCGTTCAGGTCCACGCGGCGCTGCACCCATCTCACGGTGGCCTCCTCGTAGCCATGTTCCAGGATCTCCTCCGCGGAGAGCCCGCGCTCCACGTAGAGCTCCAGAATCCCGTCCAGCACCTCGTAGGGCGGCAGGGTGTCCTGATCCCGCTGGTCCGGCCGCAGCTCCGCGCTCGGCGGCTTGTCGATGCTGTTCCACGGGATGATCTCCCGCTCCCGGTTGACCCAGCGTGCCAGCTCGTAAACGCGGGTCTTCGGCAGGTCCGAGAGCAGTGCCAGGCCGCCGCACATGTCGCCGTAGATCGTGCTGTAGCCGACTGCCAACTCGCTCTTGTTGCCGGTGGTGAGCAAGAGGTGTCCGGATTTGTTCGAGAGCGCCATCAGGTAGAGCCCGCGGATCCGTGCCTGTAGATTTTCTTCCGTAGCATCCTCCCTTGCCCCGCCGAAGAGCGGAACCAGTGCCGCCTGCGATGCTGCGAAAGTTTCGGTGATCGGCACCGTGTCGCAGCGGATTCCCAGATTCCGGGCCAGCGCCAGCGAATCGTCCACGCTCCCCGCCGAGGAATAGGGCCCCGGCATGGTCAGCCCGTGGACATTTTCCGCGCCCAGCGCCGCCACCGCCAGCACCGCCGTGAGCGCGGAATCGATGCCGCCGCTCAGTCCCAGGCAGGCGCTGCGGAGCCCGCACTTCGCTGCGTAGTCGCTCAGGCCGAGCACCAGGGCCTGGTGCAGTTGCTCCTCACCGGGACCGGGCAGGGGAGCCTCCGCGGCGGGCAGCTTGTCGAGATCCACTGTCCGGCAGGCCTCGACGAAGCCGGGCATCTGCACCGCGATCCCGCCCGCGGGAGATGCGACCAGCGAGTGGCCATCGAAGACCAACTGGTCGTTTCCCCCGACCGAGTTCGCATAGACCACCGGCACGCCGGCCTCCCGCGCGATCTCCGCCAGCAGGGTGCGGCGGATTTCCAGCTTGCCGAGATGGAAGGGCGAGGCCGAGAGGTTCAGCAGCACGTCGATGCCCTGCGCGCACAGCTCCCGCACCGGATCGCGTTCGTAGAGGGGGCGTTCCTGGAATTCCTCGGTCCAGATGTCCTCGCAGATCGTCACGCCCAGCCGCAGGCCCTTCCAGAGCAGCGGCTCGCAGCTCTCGCCGGGCTCGAAGTAGCGGCGCTCGTCGAAGACATCGTAGGTCGGCAGCAGGGTCTTCCAGACCTTCGCCCGGACCTCGCCGCCCCACAGGAAGGCCGCTGCATTGCGGAACGGCTTGCCCGGCTTGCCGCTGTCGTTGCGGTCGATGTAGCCCACCAGTAGCGGCACGTCCTTGATCTCGCCTGCCAGGTAGTCGAGCGCCTGCAGGCAGCGGGGCACGAACTGCGACTTGAAGACGAGATCCTGCGGCGGGTAGCCCGCCAGCGACAGCTCGGGCGTGATCACCAGATCCGCCCCGGCCTCCAGGCATTCCCGGTAGGCCTGGAGCAGGCGCTTCGCATTGCCCGGGAAATCCCCGATCACCGCATTGATCTGGGCGATGCCGATCTTCATCCGGGTGGAGGGAACCATGCTTCAGCCCCCCGGAAAATGAGAAAGGCGCGAATCGCAAGTCCCCCCGGAATTACAATTCGCGCCTTTTCTGAACCTTGGAAGCCCTTGCAGGATGACTGGCCGAAATCCCCCCGGATCGAAACCAATCTTGAGACCTGCCGGTCTTCCGCGGTTGTGACCACGACGCCGAAGCGCCGCTGCACGTGGATGAAGTTGCCATATAATCAGGCTTTGGAAAGAATTAATTTAGGTAAAAATTCGCCAAGTGTTCCCAAAATCGGACGGGATACCCCATATCAGGAGGTGGCGCCGTCATTTTTCGGCGTTGAATTCGAGGGTAAGTCCACGCGACTTCCAATACTTGCTCATCGACTGCTGGATCTTCGGCCCGTCGGCCGGGGCGATCAGGTCGGCGGGCTTCTCCGCCGCCAGCGCTGTCCGCAGCGTGGCCAGTCTCTCCTCACCGCCGTGCAGGTAGTAGTGCGCCAGCAGCAAGGCGGTGGCGTAGGCTTGGTAGCGATCTTCATTCGCGATCGTCGTGACATGCTCCAGCCACTCGTGGCCGTCGAGCGTGGCGATCCCGGCGACCGGCTCGAGCGGGATGCCGGGATCCTTCGGGCTCAGGCGGCTGCGCAGGTGGTTCCGCAGCGAATTGTCGATATCGCTGAAGGAGTAGCGTCCGCCGCCGAGATGCGCGCAGGAGAAGTATTCCGCGATGCCTTCCACCAGCCACTGCGGCAGCTTCCGGTTCACCTTGTGCATGCACAGGTGGACCACCTCGTGGGCCATGATGTCCTCGTGATAGTGCGGCGGCATGCCCTTGTCCGCGCCTTCCACGAAGAAGTCCCCGCGCAGGAGGACCACCCCCCGCCGCGCGAAGTAGAAGCCGGCCGTGCCGTGGAAGCCGCCGGCCTTCACGTAGTCCTCGCCCTCCTTGTAGATCGAGATCCGCGAGCGCTGGGCGGGTGGGGCGAAGAGCGGCAGGGGGTAGCTTCTCAGCACCGTCGCGGTGCTGTCCGCCACTTGGGAAAGCCGCGCCAGCTCTGCCGCCCGCAGGGGCATGTCCGAATCGAGGCGGAAGAAGCGGGTGTTCCAGACCTTCCTGCCCTCGTCCGCGACCTGGGCTTCCAGCACCGCGGGCGGCGGCGTGAAATCCTTCGGCAGGGGTTCGGCCGCAGCGCCAAGGATTAGAAGAGGCCACAGGAGCAGACGGCTGCGGAATGACGAATGTCGAATTCCCGGATGACGAATGGTGCGAGGGAAAGACATGAATCGGCCTTCTTTCTTGCACGTCATGGGTCATTCGGAAATTCGGAATTCGTGATTTGTCGTTCCGATGTTACCGGAAGCCGCGTGGAACCCGAATGGCTTGCAACCCTCCGCTCGCAGCTCGAAGCCCGCCGCGATCCCTGGGTGCTGCTGGAGGGCCGGGCGAGCGTGGAAGCGGCTCTAGCCGGGTGGTGGGAAGTGCCGGGTGTTCTCATTGCGGAGAATCATGCTTGGGAAGTGCCGGCGTGGAGCGGCATGGAAGTGCTGCGCCGCCCTGCTGACGAGCTTGCGGGACTCGGTGATCCGGAGCGGCATGGCGGGATCCTGGGGGTTGCGAAGATGCCGGACGAGACCGCCAATGTCGCGCCCTTCATCAAGACCTTGGAAGGGGATGCCTTGGTGGTGGTTTGTCCGCACTGCACGGATTTGGGGATGGCGGGGGAGGTCGTTCGCCTCGCTTTGGCCGCGGGTGCGGCTGCGGCTTTTTTTGGAGTGGAGGGGGTATCGCCCTTCGAGCCGCTGGCGGTAGGGGTATCGGAGGGAGCGGTCTTCAAGATGCCGGTGAAGATCACCGATGCGGGACTGATCCTGCGCTGTTTGATGGCAGGGAAGTTCTCGTTGATCGGGTTGGATGGGGGGGATGCGGGCTTGGAGGAGATTGCCAAGATTGAAGGGCGGCGTGCACTGGTCGTGCCGGGGGAGGGAGGGCTTGGCGGGTTTTGGAAGAGAGCCTGTGATTTCAGGAGCGGGGCGGGTCTGGGGGAGGCTCTCGAGCGATTGAGTGCAGCGGATTCGTGAGAGTGGAGCGCCAGCGCCTGGGAGCGCGGAGGCACTGCCCCGCAGAAGCAGCCGGAGCAACATCGCGCGATGGGAGTGGAGAGCGCCGCCACCTTTCTGCCTACCTCTTCGTGCCGCGGGCTACGAGGGACCGTTCTGCGGGCCGGTGGCTCCGCGCTCCCAGCGGTAGAGCCGTCCGTGCTTCCACGCGGAAACGAAAAGCCCGCACACCGTGAAGGCGTGCGGGCTTATCAAATCTGAAATCTGAAATCTGAGATCCCGGATCTTGGCTTTCGGCTCAGAGCAGGCCGGCTACGAGCTTCTCGAGCTTCACGATGTCGGCGGCGAAGGCGCGGATGCCTTGGGCGGTCTTCTCGGTGGCCATGGCGTCTTCGTTGAGGGCGAAGCGGAAGGACTTCTCGTCGAAGCTGGCCTTCTCGAGGTCGGCCTTGGCGGATTCTTCCGGGGAGAGGCGGCGTTCGACGGTTTCGGTGGAGTCCTGGAGTTCCTTGAGCAGGCCCGGGCTGATGGTGAGCAGGTCGCAACCGGCCAGCGCGAGGATCTCGCCCTTGTTCCGGAAGGAGGCTCCCATGACCTGGGTCTTGTAGCCGAACTTCTTGTAGTAGGTGTAGATCTGCTTCACCGAGATCACGCCCGGGTCTTCATCGCCTTCGAAGGTCTTGCCGGTGGAGGCCTTGTACCAATCGAGGATCCGCCCGACGAAGGGCGAGATGAGGCGCACGCCGGCTTCGGCGCAGGCGACGGCCTGGGCGAAGGAGAAGAGCAGCGTGAGATTGCAGCGGATGCCTTCCTTTTCGAGGATCTCGGCGGCCTTGATGCCTTCCCAGGTGGAGGCGATCTTGATCAGGATGCGCTCCTTGGGGATACCTTCCTTTTCGTAGGCGGCGATGAGCTGGTGGGCCTTGGCGACGGTGGCCTCGGTGTCGAAGGAGAGGCGGGCGTCGACCTCGGTCGAAACGCGGCCTGGGACGATCTTGAGGATCTCAAGGCCGAAGAGGATCAGGATGCGGTCGAGCACGGCATCGATCTGTGCCTGGCCGGAGAGCGAGCCACCCTTGAACTCGGCCACGGCCTTGTCGACGAGGTGCTTGTAGGCAGGCTTCTCGGAGGCTTGAAGAATCAGCGAGGGATTGGTCGTCGCATCCTGAGGCTGATAGGCCTTCATCGACTCGAAGTCGCCGGTATCGGCGACGACGGTGGTGAACTGCTTGAGTTGATCGAGTTGCGTAGCGCTCATGGCGGTGGCGGGGTAGGCGGGAACGGGGTCGCTGGCGAGGGTAAAAAGTGTTCGCGGCGGGGAATCATACCGGGTTGGCGGGATCGTCAAAGGGGATTCATCGCCGACAATCGCGCCGCTCATTCCAAGTCGTAGCCGGCTCAGACCACGACGCCTGCCTCGCGGAAGGAGAAGTAGGGCTGCCTTCCGTGGTCGGGCCTGCCGACGATGACGTGGTCGAGGAACTTGACCTGCATCAGGTCGGCGGCCTCGATCAGGCGGCGGGTGAACATCTCGTCGGCCTTGCTGGGCGAGGCATCGCCGGAGGGGTGATTGTGAACGACCACGAAGCCGTAGGCACCGCGGGTGATCACGGGTCGGAGGACATCCTTCGCGTAAGCCACCGTTTCATTGAGGTTTCCGGAGCTGATTTCCACGGTGCCTTCGTGGCGCAGGCGGGTATCCAGCAGCGCAACGACCAGTTTTTCATGCCGCAGCCAGGCCAGTTGGGCGGCAAAGGTTTGGTAGATGATTTCCGGTGTGTCCAGGGGCTGCTGGCCGATCTGCTCGCGGGTGGCCCGGGCACCGAGCTCGAAGGCGGCGACCAACTGGCAGGCCTTGGCGAGTCCGAGGCCGGGTTGCTTGGAGAGTTCGGCCACGCCGGCGCTGCCGAGCGAGCCGATCGATCCGTAGTGATCGAGCAAGTCGCGGCCGATCTGGATGGCGCTGCGGCCGACGACGCCGGTGCGGAGGAACAGGGCGAGCAGCTCGGCATTGTCGAGCGCGGTCGGGCCGAATCTCGCCAGCTTCTCCCGCGGGCGCTCGTCCGTCGGCATGTCGGCAATTCGATTGGACATGGTTCGGATGAACACATGTGATCGATGGTTTGGCGAGAGGAAATTGATGGCAGCGGGGCCAACGGCCAAAGGAGTCAGCCCGTTACCCCTATTTCCGTGATGCTCCGCGGACGGCTTTACCGCTGGGGGCGCGGAGGCACTGCCCCGCAGAACGGTCCCTCGTTGCCCTCGACACGAAAGGGTAGGCAACCAAGCGATGGCGCTTTCCACTACCACCGCGCGATGAAGAGCGCTGCCAGGGTGGCTTCTGCGGGGCAGAGCCTCCGCGGTCCCGGGGGCAGGCATGGGGCGGAGGTGGATGCGGGTAACAGGCATTCCCTAATCCTTCGCGGACTTCGGGTCGAGCGCGTCGCGCAGGCCGTCGCCGAGGAAGTTCAGGGAGAAGAGGGTGAGGGAGAAGAAGAGGGAGGGGAAGAAGAGCAGCCAGGGATTGGAGAGCATGCGGTTCGAGCCTTCCTCGATCAGGATTCCCCAGGAGCTGTTAGGCGGCTTGACGCCCAGACCCAGGAAGGAGAGCACGGCTTCCAGCAGCATGACCCCGGGGATGGTCAGGGTGGTGTAAACGATGATCGGGCCCATGCTGTTCGGCAGGATGTGGCGGAAGAGGATGCGCAGGTGGCCGAGGCCCAGCGAGCGGGCGGCTTCCACGAAATCCATGCTCGCCACGTTCTGGACCTGCGCCCGCACGATCCGCGAAACCGTCAGCCACGAGAGCGTGCCGATCGCGAGGAACAGGGGGACCAGGGTGGTGATCGGTTCGATCCAGGTGCGGGTCGTGTTGACCTGGGCGGAGTCCGCGTTGGCTCCGGCCACCAGATTGATCGCGGCCTCGGTCAGCTTGCTGGTGAGGGGCTCGATGGTCTTGCCCAGAAGAATCACCACGATCAGGAAGGGCAGGGCGTAGAGAATGTCCACGATCCGCATCAGGACTGCATCCACCGCCCCCCGGCAGTAGCCGGCGAAAGCACCCCAGCAGACGCCGATGGTGATGGAGACGAAGGTGGTGATCAGGCCCACGGCGATCGAGATCCGCCCGCCGAAGAGCACGCGGGAAAAGATATCGCGCCCGAGGTGATCGGTGCCGAACCAATGGGCCCCGCCCGGCGGCTGGTTCTTGTTCGGCAGGTTCTGCAGGTTCGGATCGGCAAGCAGGCCGGCGATCGAGGGCAGGATCAGGCAGGCGAGGATGATCACGGTCACCGTGACCAGCCCGGCGATTGCCGCGTGGTTCTTCTTGAGACGGCGCGCGGCGTCCTTCCAGAGGGAGGTGCCCTGCTCGGCGGATACGTTGACGGCGATGACGGGGTTGCTCACGGGATTCTTCAGCGGGAGGAGCGCAAGCGCGGGTTCAGCCACACGCCCAGCACGTCGGTGACGAAGTTGGCGACGATGATCAGGGCTCCGTAGAGGAGGACGAGGGCGAGGATCACCGGGGTATCCCCGGTTTCGATCGCCTTGATGAAATGCAGCCCCAGTCCCGGCACGGCGAAGATGCTCTCGATGACCACCGAGCCGGAGATGATCGCCGCGAAGGCCGGGCCGATGTAAGCCACCGCGGGGATCAGGCCGCCGCGCAGGCAGTGCTTGGTCAGGATGGCGAGTTCGCCCACGCCCTTGGCCCGCGCCGTGCGCACGAAGTCCTGGCTCAGGGTCTCCAGCATGCCCGCCCGGGTGAGGCGCGAGAGGTAGGCCGCGGAGGCGAGTCCCAGGGTGATGGCCGGCAGGATCCAGCTCAGGGGCGAACTGCGGGACCAGCCGGTCACCGGGAACCATTCCAGGTCGCGCCCGAATTTCTCCGCCAGCAGCGGGCCGATCACGAAGCTCGGGATGCAGATGCCGATCATGGCGATCATCATCGCCCCGTAGTCGAAGACGGTGTTCTTCTTCCACGCCGCGAAGACCCCGAGCGGGATCCCGAGCAGGACCGCGACGGCCATGGCCACCACGCCGAGTTGGATGGAATTCGGGAAGGCTTGGGTGATGATATCGGTCACCGGCAGTCCTTCCAGGCGCATGCTCGCGCCGGCATCGCCCTTCAGCAAGTTGCCGAGGGTCCTGCCGTACTGGACATAGACCGGCTCGTTGAGACCGTAGTAGGCCTCGATCTTCTCGCGGATGTGGCCGGGGATGGCCTTGTCGCTCTGGAAGGGGCCGTAAGGTAGCGCCTTGATCAGGAAGAAGGTGATCGTGAAGAGCACGAATAGGACGATCAGGCCCTGCAGGAAACGGCTGAAGAGGGTGCGGAACATGATTCAGCGTTCGAGGCGGAGGGTGTTCAAGGGATGGTTGTCGAGCAGCAGCGGATGCCAGCCCTTTACTTCCGGACGTAGCATGTAATTGCGGGAGTACCAGGCGAAGGGCAGGATCGGATAGGCGCTCATCATCAGGGTCTCGCTCTGTTTCAGGACCTCCAGGCGCTTCGCGGGGTCGGGCTCCAGGGCAGCCTTGGAGAGCAGCGCTTCGTAGTCCTTGGAGTGCCAGCCGGTGTTGTTGTTGCCATTGCCCTCCGTCCACATGTGAAGGAACGTCGTAGGGTCGAGGTAGTCGCCCACCCAGCCTGCGGCGGCCAGATCGAAGTCCAGATTCTGCTGGGCGCTGACGTAGGAGCCCCAGTCCTTGTTCTGGATGTCCACCATGATGTTCAGGTGGCGGCGCCACATCGCCTGGATGGCTTCCGCGCTGGCGCGGGCGGAGGGCCGGCTGATCAGCATGGTGAAGCGCGGGAACTTCGCCCCGTCCGGGAAGCCTGCCTCGGCCAGAAGTTGCTTGGCCTTCTCCGGATCGAAGGTGAGGATCTTGTCGGGCTCGTAGCTGCCCATCTTCGGGGTCAGGGAGGTGGCGGGGAAGTAGCCTTCCAGGATGTAGTCGCAGAGCTGCTGGCGATCGATGGCCAGCGCCATGGCCTGCCGCACCCGCGGATCGGAGAGGACGGGGCGGGTCGTGTTGACGCGCACGAACAAGGCCCCGACGTAGGGTTCCTGCCGGAATTCCTGCGGGGCCTTCTTCTTGACCTCCTTGATCAGATCCGAGGGGACCTGATAGGTGGTGTGAAGCTGGCCCGCGAGGAAGGCGCGGGTTTCCGTGTAGGGATTCTCGATCGGCAGGAAGCGCACGCCGTTGATGCCCACGTTGGCCTTGTCCCAGTAGTGGGGATTGCGTTCGACCTCGATCATGTCGTGGACGCGCCAGATCTTCAGCTTGAAGGCACCGTTGCCGGTGAGGTTCGGATAGCGGCTCCACTCGGTGAAGCGGTCGGAGATCTTGCCGTGCTGGAGCACCACGTGCTGTGGCACCGGGAACCAGGTGTAGTGCCGCACCAGGGAGGGGAGGTAGGGGACCGGCTCGCGGAGCACCAACTTCAGGGTGAGTTCGTCCGGGGCGCTCACGCCCACGTTCGCCAGCTCGAAGAGGTCATCCCCCGCTTTGGCGGCCATGACGTCCACCAGGCTTTTCGCCTTCACGGGATCGAAGCCGGCGGGCCAGGGATAGCGGGTCAGATCGGCGGCGATCCACTCCAAGGCTTCCTTGCCGAGGGCATCCAGTCCGGTGCCCTTTACGAAATCCAGGCGCTGTGCGTCGGTGGTGCTATCCGGCCACTTCGCGCCTTTTTCCAGAGCCACCTTTGCATCCCCGGCGAAGGCGATATCCTTCGCGTCCTCCCAGGTCACGCCTGGCACGACATTGGCGTGGAGCAGGATCCGGCCGCGGAGGTTCTTGTTGTAATCCTCTCCGTTCTTCAGGGGATAGACCATCTCCGCATAAGGCGCGGCGAGGTCCGGGTGAAGCATCCGGTGGTAGGCGAAGACGAAGTCGTATGCGGTGACCCGGTATCCGTCCGACCAGCGGCCCTCCGGCTGCAGGCGGAAGGTCCACTCGGTCATGTCCGCATTGTGCTCCCAGGAAGCCGCCGCCCCGGGAGGGAGCCCGTCGTCCTTTTCGGGATCGTCCCCCACCAGTCCCTCGAACAACGCGCCGATGATCTTGCTTTCGATCACGCCAGTCACGAGCTGGTGGTCCAGGGCCTTCGGCTCCGAGGAATTGCCCATCAGGAAGATGCCATCGCGGTTTGCCTTCTCGACCTGCGTTTCCTTCTGGCAGCCGGTCAGGCAGAGGAGGGCGGGGAGCAGGAAAAGGGCACAGCGTGTCATGTCGTCCCGCAGCACTAGCTTGTCCCGGGCCGGGATTGCAGGGAAAAATTCACCCCCCGTGTCGCTTTTAGTCGGACTTTTGCATCTTCCCCGCCGTTTACGGCAAAACCGGCACGAAACGCCCGCGGGGACTTGCAAGGGTGCCGGGAGAGGTTAGAAACGCCGGAACCGCCTGTTCCACGCCGCCATTTGAAAGCCTATTTCCTGCGCCGCCTGCTGCTGATCCCCCTCACGCTGCTGGGGATCACGGCGCTGGTCTTCGCGATCAACCGGCTGGCGAAAGGCGGGCCGGTGGAGACCGCGCTGACCGCGCTGGTCGGCGGGGAGGGCAAGCGGACCCGGGCCCAGGCCGGCAGTTCCTCGGTCACCGCCGCCCAGGTTCTGGAGATCGAGGAGAAGAAGAATTACGACAAGAGCATCCTGCGCGGCTATGCGGAGTGGCTCGGCGCTGCGCCGCGCGACATCCAGAAAACCGGCGAGGAATTTCCGAAAGGGGCCACGCAGGTGGAGGTGGCCGTTCCCGGCACCGTCTACACGGTGACCGTGACCCGCGATGGCGGGCAGGTCAGCTTCAAGGGGCCGGAAGGCGTCGATCTCTCCGACTGGCAAGTCCGCCTGCGCAGTCCCGAGGAGCAGGTGAGGCGCTGGGACAAGTGGATGGGGGGCGTGACCTTGGCGGATAAACCGGAGTATCGCGCGGTGCTCTACAAGCCTGCCTACGATGGACTGCTGCAAGGCAGCCTGGGGACCTCGGAGAAGTACCAGGAGCCGGTCATTTCGATGATCCGGGAGCGCATGCCGGTTTCCGCCTACTTCGGCGTGATCCAGATCCTGATCCTCTACAGCGTTTGCCTGCCGCTCGGGATTCTCAAGGCAATCAAGCACCGCACCTGGGTGGACAACCTCAGCTCGGCGGCGATCTTCACCGGCTACTCGATCCCCGGTTACGCGCTCGGTTCGCTGATGGTGGTGGTGCTGGGTGCGAAGCTCGGCTGGTTCCCGATCCGCGGCTTCACGGGGGACGACTTCGAGACGCTGCCGCTGGCCGGGAAGATCAAGGATCTTGCCTCGCACACCTTCATGCCGCTGGTCTGCTACCTCATCGGCAGCTTCGCGATGATGACCATGCTGGTGAAGAACAACCTGATGGACAACATGGCGTCGGACTACGTGCGCACCGCCACGGCCAAGGGGGTGTCCTATCCGCGGGCGGTCTTCGGGCATGCTTTCCGCAACTCGATCATCCCGATAGCCACGACCTTCGGCGACAACCTGGCCTACCTCGTGGCCGGATCGATCCTGATCGAGAAGGTCTTCGATATCGATGGCTTCGGCCTGCTGCAGTTCACCTCGGTGGTGGAGCGGGACGGGCCGGTGATGCTGGGCGTGCTCTTCGTCGCGGCGGTGCTGACCGCCTTCGGGAAAATCATTTCGGACCTGTTAGTCGCGCTGGTCGATCCACGGGTGAGCTATAAATGAGATGACCTTTCCCCGGAAAATAGGACTGCTCCTGATCCTCGTGGCGATCGCCGCGGCCTGGTCGTATGAGGCCGGACTCTCGCTGCCCTCGCTGCGGTGGTTTTACTCCTTCCATGCCGAGCCGGGAGCCTTCCGGCCGGGTGACTGGCGATATACCCAGGAGCGTTACATCGGCCATGCCTTCGCGGGTCTGACCGGCTTGGTCGGCGTCCTGATGATCGCCTTCGGGGGGGCTTCCACTGGAATCCGTTGACCCTGCGCCGCCTGAGCCGCTTCCAGGCGATCGGCCGGGGCTGGTGGGCCTTCCGGATTTTCGTGTTCCTGCTGGTGCTGGCGGCGCTGGACCAGACGCTGGTCGGCCGCAGAGCCCTGGCGGTGAACTATAACGGGGAGTGGCTTTTCCCCGCGTTTCAACAGAGGACCTATACCGAGGAATTTTTCGGCGGAGGGGAGGACCAGGAAGTGGACTACCGGGTGCTGGCCAAGCGCTTCAAGGAGGAGAACAAAGGCGGCAAGGTAATCATGCCGCCGGTTCCCTGGGACCCGGTGCTCGATTCCGACGAACTCCAGAAGCGCCCGCTGGTGGAGTCGGAGGGCAAGATCTACTTTCCCGGCGGCAAGGAGCCCTTCAGCGGCTATGCGGTGCAGTACTGGCCGAAGAGCCAGGACATCAAGCTACGCGACGCGCGCTTCCGCAGCGGCCTGCTGCAGGGGCCGGCCACGCTCTTCGATGGCAAGGGTGAATTCGCCGGCAAGCAGACCTGGTTCGAGGGCAAGCTGGTGGAGACCTCCGCCGAAGATGGCGGACCTGTGGCCGCGGGAATCCCCTGGGTGCAACTGCTCTACAAGCCCGCGCCGCCCACCCTCGCGGAGCAGCACTTTCTGGGCACGGATTCGAACGGCTGGGATATCGCCGCGCAGCTCTTCGGAGGCTTTCAGGTGATCGTGAAGGCGGCCTTCCTTTTCTTCCTGCTGATCTACGGCGCGGGCATCACCATCGGCTGCCTTCAAGGCTACCTGGGCGGAGCCTTCGACCTGATCGTGGAGCGGATTGTCGAGATCATCAGCAACATCCCCTTCCTGCTGGTGGTGATCATCATCACCGCGAACATCGGTCGCGATAACATCGACCTGATGACGATCGTGGTGATCTTTGCGGCCTTTTCCTGGATCGGCATCTCGGCCTATCTGCGCACCGCCACCTACCGGGAGAAGGCGCGCGATTATGCCGCGGCGGCGCGGGTCCAGGGAGCGGGGACCGCGCGGGTGATCTTCCGCCACATCCTGCCGAATGCGATCTCCACGATCGTGACGCTGCTGCCTTTCACCTTCGCCGGTCTGGCGACCTCGCTGACGGCGCTGGACTATCTCGGCTTCGGCCTGCCGGACAGCTATCCGAGCTGGGGCCGGGTGCTGGAAGACGGCACCTCGAACCTTTCCTCGCCATGGATCGTATGCTCGGTCTTCGCGGTGATGGTCAGCGTGCTGCTGCTGATCACCTTCATCGGCGAGGCGATCCGCGAGGCCTTCGATCCCAAGAAATTCACCACCTACCAATGAAGCGACCGGCTCTTATCATCGCCGCCTTCGCCTTGGGCCTGGCGAGCTTCTTCCTGAGTTCCTGCAAGAAGGATCTCAGCGCCAAACCGTACGACAACACCGCCGAGCGCGAGGCCTTCTACAAGAGCTACAACGCGAAGGTCATGGCCAAGCTGGCGACCGATCTCAAGGCGACCGAGGCCGCGCTGGCGGGCCAGCTCTCCGATAAGGATCGGAAGGAAAAGACCGCGCTGCTCGATGGCCTGAAGCGCCGCAGCGAGCGGCCCACCTACTTCGAATTCCTCAAGCCCGAAGACCTGCCGCAGGACCTGCAGTGGACCTCGGGCGAGGACCAGCCGGACATCGGCTCGCCGCAGGCGAAGAAGGGCGGGACCCTGCACTACTACTTGGAAGGCTACGCTTTTCCCGCGACCATCCGTCCGATCGGGGCGGAGGCGAACAACAGCTTCCGTTCCTATCACACGGACGACATCGAGCTGTATCCCGTGATGCTTCACCCGGACACGGCCAAGATGATTCCGGGGCTGGCGGATCGCTGGGCCGTGTCGGCTGACGGACAGGAGGTTTACTATCACATCGATCCCGAGGCCCGCTGGTCGGACGGCAAGAAGGTGACATCGCGCGACTGGATGATGTCGTACTACATGTACCTTTCCGACTACCTCAGCGAGCCCTTCTACCGCAACTACGTGGGGGAGGAATTCTGGGGTATCGCGAGCTACGGGGATGATTACTTCTGCCTGCGGATGTCCACGCCGAAGCCCCTGGCCCCGTATGTTGCAGGCGGGTCGTGGGTCTATCAGGAGGACTTCTTCAAGGAATTCGGTCCCGACTTCGAGGCGCGCTACAACTGGCGTCCGCGGCCGACCACCGGGGCCTACGAGATCCGCGCGGAGGACATCCGCAAGGGCCGCTCGATCTCCCTGACCCGCGTGAAGGACTGGTGGGCAAAGGACCGCAAGTACTACCGCTACCGTTTCAATCCCGACCGGCTCGAATACCTGCTGGTCCGGGATACGGAGAAAGTGTTTCAGATGTTCAAGCTCGGGGACCTGGACCTGTTCTTCCCGATCGATCCGGTCAAGTGGTATGAGCAGACCGAGATCCCGCAGGTCTTCAAGGGCTACATCGAGAAGGTCACTTACTACAATCAGTACCCGGCGATTTCGGTGGGCCTCTATCTCAACCACCACCAGCCGCTGCTAGGGAATCAGGATGTCCGCATCGGCCTGCAGCATGCCTCGAATTGGCAGAAGGTGATCGACTTCGACCTGCGCGGGGATGCCGAGCGCCTGAACACGCTGGAGGCCGGCTATGCGAACTATTCCCACCAGACGCTCAAGACACGGCCCTTCGATGTGACTCTGGCACGTGCGGCGTTCGCCAAGGCCGGTTTCACCCAAGCCGGGCAGGATGGTATCCTGCAGGATGCGCAGGGCCGCCGCCTGTCCTTCACCATCAGCTACCTGAAGCAGCCGCAGTATGATTCGTGGATGCTGCGGATCAAGGAGGAGGCGAAGAAGGCCGGCGTGGAGTATAAGCTGGAGGGCATGGACAACAGTGCCTTCTTCGCGAAGATTCAGCGCAAGGAACACGAGATGGCGCTGCTGGGTTGGCAGGGGCAGCTGCCCTTCCCGGACTTCTATCAGGGCTTCCACTCGAAGGAGGCTTACGAGCCGGGGACGGACAAGCCGAAGCCGATGACCAACAACATCTCGGTCTTCGCAGATCCCACGGTGGACCCCATCCTGGAGGCGAACCGTGCGGCGCGAAGCGAGGAGGTGGTGCGCGATACGACGCACCAGCTTGAGGAGATCTTCCACGAGCGCGCCGTGTGGGTACCGGCGATCCGGCGGCCTTTCTTCCGCACGGCTTTCTGGCGCTGGGTGCGCTGGCCGGATGATTTCAACGTCCGCCTCGGCAATGACCCGCAGATGAACCACGTGCTGTGGATCGATCAGGATATCAAGAAGGAGACCCTGGAAGCGATGAAGTCGGGGAAGAGCTTCCCGGAGAAGAACACGGTCTACGACAAACACCGCGAAAAGAAGACCGCCGAATGAGCGAACCCCTCCTTCAGATCCGCGATCTGATCACGGCCTTCGATACCGATGCGGGACTCGTCCGCGCGGTCGATCAGGTGTCCTTCGACATTGCCCGCGGGAAGACCTTGGGAATCGTGGGCGAGTCCGGCTGTGGCAAGAGCGTCACGGCGATGTCGATCGTGCGCCTGCTGCCGCAGCCCTCGGGCAAGATCCTGCAGGGCGAGGTGAACTTCAAAGGCCGCGACCTGACGCGGCTCAGCCCGAAGGAAATCCGCAAGGTCCGCGGCAACGAGATCGGCGTGATTTTCCAGGAGCCGATGACCGCGCTCAACCCGGTGCAGCGGATCGGCAAGCAGCTCGCGGAGTGCTTCATGATCCACAAGGGCATGAGCGGGAGGAAGGCTTGGGAGGCAGGGGTCGAGATGCTGCGGCTGGTGAAGATTCCCGCGCCGGAACTCAGGGCAGGGGACTACCCGCACCAGCTTTCCGGGGGCATGCGCCAGCGCGTGGTGATCGCCATGGCCCTCGCACTGCGGCCCGATCTGGTGATCGCCGATGAGCCGACCACCGCGCTCGATGTCACGGTGCAGGCGCAGATCCTGGATCTGATGAAGCGCCTCCAGGCGGAGATGGGCATGTCGCTCATTCTCATCACGCACGATCTGGGAGTGATCGCGGAGACCTGCGACGAAGTGGTGGTGATGTATGCCGGCCGGGTGGTCGAGCGCGCGCCGGTGAAGGAGCTTTTCGCCCGTCCGCTGCACGCCTACACGCGCGGTCTGCTGGCCTCGATCCCGCGACTGGAAACGCCGCGCAAGGCGATCCTGCCGGTGATCCCGGGCATGGTCGCCTCGCTCAAGGATCTGGTGCCCGGCTGCCGCTTCTGCCAGCGCCTGGATCGCCAGGTTTCCAAGCTGCTGCGCGAGCGCCCTCCCTTCATCCAGGTAAGCCCCGGCCATTGGGTCGAGGCCTGTCCGAGCTGCTACGCATCCACCGAGGTATGACACCGATCCTATCAGTCCGCGATCTCAAGGTGCACTTCCCGGTTTCGGGTGGACTCTTCCACCGCCAGATCGGCTCGGTGCGCGCGGTCGATGGCGTGTCCTTCGACATTGCGCCCGGCGAGACCCTCGGCCTGGTCGGCGAGTCCGGTTGCGGGAAGTCCACCTTGGGAAGGGCGATCGTCCGCCTCAACGAGGCCAACGGGGGCTCGGTCCATTTCGACGGCAAGGACATCACCAAGCTGAGTCGCGGCGGGATGCAGCCGCTGCGCCGCCAGATCCAGATGATCTTCCAGGATCCGGTGGAATCGCTCAATGCCCGCCACAGCGTGCGCGAGATCATCGAGGAACCTCTGGTGATCCACGGCCTGGGAAACTCCCAGACACGGCGCAAGCGGGTGGATGAGCTGTTAGAGCGGGTGGGCCTGCAGAGCGCCGCTGCCGACCGCTACCCTTTCGAGTTCTCCGGCGGCCAGCGCCAGCGCATCGGCATCGCCCGCGCCATCGCCTTGAACCCCAAGCTGATCGTTTGCGATGAGGCGGTGTCCGCGCTCGACGTCTCGGTGCAATCGCAGGTGCTGAACCTTTTGTTAGAGCTGCAGCGCGACCTCCAGCTTTCCTACCTTTTCATCGCCCACAACCTGGCGGTGGTGAAGCACATCTCCGACCGCGTGGCGGTGATGTATCTGGGCAAAATCGTCGAGCTGGCGGACTCCGATGCGATCTACCATCGCCCGAAGCATGCCTACACCAAGGCGCTGCTCTCCGCGATCCCCGAGCCGGATCCCACGCTGGAGAAAAAGCGCATTCTTCTGGAGGGCGATGTGCCCTCGCCGATCGACCCGCCGAAGGGCAGCGCCTTCGGCCACCGCATCAAGCATCCGCGCTACGAGGAGACGATTGGCGCGGACCTATCGCTGCGCGAGCTTGAACCCGGGCATTGGGTGGCGGCGGATCCGTGCTGCTTGGAGGAAGCGGATTGGAAGAGGATCGCGGGGAAAACCGCCGAAGCGGGGCCCTGAGGCTTGTGGCATTCCCTGCGAGCCGGTAGTCTCGGGCCATGAACATCGGAAAAGAGAACTCTTCCGGTCGGGAGGAGAATTCTTCCGAGACCGGGAACAAAGAATCGGAAGCCATGGCGGATGCTTGGGCTGCCTTGGCCGGACGGTGGAAAGCGGATTCCAGTGGGGAGGTTGAAATCGCTTCGATCTGCGAAGCTCGTTCCGGCGGTCGCGAGTTGGATCTTGCCTGGTAACTCCAAGCTGGACCGGCTCAAGCCTGCCGGGCTTCCACTACCTGGTGGCTCTGCACCGGCTCGGCTTCGGCCATGCGCAGCTTCCGCCTCGGTCCTTCAATCGGCAGGCCGAAGACCGTGGTGGCGAGCATGGCACCGGCGAGGAGGCGGAGCAGACGGCGGTGGAGGGTGGCGCTGGTCATGCACGGAGGATCCCATGGATCGGGCCGGTGAACCATTACGTCATGACGGGTGGGGGGCCTGAAATTCCGGGGTTCAACTCCAAATTCCAAGGACCGGAGGGCCGCTCACGCCTGAATTCCCACGGGTGGGTGTCAGCGGGCGGAGACGAAGGCCCTCCGCGCCGGTTCGGGAAGACTGGTGAGAATCTTCTGGCGGGCAGGATTGTTCGGGCTGACCCGAAGGAGGGCTTCTCTCCAATAGATCTTCAAGGAATCGGTTCGGGCCCCATATGTTTTCTTTTCGATAATCTCCCAAGGGGCGATAGGGTCGCGGACGAACTGGTCCAGGAACTCGCCGAGATAGATGCTATCAGAGGAGTTTTCCTTCATCACGGCATCCAGCGCCGCGCGCCAATCCGCTTGTATCCAATCGCGCAGGATCAGGGCTCCGGCACGGCGGCGTTCCGCCAGGGGGAGGCCCTGCCAGGCGAGTGTCCGCCAAGCGGCCTCGCAGACGCTGGCGGCGGGCGGACTCTCAGGGCGTCGTTCGCCTGAAGGAGGATCGGCTGCCTCCTTTGGAAGCCCGGAGACGGCGGGGGCTGGCGGGGCCTGCACCTTCGGCGGGAACCCGGGAATACTGCGGAAGAGAACGACTCCGGCTGCGATCGCAAGCAGATGCGTGGTGCCTAACAGCAGGCAGCGGCGGGTGGAGAATGAATTCATGGGATCAGGGCTTCTGGAACTCTTCGACGAGATAGAGATGGGGGCTATGCTTGATCCGCTGGACCAAGGTGGCCCGGGCGGCATCCCGGTTCGGACCGTGTGGCAAATGGCGGACCCACTCGATGTAGTCATCGGCGGATTTCCGGTAAGCACCCTTGGAAAATTCCTCCCACGCGGCGGTGCGCGCCTGGGTTTCCTCGGGGCTATCGGGGCCGGGCGCAAGGGCGACGATGGCGTGGAAGTCGGCAGGATTCCCCTCGATAAAGTCAGAGGTGCTGTAGTTGAGCAACGCGGGCTTTCGCTCCTTCTCCGGCAGGCTGGCCAGCAGGCTGGATGCGGCCAGAGGATTCTCCCAGGCCAGCACGCGAAAGACATTGAGACGGACCTCCCGCGC